>JAFDDG010000044.1 GCA_019310965.1 Deltaproteobacteria bacterium
TCAGCAGGAGCTGTGCGGTAGTGCCCTTCCAAACCCCGAACTCGAGCCAGGGACCGGAAAGCCTGGTGTTCTGAATCGCCAGTTCCAGGTGCTTGGCCTGGGACTTTGCGAAGTTGCCCTTGATGGAATGGAGGGAATCCAGCCTGGTTGCGTCTTTGACTCTGTCCACAAGTGTCCACCTGGCATGACGTGGGGCGTCGTACGGGAAGCAACTCGGATGTGATTCCCGGGTCTAGCTCGTCGCAGAGTACCCGGCTCGCCGGCACCTGGGCTGCCAGCAGACTCCAGAAATAGGCCCTCAGCGGCTGCCTGCCGACGCTAAAGTGTCCAGAACGTCTCGGGCGCTTCCGCATGTCTTGTTTCACCAGACTCGAGTCGCCACGAATCGCGTTCTATGGATTCGAGTCTCGGGATATCCAAGTTCGCCAAGCCTATCAACGACGCCGCCCTCTAACGAATCGGCGTTCAGCTGCGAGCCGCAGCGCCTCTGTGGCTCGTTCGAAGCGCCAGGGTTACAATGCCATAGGTTACCCGAGGTCAACTGGAACGCGCTGTGGCTCGTCAGCCGCAGCGCCTTGTTAGACGGTGGGTTTCCAGGGAGCTTTAGCGAGATGAGCAAGACTGGCCAGAAGGTGCTCGACGAGGCCCTTGGGCTGGAGTTGTCGGAACGTGCGGAACTTGCTGCCGAACTGCTTGCCAGCCTGGATGGGGAGCCGGACTCGGAAGTGGAAATCGCCTGGGCGGCTGAGATCGAGCGCCGTGCCTCGCGCGCGCGGTCAGGCGAGGACACGGGGAGACTCTGGGCGGAGGCGAGAGGCGCGGCCAAGGATGGGCTGACCGAGCGTTGACGCTCCCCATTCGGATCAGTGAGGAGGCAGAAGCCGAGATGGCTGAAGCGGCTCGCTGGTACGAAACTCATCGCACTGGCTTGGGGCGGGAGTTTCTGGACGCGACCGACGGCTTGGTGGGCCGGATTGCCGAGACTCCGCAGGTTGGAGCGCTGGTACCTGGGATCTCGGATCAGACCATTCGCAGGAGGCCGTTGCGTCGGTTCCCCTACCACGTGGTCTACGTGGAGTTACCAGACCGGGTTCAGGTTTTGGCGATAGCACACGACCGCCGCAGGCCCGGTTTCTGGGTAGGCCGGCTTCCTACCTGAACGCCGCGGCGCATCCGTCTAACGGACTGGGCGCTCAGCTGCGTGGCACAGGCCGCCGACACTCGCTGAGGCACCCAAGGTTGGTGCCAGGAGGCTACCAGACCCCGAGTGGAACGCGCTGTGCCACGTCAGCTGCAGCGCCTTGTTGGGCGGCGGCGCGCACTACGGCGACGCTCTAAAGCAGTAGCTGACAAACCCAGCCCGACCAGAAGTGCCGTCGACGGCTCCGGGATCAGCGTGCCGGTGAACCCAATGTTCTGAAAATCGACCTGGTCGTTGCTTCCGGCGAGGAGCGCGTTCACGAACCGAACATTCTCGATGCCCACGAGCGAGAAGTTCTCAGCCTCAGATGGATGGATACCAAGGGCTGGCGTGGCACTAAAGGTGCCGACACTCGACTCGGAGGCATCAAGGAAGGTGAGGTCGATACTATCGACGTCGAAGGACTCCTCGAAGTAGTTCCAGAAGTGAAAGATCTCGAGATTATAGATACCTTGAAGGTCAAACCGCAGTTCGAGCGAGTCGCCAGAAACCCACACGTGGGTCGCTTGCGTGTGGGCATCCGTCGCGCTCGGAGAATCTGCATCGATGAGGTTGTCAACCGTGCCGCCCGTGAGGCTTGCAGGGGAAACCAACAAAACCGAGATGTTCTGGTCGTTTAGATAGACGGGCGTGGCGTTTGTAGGACCAGCAAGCGATATCGAGATGAGCAAGGCCAGCGTTGTAGCACCGGCGCACAGACTCCGTCTATATCCCACCGGGGCGTGTCCTCCTACGAAGGAGGTAGTCGCCACAGAGGCTTTGTGTCAGGAATTCTTGCCGCCGCCCAACTACTAATGACCTGCATCCCGATCCCATGCCGGGCTGCAGAGGTATGCAGCTCTATTGTATGGCGGGTAGCGGGAAGTGCTCGTGGGGGCTCACGAATCGCGGGCGGCGCTTCTGGAAGAGCTGCGAAGGAATGCGAGATATCGTTGGGAAGCTTTCGGAGAGGGGGGCCTGGAGAAATGGCGAATGCAGCGTTTCCCGGAGGGGGTTTGCTGGAGCAGGGGTGTAAGGCGCTGGAGTAGCGGGCGAAAACCTTGGTCTTGGTGTGTCGTCGGGGGCTGCAGGGCGGTACGTGAGCGGCACGGAGTCGGGCTTGGAGCCTGGCGGCGTAGTTGGTGGCGCGGGTCTGGACGAGCCGGGCAGGGGAACGCTTTCGAGCGCCCACGGTGTCGTGCGGGGCCGGCACTGCCGGCTGAAGTGGAGGCGGGTCTTCGATCTCGGCTGCACCGTGGGTCAGGTGGAGTGCACCCAATCGCGCAGGACGAGCACGAAGATGTAACCGGCGGATACGAGCAGCCACAAAACGCCCAGGGCGTACCACCAGACGCCCTGTTCGAGCCCGATGCCGGCGGCGGTGAAGGCCCTGCAACAGCATGACCAGCATGCCGAGCACGAGCAGGGGCCAGAACATGATGCCCGTGACAATGCGAGTCTCCTCGCGGTTCTGCTGGCGGAGCCGGCTGGTCCGGATGGCCAATGACAGGAAGTACAGCGCGAGTGCCGCGCTCGATACCGCCCACACCGCGGGCCGGTCCAGGCCGAGCCCGAGCAGCAAGATGGGAAGGAGTGCGAAGCAGACGACCATCAGGCCGCGCTCGACGAGAGTCGCAATGAGCGCACGGTCGTAGGCGGAGAGCTGAGAGGGCTCGCGCTGGCGGAATGCGATCATCAGTGCAGAGAAGCCGGCGAGTGCAACGCCAGCTTCGACACACGCGTAGAGGCAGTTCTCGCCTTCCATCTGCACCGCCTCGTCCATCCCGCCCCGCGTGGCGGCCGGCATCGGCCGCGGTGCGCGCAAGGGGAACTGGCTCCGATTGGCTTCAGGAGAGCAGGTAGCCCCCGTCGGTCACGATGATCTCGCCGCTGACGAAATCGGCGGCGCCGCTCGCCAGGAAGAACACCACCTTGGCGATGTCGTCGGGCTCGCCCATGCGGCGGAGCGGCACGCGTGCGAGCCAGCCGTCCACCATCGCCTGCGCGGGCACGCCCGTGGTCTCGGAGACCTGGGTGCGCGCGTTCTCGCCGCCGGGGGTGGCGATGCCACCCGGGGCCACGGCGTTCACCAGGATCTGGTGCGGGGCCAGCTCGAGCGCCAGCGCCTTGGTCAGCATGATGACGCCTCCCTTGGAGGCGTTGTAGTGCGTCGCCACGCCGTTCGGGTGGATGCCGTCGACCGAGGCGATGTTGATGATCTTTCCGCCGCGGCCATCTGCGGCCATCTGCCTGCCCGCCGCCTGGGCGAACAGGAACGAGCCCTTCAAGTTGATGTCGATCACCCGGTCCCAGGTCGCCTCGTCCACGTCCAGGACGGGGACCAGCGGGAAGATGCCGGCGTTGTTCACCAGGATGTCGAGACGGCCAAAAGCATCTGCCGCCGTCTGCACGGCCCGCTCGGCATCCTTGCCGCTGCTGACGTCTGCAGCGATGGCCTGGGCGCGGCCGCCCCGGCTCTCGATCTCCTGCACCGTCTGCTTGGCTGCATCCAGATTGACGTCCGCGATCAGCACAGCGGCGCCGGCCTCGGCCAGGCGGAAGCTGATGGCCTGTCCGATGCCCAGTGCACCGCCCGTCACCAGGGCGCCCTTTCCGCTCAGGTCGAAGAGTTCCGTGATCGATTGCGTGGTCATGGCGTGCTCCGTGCTGCGAGGTTGCGTTCCCGGCGTCGCCGGTGAGGCCGCCAACGATATGCCGCCGGGCCCGGATGCGAAACCAGCGTGCGCCCGTCGGACGGACGGACGGGCGCACGGCCGGCTGGAGGACCTGCCACCCCTTCGGGAGATCGACCCGCGCGGCCCACCCCCCGGCGAGGTTCCCGACGCTGCCGTCTGCGGCAGGGGCGATCGCGGCTATCGTTCTTCCGCTCCGCACGAGAGGCTGATCGACCCCATTCCCAAGGAGATTCCCCGATGAAATGCGTGGGCGGGTTCGACGCCGAGACCCACATCGCGGAGCCGGGAGATGTCTGGATGGCCCGCTTGCCCCAGAAGTTCCAGGATGCCGCGCCGCGCATGGTCCGCACCGACGACGGCGTCGACGGTGGCCTGCGTCGTTCATGAGCCCCGCCCGAACCGCCTTTGCCTGGACGGTCTTCCCTCTGGGTCTGGGTTCGGCCCTGGCCGTCGCCATGGCACTGATGGAGCGGGGCGTGGCGCCCGAGCGGGCCATGTTCGGTCCGATCCTGGTCGCCTATGCGGTGGTGTTGACGCTGGAGCGCTTCCTTCCGCTTCACGAGAGCTGGAAGCATTCCCGTGGAGACCTGCACGTAGACATCGGCCACTACATCGTCTCCGGTGGCCTCACCGTCGCGCTGCTGCGCCCGCTCATGCTGGCCTTCACGGTGATGGTGGCGGCCTGGCTCTCGGCGATGATCTCCTCCCCGCTTTGGCCCGGACACTGGCACCTGCTGCCGCAGCTGGTGCTGGCGCTCGTCGTCGGGGAGTTCTTTCTCTACTGGGCCCACCGCTGGGGGCACACCATCCCCTTGCTCTGGCGCTTCCATGCCGTCCACCACAGCGCACCGCGGCTCTACGGCCTGAACGCCGTGCGCTTCCATCCCATCGACCTGGCCATCTCCTTCTACGCTCCGTGGACGGCCCTGGTGATCCTGGGAGCGGACGCTCGCGTGCTCGCGCTCTTCGGCCTGGTCTCCGCCGTGCACGGGATCTTCCAGCACACGAATCTTCCTCTCCGTTGCGGGCCTCTCAACTGGTTCTTCAGCATGGCGGAGCTGCACCGCTGGCATCACTCGCGTGTGCTGGAAGAGTCGGACACGAACTACGGCCAGAACCTCATCGTCTGGGATGTCGTCTTCGGCACCCGCTTCCTGCCCAAGGACCGCGAGCCCCCCGAAGACATTGGCCTCCACGGCATGCCAGACTTCCCCATGGACTACGTGGGGCAAGTGCTCTCCCCTGTGCTGTGGCATCGCTTTGCCGACTCGCCCGCAGAGACCGAGGCCGGCGCCTGATTCCGAACGGGCGCCCGGCGGTGCGACCCGGTGTCGCACCCCGGGGCCTCTCACAGAAAGGTCGATCGCTGGAGGGCGACCTCAGGTGCGTGCCGAAGCGCTGCGACGTCGGGGTGGGCCGCCCGTGTTCTTGCGCCGCTGTGCCGGGGCCTCGGCATAACGCGCGCTGGCGTGCTCCAGCTCCTGTCGCACGGCCTCGCGCAGCTCGGCCGGCTCGATCACCTCGACGCCTGCGCCGAACGATAGGATCCAGGCCCGCAAGTCTGCCGTGTCTCCCACCTCCAGCGACAGCTCGAGCTGGCCGTCCTTGCGCGGGCGCAGCTGCTGGCTCGGGTGCCAGGTGTGCTCCTCCACATAGGTGGCCCAGCGGCGATCGAAGCGCAGGGTCAGCCGGGTCGCGGGCTCCGCGATCACGCCGAACGAAGATGCGCTCCAGCTGTCGAAGTCGAAGCTCGCAGGCACCGCGAAGCTCTTGTCCGTCAGCGCGAGGCTGCGAATGCGCTCGACGGCGAAGGTGCGGATCTCGCTGCTGCGGTGGTCGAAGCCCACCACGTAGAGTCCGCCGCTGCGATACCAGATGTGGAAGGGGTCGAGCTCGCGGGTGGCCTCTTTGCCGGTGCCGCCGGTGCGGTAGCGCATGCGCACGGTGCGGGTGCGCAGCACCGCGTCGTGCAGCGCCTGGATCGTCTCGCGGAAGCGGGCGTAGTTCTTGTGGGGGCCCGGCAGCACGCGGAAGGTCTCGCCGAGCCTCGCCAGGTAGGCGGCCAGCTCTGGCGAGAGGCCGGCGCGGATCTTGTGGAGCGCCGACTGGATCGAGTCGTGGAAGACGGTGCCCTCGAGCTGGCGCAGCAGATCTTCGCCGAAGGCCAGGGCCAGGATTTCGTCGGGCGTGAAGGGCACGTCGCCGATGCGGAAGCTCTCGAGGAAGCGGTAGAAGACCCGCCCGTCGCGCTTTTCCGACACCACGGGGAAGCCGGCGTACATCAGCGCGTCGAGGTCGCGGTAGACGGTGCGGCGCACGCAGCCGAGGTCGTTGGCCAAGTCGTCGAGGCCGCAGCCGCCCCGGCTCTTCGCCAGCTTCTGGATGAGCTGCCATTGCCGGGCCAGCTGGTCTCCGCGCACGAAGGACCAGCATAGCCTCGTCTTCGTTACGCTGCCGGGTGCCGCCGGCTCGCCCGAGCGCAGGGTGGTGTGGCGAGCGGCACTGGAGGATCCGCATGCGAAATCGAGTCAGCCTCGGCGCCGCCATCGGCCTGCTCTGCGTCGCCAGCGCCGCCGCCCAAGGGCCCGATTGGCAGGCCCACGCCGACGTCTCCGTGATCGACGTCATCACCACGGACGCGGACGGCGATGTGCGCGACGTGCCCGTCTGGTTCGTCGAGGTGGACGGCGAGATCTACCTGCGAACTTCGCGCTCCAGGTGGCTGAAGAATCTGCGCCGCGATTCGAATCTCAGGGTGCGCCTCGAGGGTGCCGAGTACCCGCTGCGCGCCGTGGAGGTGAAAGGCGACGCGATCGTCGAGGCGGTCGACGCCGCCAGCGCCGAGAAGTACGGCTGGCAGGAGAGCCTCATCCACCCCTTTCGCCTGCGCACGCCGGACATCCTGCGTCTCGAGTCGCGCACATTGGAAGAGTGAGACGGGCGCGCCGGCTCAGTCGGTGAAGAACTCGATCAGCTCGTCTTCGCGCGCGCGGGCGTCGCGCAGGCCCAGGTCGGCCAGCGGCGACAGGAATTCGCCGTCGAAGAGCAGGTAGGAAAGCAAGTCGGATTCCGGCGTGCGTCCGTTGTCGCTGATGTTGCGGGCCGCGAGTCGGATGATCGGCGAGCGGGACGACGCGTCCGAGAGGTTCGCCAGGATCTCGCCGGCCAGCTGTCCGAGGTCGGCGCTCGGCCGGATGACGATGTCACGGATGGGTCGGTAGGCCTGCCCGTGCTCGCGCACCGCGATCTCGTTGATCGTGTCGATGAAGCCCTCGCCATAGGCCTGCTCGCCGTGGCGTATGAACTCGTTCAGCACGTGCATGCGCGCCAGGTCCGTATCCAGATGGTCGAGCATCAGGGCATTGAGCACCTTGCCGAATAGGAAGGTGGGGCTTCCGTAGTCGGCGATGCGCCGCTCGGACATCGCCGCGTCCGTCGTTTGTCGTGTCGCCTGCCGCAGGGACACCACCAGCACCCGGTCGGCGCCGAGGCGCAGCGCCGGGGCCAGCGGGGTGTTGAGCCGGAGGCCGCCGTCGGCGTAGTAGGTGCTCGCCACCCGCACCGCGGGAAAGAGCAGCGGGATCGCCGCCGACGCCATGGCGTGGGTCGGCAGCAGCCGCGTCGGCCGCGGCACGATCGAAGGGTCGCGGGTCCAGTGGGGAACGGTGCGGTCGCGGGTCTCCATGAAGACGACCACGCGCCCGGTGCCGATCTGTGTGGCGGGCACGCACACCGCGTCGACCAGACCCTCGCGCACGTTGTTGCGAATCTCGCGCCACGGAATCGCGCCCAGCACCACCTGCTCGAGCGCCTCGGTGTTGAAGAGCCCGTAGAGACGGTCCGGCAGCTCGCCGCCCTTCATCGCCTCGGCCACGCGTCGCACACCGAGGATGCGCCGCGGCAGCGCCAACAGATCCCGGGCCGAGAACGGCAGGATCTCGGTCAGGCGCATCGCCTTCCAGACGTCGACGAGCCGCTCGCCGCGGCCGGGGCCCTGGTGGGCGGTGCCCGCCATGAAGCAGGCGTGGATGGCGCCCACGGAGGTGCCGCACAGGATGTCGATCTTCGGGGCGCGGCCGAGCTTCTCGGGCAGCTCGTCGCACAGGTAGCGGACGAAGCCCGCCTCGTAGGCGCCGCGTGCTCCGCCGCCGGAGAAGACGACAGCGCGACGGGGGCGGTTGCCGGGTGTTGTCGCGCTCACACGCGGCTCAGCTCACCCTCTCGACGTACTCTCCGGAACGGGTGTCGACGCGGATCGACTCGCCCTCCTTGATGAAGAGCGGTACCTGCACCACGGCTCCTGTCTCCAGGGTCGCGGGCTTGGTGACGTTCGAGGCGGTGTCGCCCTTCTCGCCGGGCTCGCACTGGGCGACGGCCGCGACGACGAAGTTCGGCAGCTCGATGTTGATGGGCTTGTCGTTCCAGAACAGAACGTCGACGTCGAGGTTCTCCTTCAGGAACTTCACAGCGTCGCCCACGGTCTCCGCGCCGAACGGCGTCTGGTCGTAGGTCTGATTGTCCATGAAGATCAGGCTTTCGCCGTCCTGATACAGGTACTGCATCTTGCGCTCTTCGATGTCGGCGACCTCGACCTTCTCGCCGGCCCGAAAGCGCTTGTCGATGACCTTGCCGGAGAGCAGGCTCTTCAGCTTCGTCCGCACGAAGGCGCCGCCCTTGCCGGGCTTCACGTGCTGGAAATAGGTGATGTTGTAGGGCACGCCGTCCAGCTCGATCTTGAGCCCGTTGCGAAAATCCGACGTCGAGACGGCCATTCCAATTCTCCGCGCAGCCCCGGGCTGCGCCCCAACTCTTCGGGCGGCCGACGGCTGCGCTGAAACGAGCTAGCCCTTGGCTGCGGTGATCGCCTTCGTCAGCGCGGGGATCACCTCGAAGAGGTCGCCCACCACGCCGAGATCCGCGATCTCGAAGATCGGGGCATCCGGATCCTTGTTGACGGCGATGATGAAATTGGACGACTTCATGCCGACCAGGTGCTGAATGGCACCGGAAATGCCGCAGGCGATGTAGAGCTTGGGCTGCACCGTCTGGCCCGACGAACCGACCTGGTACTCGTGGGGCAGCCAGCCGGCGTCGACCACCGGGCGCGAGGCGCCCATGGCTCCGCCGAGTGCGTCCGCCAGTGGCTTGATCACTTCCGAGAACTTCTCGGGATCGCCGACGCCGCGGCCGCCGGAGACGATCACTTCGGCCTTGGTGAGGTCGACGCCCGTGGCCGCGGACTGTTTGATCTCGACGAATCGGGCCTTGAGGCCGCCGGCGTCGATGGCGACGTCGAGCTTGCTGACGCTGCCGTCCGTGCTGCCCTCGAAGGCCGCCGTGGCACCCGGCTGCACCGTGGCCACCACCTTGTCGGCGGAGGTGGCGAGCGTGGCGTTGAGCTTGCCGTTGAAGACACGGCGCCGGCAGACGGGCTTGCCGCCGTCGAGTGTGATGTCGAAGCAGTCGCTGACGAATGCGGCATCCAGGGCCGCCGCAATGCGCGGCGCCACGTCCCAGCCGCTGGGTGTGTTCGAGAGCAACACCAGATCGGCACCGCTGGCCTCGACGGCGGCGCGGATCGCCGTGCCGTGGGCCTCGACGCTGTAGTGAGCGAGTGCCGGGTCGTCGGCGACGAAGACCTCGCCGCCGCCCTTGCTCGCGAACTCTGCCGCCAGGGCGTCGACACCCTGGCCGATCACGACGCTCTTGACGCTGGCGCCGTCGAGCTTCTGGGCGATGGCGGCGAGCTCGTAGCTCGCCTCGCGCAGCGCGCCGTTCTGGATTTCCGTGACGATGAGAATGGTGGACATGTTGGCTCCGGTCGCACGGCCCTAGAGAAGGCCGAGCTCCTTGATCTTGGTGACGAGCTTCGCTGCGATTTCGTCCGGCGAGCCCTCGACGAGCTCCGCGGTGTCGCCCTTGGGCGGCGGAGCGATCTGGGTGACGCTGACCTTGGCGGCGCCCGCGCCCACCTGGTCGGCCACGCCGAGGTCGGCGGCGGTCTTCACGTCGAGCGGCTTCTTCTTGGCGGCCATGATGCCCTTGAGCGAGGCGTAGCGGACCTGGTTGAGGCCCGACTGCACCGCCACCAGGCAGGGTGCCTCGAGGGTCACCACTTCGTTGGCGCCGCCCTCGATCTCGCGATCGCAGGTGAGCGTGCCGTTGCTGCGTTCGACCTTCACCGCGGCGGTGGTGTGCGGGATGCCGACCAGCTCGGCCAGCATCGGCGGCACCGCGGCGTAGTTCGCGTCCTCGGACATCAGGCCCGCGAGGATCAGGTCCGGGTTCTCCTCCTTCGCCACCGCCGCCAGGACCTTGGCCATGCCCAGCGAGTCCGAGCCCTGGATCTCCGGATCGTTCACGTGGATGGCGCGGTCGGCGCCCATGCCGAGCGCGGTGCGCAGGGCCTGAGTCACCCGGTCGGGGCCGATCGAAACCACCAGCACCTCCGCCTCGCCAGCGTCCTTGATCAGGAGCGCCTCTTCGAGGGCGTAGGTGTCGTAGCTGTTGATTTCGAACTTGATGTTGTCTTCCTGGATCCAGGTCCCGTCGCCGTTGATGTCGAGTCGGGCGTCCTGGTGCGGCACCTGCTTGAGGCAGACCATGATCTTCATGGGGGTGCGAGCCTCCTACTACTAGAATGAGGAAAGCCCCCAGAAGCACTCCAGGGGCCGCGAAAGCGGGCGGAGGCTACCCGACGGCAGAGGTCATTTCAAGCGCCCCCGGGGCGAATAGCGCCACGGAACCGGAGGTTTGGCGCGAGGCTCACGCCTCGTGCGGTCGGGCCGGGCGGAGTGCTTCTGGTATAAACAGCGACACGCGGAGAACCGCCGCCGCGCCCATCGGGAGGATCGATGCATGAAGCGTGTTGTGGTGTTTTGCCTCGCCCTATCGCTGGCCTTCGGCCTCGCGGCCAGCGCCGCCGACGACCGGCCCCAGGAGATGCCCTACGTCACGGATGACTCGGGCATCCCCCAGCTCTCGCCCGAGTATCGGATGACCAGCCACAAAGTGGTGTTGATCACGGATCAGGCCCTGAACCCCCGCCTGGTGAAGCTCGACGAGGGGCAGCTGGTGGCCTGGATCAGCTACTCGGCGACGGAGTCCGTGGTGGTGTTCGAGCGCGAGGTGGCGCGCGACATGGTCTGCCACAGTCTGGTGAACTTCTCGCTCCAGGAGGACGAGCTGCGCTCGGCACCGATTCGCGCCGGCGAGTTCGCGAGCTTCTGCCAGCTCAAGCCGGGGCGCTATCGCTACAAGATCGTGCGTCCCAGCGCGATCGAGCGCAACGACGCGCGCCACCGTCTCGACGGCGAGATCCTCGTAGGCGGCGCGGAGTAGGCGCGCGGTAAGGGGACGGTCTTGCCTTCTTGCCTTTTCCAGGCACCGGGCAGGGGCTCTCACGCACAGTGGGGAAAAGGCAAGAAGGCAAGACCGTCCCCCGCCTTTCCCCCTGCCCTCAGCGTCCCATGAAGGACAAGAACTGTTCGAGGCTCGTCACCCGCAAGAACGGGTTGGTCTGCTTCTGGGCGCCCAGCGTGTCGCTGGGGTCGCCGTAGATGTGTCCGGGGTAGACGATGGTCTCGTCCGGCAGTGCCTTCAGCGTCTCGTTGAGGCTGCGGTACATGTCCTCGGGGTTCGCTCCCGGCAGATCGACCCGGCCGCAGGAGTCGAGGAAGAGCGTGTCGCCGGCGACCAGGCGGCCGGGGCCGACGCCGTCTTCCACCAGGAAGCATTGAGAACCGGGCGTGTGGCCGGGGGTGTGGAGCAGGCGCACGCTCACGCGGCCGACGCTGATCTCGTCGCCCGCGGCGTGGCGCACGATGTCCGACTCCGACGCGCCGCTGACCTGCAGGGTGCCGTCGCCCTCGTGGGCGTTTACGTGCACCGGCACGGGGTGCCGCTCGAGCAGCCGCGGGATGCCCTCGATGTCCATGCCGAAGACCGAGCCGCCGATGTGGTCCTGGTGGTAGTGGGTGGCGAGCGCGCCGACGACCTTCATACCGTCGGCCTCGGCGCGATCCAACAGGCCGTCGACGCTCCAGGCCGGGTCCACGAGCAGGCACTCGCGGGTGGAGTGGCTGCCGATCAGGTAGGCGAGGTTCTGCATCTCGCCCACGGCGAGTTGCACGAAGTAGAGTTCGGTCTCTTCACTCATGCCGGGTAGTGGGGCTCAGTCGCCGAGAACCTTCTCGATCCAGCCGTCGACCACGGCCAGCATCTCGGCCTCGATCTCTTCCTGGGTGCGCCCCGACTTCTTCAGTGCCTTGAAGTGCTGGTCCGCCTCATCGACGGCGTGCAGCTGTGTGGGAGCGCCGACGCGGGCGAGCGTGCGGCGCAAGGTGTCCACGTCGCAGTAGCGATCGCGAGTGCCGGTCAGAAAGAGCATCGGCGCGACCACGCGGTAGAGCTGGTCGGCCTCGGCTTGCTCGGGCTTGCCGGCCGGGTGCAGCGGGTAGTCGAGCAGCACGAGCCCGTCGGCCCGCAGCCGCGCGATCGAGAGGTCGGCGGCCACTTCGGCGCCGAGTCCGCGCCCCACGAGGAAGAGATGGGCGGGTGCCGCCGTCGGGTCTCGGGTCAGCATGCCGATGGCGTTGCGCAGCGTGTGGCGCAGGATCTGCGGACCGTCCGGCTTGCGCTTGCCGGCCTCGGCAAAAGGGAAGTTGAGGCGCAGGCACAGGTAGCGCTGCTCGGTGAGATCCCGGTGCAGCGCCGTGATGACCGGTTCTTCGTAGTTGCCGCTGGCGCCGTGGACGAGGACCACGCTCACCCGTGCGCCGGTGGGCCACCAGCGGGGCACGCCGAGCACGGCGGAAACCTCCGACAGCCCGTGAATGGGATCGGAAAGCGGTATTTTGATGTCTTCGAAACGTGCGGAAGGTTCGACCACGGGTCCCTCTGGGGGGGGCGCTACTGTATCACAGGCCAGACGCAGAGGGCGCCCGCCGGTTTCGCCATTCTACGTGTAACTATTTGGTTTTACATTGGAAAAAGTTCTCATTACGGGCATCGCGGGAGGCCAGGGCAGGCTTCTGGCTCGACGTTTGCTCGAGAATCACGAGGTCTGCGGGGTCGACGTCGAGCCGTGGCAATCTGCTCCCCAGGGGGTAAAGGTCCACATCGTGGATCTGCGCAAGAAGAAGTTCGAGGACGTCATCCGCACGGAGAAGCCCGCCGCCATCGTGCACATGGGCATGCTCCGCCCCTTCCGCAGCAACGCGGGCATCCGGCACGACGTGAACGTGCGCGGCACCAAGCAGCTGCTCGATCACTGCGTCAACCACGGGGTCCAGCAATTGGTCCTCGTCTCGAGCGGCAGCGTCTACGGAGCTTTCTCCGAGAATCCCTACTACATGGACGAGGACTCGCCGCTGTCGGCTAGCCGCTCCTACGCGGCGATCCGCGACCTGGTCGAGGTCGACACCCTGGCCTGCGCCTTTCTGTGGCGTTATCCGCAGATTCGCACCAGCGTGTTGCGGCCAGTGAACGTGCTCGGCCATAGCGTGCGTTCGATGATGGCCCAGTATCTGCGCCAGGATCGCATCCCGACGGTGATGGGCTTCGACCCGATGACCCAGTTCATTCACGAGGCGGACGTGAGCGAAGCCATCGCCCTGGCGCTCGAGCACGGGCTGCAGGGTGTGTTCAACGTCACCGGACCGGGGGAGGTGCCGCTGCACACGGCGATCGAGGCGAGTGGTGGCAGGGCGTTGCCGATGCCGGAGTTCGTCATGCGCGCGCTCTTCGAGCGACTCTTCCGCTGGGGCGTGATCTCGTATCCGCCGGGTGCGATCGACTATCTCAAGTTTCCCAACACGCTCTCGGGTGAGCGTTTCGTCGAGGCGACGAACTTCCGCCCGCTCTTCGGGTTGGAAGAGACCTTCGACAGTCTGCGGGGTTGAGGTGGAGCCCGTCGCCGAGAAACGCGGAGGCATCACCCGCGCACTGTCGGACTTCGTCGCGGACCGGCTGCCCATGGCCACGCGCGAGCTCCAGGCGGAGATCGAAGCGAAGCTGGCGCAGGTTCCGAACCAGCTGAACGAGTTCGGCTACGACCCGTTCGGCCTGTCGCCGGATTGGTTGTGCAAGTTCGTGCTGCCGGGGCTGATCCTCTACCGGCATTGGTTCCGTTGTCGTTGCGATGGCCTGGAGAAGCTGCCGGCGGGTCGCATGCTGTTGGTGGCCAACCACGCCGGGCAGCTGCCCTTCGATGCCGCGATGCTGAGTACGGCGCTCCTGATGGAGGCCGAGCCGCCGCGCATCGTGCGGCCGATGGGCGAGTACTTCCTGCCTCGCCTGCCGTTCGTGAGTATCGCGTTTGCACGCTCCGGGGCGCTGGTGGGCACCCCGGGCAATTGCGCGCGGATGCTCGAGAACGACGAGGCCGTGATGGTGTTTCCGGAAGGCGTGCGGGGCATCAGCAAGACGTACGACCACGCCTACGAGCTTCAGCGCTTCGGCCTCGGCTTCATGCGGCTGGCGCTGGAGACGCGTGCGCCGATCGTGCCCGTGGGCATCGTCGGCTCGGAGGAGCAGGCTCCGGGGCTCGCGAATCTCGAGCGGCTCGGCCGCCGTCTGGGGCTTCCTGCGCTGCCCATCACGCCGACTTTTCCGCTGCTCGGCCCGCTCGGTTTGATCCCCCTGCCGGCGCGCTACCGCATCAGCTTTGGCGAGCCCCTCTACTTCGAGGGCGACGGGAGCGATGAAGACGAAGCGATCGAGAGCAAGGTGGAGCTGGTGAAACGTGCCATCGAGGCGCTGATCGAGCGCGGTCTCGCCGAGCGCCGGGGGATCTTCAGCGGATGAGCGCTGGCGAGTATTCCCGCTCCTGCTGGTCGGCGTGGCCGGTCCGCTCGCCCGCCGCGTTGGCTGTCGGCCCACGAGGTGGTCTCTGCCAACGAGCGGTACCCTGGAGAAGACTCGAAGCTCGTTCTCGATGTCGCTATGGAGCCCGGCGAACGTGTCTGAAACTTTCGTCACGATAGATCTCAACCCGCGCGAGCAGCGCCTGTACGACCGCGTGCGCGGCGCCGTCTCCGCATTGGATCCGCGCGCCAGCAGCGGATTCCGCGACGTGGTGTTGCTGCTGCCCGATCTCACCGTGCTGCTCGCGCGCCTGCTGCGCGATCCCCGGGTGCCACTGGGCTCCAAGGTGCTGGCGCTGCTGGGCGTCGGCTACGTGCTCTCGCCCATCGACCTGCTGCCGGCTCTCTTCCTGGGGCCGCTCGGCTGGGTCGATGACCTGCTGGTGGTGAGCGCTGCGCTCTCGCGGATTCTCAACGATGTACACCCGGACATCGTGCGCTCGCACTGGTCCGGCAAGGGCGATGCGCTCGAAGCCCTTCAGCGCGTCTCGCGCTGGTCGAGTGGGCTGCTCAGCGGTCGCGTGCAGCGGGCCGCGAAGAAGGTGGCGCGCAGCTCCTAGAAGACGTCCTTCTGCGCGCGGATCTTTCCGAGCTCGTCGCTGTTGCGCGCGCGCAGGAAGGGGTTCGTCGCGCGCTCTTCGCCGAGAGTAGAGGGAATCGTCATCTCCGCGGGCGTGGCGTCGTGCCAATCGGATGCGGCGTGGCTGCGAATCTTTTTCACGCGCTCGAGCTTCTCGCGTATGGCGGCGTTGTCCGGCTCGACGTGCGCTGCGAACACCAGGTTGCTCTCGGTGTATTCGTGGCCGCAGTAGACCCGGTAGTCGTCCGGCAGTGCGCCGAGCTTCTCGACCAGCGCCGTGTACATCATCTCCGGGGTGCCCTCGAAAATCCGCCCGCAACCGCCCGCGAAGAGCGTGTCGCCACAGAAGATGGCTTTGGCTTCGTCGAAGACGTAGGCGATGTGCCCGGACGTGTGCGCGGGAATGAAGAGGATGCGCGCCTCTTCGTTGCCGACGCGAATGCTGTCGCCTTCTTCGAGTCCGTTCGTCATGCCGGACAGCCGGTTCTGGTCCGAGACGTGGCCGTAGACGGGTGCTCCGTACTTCTCGGCGAGCTTCGGGTGCGCCTCACAGTGGTCCGGGTGGTGATGCGTAGTGAGGATCTTCTTGACCTTTGCGCCGCTGGCCTCGATCCGGTCGATGACGGGCTGCTCCTCGGGCGCATCGAGCACGGCGGCTTCGCCGGTGGCCTCGCAGGTCAGAAGGTAGGTGTAGTTGTCGCCGAAAGTGGGAATGCGTTCGATGTGAAGGCTCATGACCGGAGAGAGTACCAGCTCGGGCGCTGGTCTCGAAACGGTCGAGGTGTTGCACCGGCCGCAGGTCTCGCTCGCTCACGCCTCGATTCGCACACGCCCAAGCCGCAGCGCGTTGCTGATGACGCAGACCGACGAGAGGCTCATGGCCGCCGCCGCCAGCATCGGGTCGAGCACGATGCCGAATGCCGGGTAAAGCGCACCGGCAGCCACCGGCACGCCCAGCGCGTTGTAGAAGAAAGCGAAGAAGAGGTTCTGGCGAATGTTGCGCAGGGTGGCCCGGGAGAGTGCGCGCGCCCGCGCAATGCCGCGCAGGTCGCCGCGCACCAACGTGATGCCGGCACTCTCCATCGCGACGTCGGTGCCCGTGCCCATGGCGATCCCCACGTCGGCCTGGGCCAGAGCCGGCGCGTCGTTCACACCGTCGCCAGCCATGGCGACGCGCAGCTGCGAGGCCTGCAGGCGCTGCACGACGCCGGCTTTCTCGTGGGGGAGGGAGTCGGCGATCACTTCTTCGATGCTGAGCGCATGCGCGACGCTCTCGGCCGTGGCGCGTGCGTCGCCGGTCAGCATGACGATGCGCAGCTCGTCGTCGCGCAGGGCGTCGAGCGCGTTCGGCGTGGTCGATTTGATCGGATCGGCGACGCCGAGAACACCGGCGGGTTCGCCGTCGATGGCGATCAGCAGCGCCGTCTGGCCGGCGCTGCGCAGGCTCGCGCTGCTCTCGCGCAGCGGGCCGCTGTCGATGTCGAGCTCCTGGAACAGCGTGTCGTTGCCGAGCACGACCTGGTGTCTGCCGACCCGTGCGCGGGTGCCGCGGCCCGGGTAGGAGGTGAAGTCGTCGGCTGCGGGCACCTCGATTCCGCGTTCGCGCGCCGCCGATAGCACGGCAGCGGCCAGCGGGTGCTCGCTGCCGCGCTCCACGCCGGCCGCCAGGGTGAGGAGCGAGTCCGCGGTGCGTTCTTGCAGCGTCTCGATGGCGACCACCCGCGGTCGCCCCTCGGTGAGTGTTCCGGTCTTGTCGAGCACCAGCGCATTGACACCGGCGAGCTCCTCCAGGCTGGCTGCGTCGCGGAAGAGCACGCCGAGGCTGGCGCCGCGGCCCGTGCCCACGGCGATCGACATGGGCGTGGCCAGGCCGAGCGCGCACGGGCAGGCGACGATCAGCACGGACACGGCCGCCAGTAGCCCGTGGGCCAGACGCGGCTCGGGCCCGAGCGCAAACCAGGCGCCGCCGGCCAGCAGCGAGATCGCGATGACAGTCGGGACGAACCACGCCGACACCGTATCGGCGAGCCGCTGCACCGGTGCGCGGCTGCGCTGGGCGGCCGCGACGAGGGCGACGATGCGGGCCAGCAGGGTGGCTGCGCCGACGGCTTCGGCACGCATCACGAAGCCGCCGCTGCCGTTGAGCGTTCCGCCCGTGACGGCGTCGCCAATGGCCTTGCTCACCGGCAGCGGCTCGCCGGTGAGCATCGACTCGTCGATGGCGCTCGAGCCTTCGACGACGTTGCCGTCGACGGGGACCTTCTCGCCGGGCCGCACGCGCAGCCGATCGCCGACCGCAATGGCTTCCAGGGCGATCTCTATCTCCTCGCCGCCCGGCTCCAGACGTCGTGCGGTCGTGGCCGCGAGGCCGAGCAGCGTTCGCAGTGCCGCGCCGGTGCGGCGACGCGCCCGCAGCTCGAGCACCTGGCCGAGCAGCACCAGTGTCACGATCACGCCCGCCGCTTCGAAGTAGAGCGGCGGCGCGCCATCGTGGCCGAGGTAGGCGGCGGGCAGGGCGCCGGGGGCCAGCAGCGCGAAGACGCTTGCCGCGTAGGCGGCGCCCACGCCGAGCGTGATCAGCGTGAACATGTTGAGGCGCCGCGTGCGCAGCGAGGCCCAACCGCGCGCCAGCAGCGGCGCGCCGCCCCAGACCACCACCGGCGTGGCCAGTGCGAATTGGAGCCAGGCGAAGCTGCGCGGCGTGGCCAGGCCCGCAAGCGGCGCCCCGGGCAGCATCTCGCCCATGGCGACCGCGAACAGCGGCGTCGCGAGCGCGGCGCTTACCGCGAGCCGCCGAGAGAAGTCGCGCAGCTCGGGGTCCTCCGTCGCGTCGAGGGACGGCGCCACCGGCTCGAGCGCCATGCCGCAATCGGGGCAGGAGCCCGGGCCTTTGCGCACCACCTCCGGATGCATAGGGCACGTGAAGCTGCCCGGTGCCGCGCCGTGCGGTGCGGCTGCGGGAGGAGCGTGGTGGCCGTCGCAGTGGCCCTGGGGCGGTGTGCCGCAGTCGTCGTGCATGGCCACCATCCGTCAGAGCAACGGTAGCTGGCGGCGCGGCGGCGGTGGGTCCGGGTGATCAACGGGATGGGGAGGCTCGCCTCGTGCTTCGCGCTGCGCCGCCTGAGCGGGGCAGATGTCGGCAAACTCGCACCATCTGCACAGCGGCCCGAGCTTGGGCTCGAATTCGGTGGTGACCCGAATGCGGTCGATGAGACCGATCGTCTCTTCCCGCAGTGCGTCGAGCTGCTCGGCGTTGCGGGTCGACACGCGGGTCTGGTTCGGCGCCAGGTAGTGCCAGACGAGGCGCATGGGTCGATCGGCGCCGAAGCGGCTGGCCAGGCCCATCTGGTAGAGCGCGAGTTGGCGGTCGCGGTCGAGCTTTCTCTGGCTCGGCACGCGCGCCGACGTCTTGTAGTCGTGAATCTCGATCGCTCCATCCTTCGCGCGCACGATGCGATCCACGAAGCCCTGGATTCGGTACTGCTTTGCCTCGTCGAGAGAGAAGCGCAGGTGTTCCTCGAGTGCGATCGTCTCGTCTGCATCGAAGGGATAGAAGCGTCGGTAGTAGTTCGTGAGGCAGTGCTCGCCGAGCTCGCGGTAGTAGTTGACGTCGTTCTCTGTGCGCACGATGCGTACGCGCTGTGAGTTCCAGTGTTGGTCCCAGAAAGCCCGGTAGCGGTCGATCACCTTGCCGAGGCTGGGCACCATGTCCTTCGCCACGAACTCGTAGAGGCGCTCGAGCACCTCGTGCGCGCGCTTGCCGACGAAGCCCTCGATGGATTCCGTGTCCGACGGAACCTTGAGCACGTAGCGATACTCGAACTTCTTCGGGCAATCCTCGAAGCTCGACAGACGCGAGTGGCTGTAGATCTCGGCGGCCATCAGGTTTCCAGCTTTGCGCGGGCCGCGGCCAGGACGCGGCGCTCGGTGTCGAAGCTGAGCAGCTCCTGGGCGGTCGCGAGCGGGTGCCACGCGATGTGCGTCAGCTCGCCGTCGGTTTCGTCGACTTCCTCGCCGGCAAGCTCCATCAGGTAGAAGTGGACCGTCTTGTCGATGGGCCGCCCGTCCTGCCGGTAGACGTAGTGCACGGTTTCGAGGTCGCCGACGATGCGGCCGGGCAGGCCCGTCTCTTCGGCGACCTCGCGCAGTGCGGTCTCTTCGAGACTCTCGCCGGGGTTGCGCTTGCCCTTGGGCAGGCGCGTGGTGGTGGCACCGCTGTGCCGGTCGCGTTGCTCGCCCAGCACCACCTCGATCCCGTCCGCACGCCGCCTGAACACCACGCCTCCCGCGCTCGTCTCGCGCTCGTGACTCGCCAGAATGCACTCCCGTCTCGTCTCGGTCGGGGAAGATATGGTGGAGGAGACCGAAGTGAATCCCCTGGAGTGAGGCGGCATCCAGCTTCGGCCGCCGGAAAGCTACCACAGGGTAGCGCTGCCCCGTGGGGGTGAAGTGCTAGAATGCTTCGCTCGCAGCGTGCCCCAGGAGACCCCCGCCCATGTCGCCGAACCACCCGGACGAAGTCCTCAAACAGACGATCGACGCGCTTTCCGAAAGCGGCGACGACGCGCTCACCAAGGCCGCTGCCGAGGGTATCCCCGACCGCGAAGAGCTCGCGCAGTGGATGGAGCGCTGCAAGCGTCTGATTCTCACCGAGCGCGATCGCGCGGCCTTGCGCTCGGAGATCCCCGTGCTGATCGAACGGCTGGTGAGCCTGCTCGGGTCCACGAGCCTGCCGCCCGAGCGCGCCGAGCAGATTGCGCTGCATTTCGTCGGGCGCTTGCCCGCGGTGCGCGGGATGCTGGCCGAGGATGTGGAGGCCGCTTTCGAGGGCGACCCGGCGGCCAAGAATTTCGCCGAGATCGTGGTGTCCTACCCATCGATCCGCGCCATCGCCGTCTACCGTCTTGCCCACGAGCTCTTTCTGCTCGATGTGCCGATTCTGCCGCGCATGCTGACCGAGCGTGCGCACGGCCGGACGGGGATCGATATCCATCCGGGTGCGACGATCGGGCGCCGTTTCTTCATCGACCACGGTACCGGTGTGGTGATCGGCGAGACGACCGAGATCGGAGACAACGTGCGGCTCTACCAGGGCGTCACTCTCGGTGCCAAGTCGCCGCGGCACGGAAGCGAGCTGCGCGGCGTCAAACGCCATCCGACCATCGAGGATGACGTCACCATCTACGCTGGAGCGACCATCCTCGGCGGCGATGTGGTGGTGGGCCGCGGAAGTGTCGTCGGCGGCAACGTCTTCCTGCTCGAGTCGGTGCCCGAGGAGTCGCGTGTGGTCGGTGAGCCGCCGAGCTATCTGGTGCGCCAGCGCGGTGGCGCCGACAAGGCGCGCCAGCTGCAGTGGGACATCTAGCCGCGCGATGCGCCGCACGGCCCTCGCACTGAGCTGTCTGCTGCTGACCCTGGCCGGTGCCGCGCAGGCCGAGCCCGAGGGCTGGGCCAACGACCTGGCGGAGGAGCTGATGAGCCCCTTCTGTCCGGGGCGCACGCTCTCCGCCTGCCCGAGCCCCCAGGCCAAGACGCTGGTCGTCTGGCTCGGTGTCCAGCAGGCGGCCGGGCGCTCGCCAGACGATGTGAAGGCCGAGCTGGTGGAGCGTTTCGGCGAAGTGATCCTGCCGGCGCCGCCGCCGCGGGGCTTCGGGCTGGCGGCTTACGCGTTTCCGGTGCTCGCGTTCGCTGTGGGGGGCCTGTTGGTGTGGGCCTTCCTGCGCCGTCAGACGCATGGCGCGTCCCAGCTGGTGGAGCCTCTTGCCACGGACCCGCTCGATCCCGAGCTCGAAGCCATCGTCGACCGAGACCTGGTGACGTGAAAATCTACACGCGTCGCGGTGACGGCGGCGACACCGACCTCTTCGGTGGGGAGCGGGTGGGCAAGGACGATCGGCGGATCGAGGTCTCCGGCGCCGTCGACGAGCTGAATGCCAGCCTCGGCGTGTGCCGAGCGGAGTCGCGGCAAGACGACCTGCGCGGGATGCTCGAGATCTTGCAGAGCCGGCTCTTCGATCTCGGCGGCGCCATGGCAACGCCGAGTGCGCAGCATCGCGAGAAGAGCGGCGTGCCGGAGCTGCAGCCCGAGGCCGTGGCCGATCTCGAAGCGCACATCGACACGCTCGAGAAGGAACTCGAGCCGCTCGAACGCTTCATCCTGCCCGGCGGCTGCAAAGCGGCGGCGGCGTTTCACGTGGCGCGTACGGTCTGCCGCCGCGCCGAGCGGCGCACGGTGAGCCTGCATCGCGCCGAGCCCGTCTCCGAGCTCTCGCTGCGCTATCTGAATCGGCTCTCGGATCTGCTGTTCGTGATGGCGCGTGTCGAGAACCAGCGCGCGGGCGTCGCGGACTCCGAGTGGGTGGGGATCGAGCGCTAGGTCGGGAAGAGCGTCCCCGTGCTTCTAGGTCTGGGGCCCAAAGAGCTTTTCGACACCTGAGGTTCCGACGGCGGAAAGTGGTAGGTGAAGAAATCGGGGCTCGCGGCCTCTGCCAGGGCTGCGGCGTGCCGTTCCTGTAGCGGCTCGAGACGCACGCTGCGTGTCTTCCAGGGCGATGCTTTCGACTTGCACCCGGCTTGCTCTCTCTCGGGCAGGACGAGTGATTCGGCGCAGGCTACCGCTTGTCCCACAGATCCAGATGATGCAGGCTCGCCTCTCGAACATGCGACGCCACATCAGGGACTTCGTCGAGCTGACGGCCGGCGTGCTGGAGCTTCCCGGTCCGATCTACGAGTTCGGCGCGCTGCAGGTGCCCGGCCAGGAGGGGGATGCGGATCTGCGGCCGCTGTTTCCGGGCCGGGACTACGTCGGCTGCGACATGCGCGCGGGCCCGGGCGTCGACCGCGTGCTGAATCTGCACGAGCTGGACTTGCCCTCTGCGAGCGTCGGTGCGGCGCTGTCGCTCGACACGCTCGAGCACGTCGAGTTTCCGCGCAAGGCGATGAGCGAGCTGCATCGCGTGCTCGCAGACGGAGGCATCGCGGTGATCTCATCGGTGATGAACTTCCCGATCCACGCCTACCCGGACGACTACTGGCGCTTCACGCCGGAGGCATTTCGCAGCCTGCTGCGGGAGTTCGACAGCAGCCTGGTCGAGAGCGCCGGCGAGCCCTCCTTTCCCCACACCGTCGTCGGCGTCGGGGCCAAGGGCCGCGCGTTGCCCACTGAGGAGCTGTCCGCGCACTTGGCGGAGTGGCGGCAGCGCTGGCTGCGCCCGCGCCCCTGGCCGCGCTCGCGGACGTTCAAGGGGAGTCTCGAGCGGCTGCTCGTTCCGCTGACGCCGCCGCTGCTGCTGGAGGCGTACCGGAGGATGAGAGGACGGGGGCAGATGCGCTGACGCATGCGCCTTGGTGTGGCGGCCGAGCACGCTGGGCGGGCCGCGAGCGACGCATCGAAACACATCTTGCCACAGGAGTCGCAAGTGGCTGATCGACCGATCCCTTTCGAGTATCGAGCCGAGGAGGCAGTCCTCGAGGATCTTGCCCGAAGGTTGGCGACGACCCGTTGGCCGGAGCCACAGGGTGGGGGCTGGGGCTTCGGGACCGATGCCGCCTGGCTGCGAGAGATTGTCGACTACTGGCGCGACGGCTTCGACTGGCGGCGCCGCGAGGCCTGGTTGCAAGCCGTCCTGCCCGGCGAGCGCGTGCGCATCCGCGGTCTCGATCTCCATTTTTCGCGCATCGGCGGGCGCGGCGAGAAGCGCCTGCCGCTGCTCCTGCTCCACGGCTGGCCGAGCTCCTTCGTCGAGATGCATCGGCTCGTGGGTCCGCTCACGGATCCGGTCTCGCACGGCGGCTCGCCGGAAGATGCTTTCGACCTCGTGGTCGCGTCGCTGCCCGGTCACGGCTTCTCGAGCGCACCGAGCGATCCGCGCTTCGGCGCCGATGACGCGGCCGATCTCTTTCGCGACCTCATGGTCGACGTCCTGGGCCACGAACGCTTCGGCGTGCACGGGGGGGATCGCGGTGCCTTCGTGGCGACGGGGCTCGGGCATCGTCATCCAGAGCACGTCGCGGGAATCCATCTCTCGCTTCCCCTGGGTATCCCGGCTCCGATCGAGGAGCGTTCGGCCGAGGAGAGCGCCTGGCTCGAAGAGATGGCGCGCTGGCAGGCGGAAGAGGGCGGCTACTCCGCCGTGCAGTCCACGCGTCCGGCGTCTCTCGCCTTCGGCCTCACCGACTCGCCCGTCGGCCTGGCCGGCTGGATCCTCGAGAAGTGGTTTGCCTGGAGCGATTGCGCCGGCGATCCCCTGCGCTGCTTCACACGGGAGGAGCTGCTCACCAACGTGATGATCTACTGGCTCAGCGGCACGATCGGCTCGTCGATGCAGTGCTACTGGGCGCATCGTCACGCACCGCCCGCCGCGGTTCGACCCGAGCGGATCGAGGTGCCGACCGGGATCGCACTCTTTCCGAAGGAGGTGACCCGCCCGCCGCGAAGCGCAGTCGCGCGGAAGTACCGGCTCACGCGCTGGACGGAGATGAGCCGCGGCGGACATTTTCCCGCCCTCGAAGCTCCCGCGGAGCTGACCGCGGAGATCCGTGCGTTCTTTGGCTCGCTGCGCTCGCCGTGACGCGGGCCGGCCACGGCGCTTCATTCCACTCGGGGCCGCCACCGCTTCCGGGTGCGTGGCCCGCTCGCCCGGGGCCCTGCACCCGGCTCGGCATCAGGCCAACAGCTCGAGCAGATCTTCCCTGCTGAGTCCGCCGGCGGCGCCGCCATCGCCGAGCGCGGCCTCGGCCAGCGCGCGCTTGCGTGCCTGCAGCTCGAGGATGCGTTCTTCCACGGTGCCGCGTGCCACCAGACGATGCACGATCACCGGGCGGTCCTGGCCGATGCGGTGCGCCCGGTCGGCGGCCTGGTCTTCGACCGCCGGGTTCCACCACGGGTCGAGGATGAAGACGTGGTCTGCGGCGGTGAGGTTGAGGCCGGTACCGCCGGCGCGCAGCGAGAGCAGCAGCACCGGCGGTCCGCTCTCGCTCTGGAAATCGTCGACCACGGCGCCACGATCGCGTGTGGAGCCGTCGAGGCGCGTGAAGGGAAGTGAGGCTTCGCGCAGGTGCGGCTCGACGAGGTCGAGAAGCGACGTCCACTGCGAGAAGACCAGCGCCTTGTGGCCCTCCGACACCGCTTCGTCGAGATTCTCGAGCAGCACGTCGAGCTTGGACGAGCCCGACGCCTGCTGTCCCGGGACCAGCGCGGGGTGGCAGCTCGCCTGGCGCAGGCGCAGCAGGGCTTCGAGCGCGGCGAGCACCGAGCCGCCGGAGTCGAGCTGGCGCACCACATCCTCCTGAGTGGCTGCGCGCAGGGCGTCGTAGAGGCGCTGCTCCTCCTCGCGAAGCTCGGCGTGCAGCACGATCTCCGTTCGCGGCGGCAGCTCGGGCGCCACCTGCGCTTTCATGCGCCGCAGCAGGAAGGGACGGATGCGCGCCCTGAGGCGCTCGGCCACCTCTGCATCGCCGGCCGCGATCGGGCGCGCATGCCGCTCCTCGAAGTCGCGCCGGCCGCCGAGCAGCCCCGGATTCGTGAAGTGAAGCTGGCTCCACAGCTCGTCGAGCCGATTCTCGATCGGGGTGCCGGTGAGGGCCACGCGAAAGCCGGCGCGCAGGCTGTGGGCGGCGCGGGCGGCCTGGCTTTCGGGGTTCTTCACGTTCTGCGCCTCGTCGAGCACGACGCTGTCCCAGGTCACGGCGGTCAGGGCGTCGGCATCGAGGCGCAGCAGCGCGTAGGTCGTGAGCGTCACATCCGCTGCCGGATCCAGCGCGCGGTTGGGCCCGTGGTAGGTGGAGACGCGCAACGCTGGCCGGAAGCGCGCGGTTTCGGCCGCCCAGTTGGGCAGCACGCTCGTCGGACACACGACGAGCGTGCGACCGCGCAGCGCACACAGGGCCTGCAGCGTCTTGCCCAGACCCATGTCGTCGGCGAGCAGCGCGCCGAGGCCGGCGTTGCGCAGCGCGCACAGCCAGTCGACGCCCTTGCGTTGATAGGCGCGCAGCTCCGCGTTGAGATCGTCGGGGAGCGTGGCGCTGGCAATCTCGCCGCTGGCGTCGAGCACGGTTTCGAGCCCGGCCAGGGAGGGCGGTGGCGGTGCGTCGAGCTCCCCGCAGAGCGAGCCCAGGGTCGGAAGCACCGCCAGGGGCAGCGCGCCGCTGGCCTCACGTGCGGCAAACAGGTCGGCCAGGCGGTCGCCGAAACGGGCCAGCCAGTCGGCGGGCAGTGGCGCAAGCCCTCCGCCCTCGAGGGTCACGAGGGTCTCGCCGCGGCGCCAGGCGCGGAGCACCCGGCCCGCGTCGGCGCGGCGTGTCTCGCCGTGCACCTCCGACGTGAAGTGCACGTCGAAGTCGTCGCCGCGCGCTTCGAAGCGCGCCGCGAGTTCTGGCACGCGGAAGAAGGCGCGGTGTCCGTCGCCGCGCAGCGCAGCGCCGAAGCGGGCCAGTCGTTCGCTCATCTGCACCGCCGCTTCTCCGCTCACCTGGATGCGGCGTCCCGGCAGGATTTCGAGCTCGTTCTGCAGGCGGCGCACCAGGGCGCGCTCCGCCGCCTCGTCGCGCAGCGGCACCGGCCCCCCGCCGATCGGCACCAGCTTGCCGGCATCGACCCGCGCGATGGGCGGCTCGCCGTAGACGAGTGTCGCGAAGACCTCGAGCCCGTCGCCGACACGGCGCGTCTCGATGGACAGCCGCGGGGGCTCCTGCACCGCCCGCGGCAAGCGACGGGTCTCCACCTGCACGGGCATGCGTTCCTGGAGCTGCGGGATCACCTCGGTCACCAGGCGCTGGGCCTCGTCGGCTGCGAAGTGCTTGCCCGTGCCCCCGAAGTCGGCGAGCTCGCGGCCGAGCAATCCGGCGTTGGCCAGCGGACGCAGCTCGTCGCCGCAGCGCGCGACGCAGTCGTCGAAGGTTGTCTCGATGGGCTCCGTGCGGCCGACGCGCACGCGGAAGCCGGGCCCGTCGTCCTCCACCCGCAACGTGAATCCGAGTTCGAGCGGGGAGGCGCGGATGGGTTCGTCGTCGAGTCTCACATCACTGCAGCGCGAGAGCGGGCCGAGGAGTGTCACGAGTACGCCGCGCGGCACTCGGCCACGCCACTTCGTGCCGAGGCTGTGCTCGACGGCGATGTCATCCGCCGACGCCACGAACTCGGGCCCCTCGACGCGACCCGATGCGACCGCCGCGAGCGTGGACGTGAGCAACACCTCTTCGCCCTCCTTCACCACGACCCGCTCGATGGCCAGGCCGTCCGCTTCGCGCGTCAGGCGGTAGCCGATGTGTCCACGCTTGCGTGTGGCGATGGGCAGCGCCTGGCCTTCGCTTCGCGCGCGTCGCAGTGCGATGATCGCCGCCGCTACGTGTTCACAGACCGTTTCCCGCGTGCGGCAATCGCAATCCCAGTCCTCGTCATCCGGGTAGAGCGTGACGCTCGGGCTGATGAGTCCGTCCTGGGCGGCGACGCGCAACAGGATCTCGTCGCCGGAGTCGGTCTCGCCGACCACCGAGCCGGCGCGCGCCAGCTCGACGCCCCGCGACCAGGCGCTCGCAGAGGCGGCCGCGCGAATCGCGGCGAAGAGGGGCTGGAGCGAGGGGGCGTCGATGCTCACCGTCAGCGCGGCTTGCCGAGCGCTTCCTCGATCTCGGAGCCCAGCGCCGCGAGCGTGGCGTAGCCGGAGCCGTCCTCATCGAGTCGCGCTTCGACGCTCGTCGGGCCGCCGAGCTGTTCGAGACCGAAGCTGCCGTAGCGGCTCTCGAGTGCCTGGATCAGCCATGCCGCCCGGCCGCGGCGGCGCCGTGCCGCGATGGCTCCACTGTCGGTCAGGTGCGCGAAGTGCGCCGTGATGGCGTCGGCCAGCTCTTCGATGCCACTCGCGTCGCGGGCCGAGGCCAGCAGCAGTGGCGGCGTCCAGCCGTCGCCCGCGCTCTCGCCGAGCCCGAGCCCGCCGGCCAGGTCGCTGGCCGTTCGTTCGGCCAGCGCGCCCAGGTCGGCCTTGTTCACCACGAAGATGTCCGGCTCTTCGAGGATGCCCGCCTTCATGAACTGCAACAGGTCGCCGGCGCCCGGGCTCGCCACGAAGACCAATGTGTCGACCAGTGTCGCTACCTCGACCTCGGATTGGCCGACGCCGACGGTTTCGACGAAGACCCGGTCGAAGGCCGCCGACAGGATCGTGACGCCGGCGCGTGTCGCCTCGGCGAGGCCGCCCAGGCGATCTCGCGCCGCCATCGACCGGATGAAGACGCCGGGATCGTTCGCGCCGGCCCGCACTCGAGCCCTGTCGCCGAGCAGCGCACCGCCGCTGCGCTGGCTCGACGGGTCCACCGCCACGATGGCGAGACTGTCGCCCCGGGGTCGCAGGCTGCGCACCAGCGCGTCGAGCAGCGTCGACTTGCCGACGCCGGGCGCGCCGGTGATGCCGATGCGCGCTGCACCCGGGAACGGAGTCTCGCGCTCGAGGGTTGCCAGCAGCTCGAGCGCGGCCTGCCGCTGTGCCGGCCGCCGGTCGTCCGCGAGATTCAGGGCCTCCGCCACCGCGCCGCGATCGCGGCCCAGGAGCCTGCGCGCGAGTTCGCCGGGCTCAGGCGGCAGCGGACGACTCCATCACGACGTCGACGATCTCGTCCATGATCTGGGTGAGATCGAAGTCCTTCGGCGTGTAGACCCGACGCACGCCGGCCTCGCGCAGCTGCTCGGCGTCGCGCTCCGGGATGATGCCGCCCACAACCACCGGCACGGCGCTGAGGCCCGCCGTCTCGAGCCCCTTCAGCACGTCGAGCACCAATACGCCATGGGAGCCGGAGAGAACCGAGAGCCCGATGACGTGCACGCCCTCGTCATGGGCCGATTGCACGATCTCGCCCGGCGTCAGCCGGATGCCCTCGTACACGACCTCCATGCCCACGTCCCGGGCCTTTACGGCGATCTGCTCGGCGCCATTGCTGTGTCCGTCGAGGCCTGGCTTGCCAACCAGCAGCTTGAGCGGGCGGCCGAGTTGCTCGCTGAGCTGGCGCACGCGTCCGCGCACGGCCAGGGTGCCGTCGCCGGCGCCGTCGAGCGCGCGGGCCACCACGCCGGTGGGGGCACGGTACTCGCCGAAGAGCCCGCGCAGCGCGTCTGCCCATTCGCCGGTCGTGACGCCGGCGTGGGCTGCGCCAATCGACGGCGGCATCACGTTGCCCCCGCTGGCGAGCGCGTCCTTGAGACCCTGCAGTGCGGAGGCCACGTCGGCGGCGTTGCGCTTGTGTCGGAAGGCGTCCAAGCGTTCGATCTGCTCGCGCTCGGCGGAGGCGTCGACGTGCAGCACCAACTGCTCGCCCTCGGTGAGCGGCGAGGGTTCGGTCTCGGTGTAGGCGTTGACGCCTACCACGGTGAGGTCACCGGCCTCGATCGCCCGGGCTCGGGCCGTCTGCGACTCGACCAGGCGGCGCTTCATGTAGGCGTTCTCCACCGCTGCGACCGCACCACCCTGCTCGAGCACCGTGTCGAGCTCCGCGCGGGCCTCGTCGAGCAGCGCCTGGGTGCGCGCTTCGACGACGTGAGAGCCGTCGAAGAGATCGTCGTATTCGAGCAGGTCCGTCTCGAACGCCAGGATCTGCTGGATGCGCAGCGACCACTGCTGATCCCAGGGCCGCGGCAGCCCCAACGCTTCGTTCCAGGCGGGGAGCTGCAGTGCGCGGCAGCGGGCCTTCTTCGAGAAGGTCACGCCGAGTGTTTCGAGAGCGATGCGGATCGCGTTGTTCTCGGGTTGGGCCTCGGTGAGCCCGAGGCTGTTCACCTGCACGCCGTAGCGGAAGCGGCGCAGCTTCGGATCGTCGACGCCGTAGCGATCCCGGGTGAGCGTGTCCCAGAGCTCCGTCATCGCGCGACCCTTGCAGATCTCCTCGACGAAGCGGATGCCCGCGTTCAGGAAGAAGGAGATGCGACCGACCACCCGGGGCAAGACCTCCTGCGGCACGTCGTCGCGGGCCCGCAGTGCGTCGAGCACGGCGATGGCGGTGGCCATCGAGTAGGCGATTTCCTGCACCGGCGTGGCACCGGCTTCCTGCAGGTGGTACGAGCAGATGTTGATGGGGTTCCACTTCGGCATGTGCTCGACGGTGTAGGCCACCATGTCGCTGGTGAGGCGCATGGAGGGCTCCGGCGGGAAGACGTAGGTGCCGCGGGAGAGGTACTCCTTGATGATGTCGTTCTGCGTCGTGCCCTGGAGAGCGGTCGCCGCGACCCCTTGGCGCTCGGCGCTGGCGATGTAGAGCGCGAGCAGCCAGGCGGCCGTCGCGTTGATCGTCATGGAGGTGTTCATGCGATCGAGCGGCAGCTCCTCGAAGAGCGCCTGCATGTCTTCGATGTGACCGATCGGCACTCCCACCTTGCCGACCTCGCCCCGGGCCAGCGGGTGGTCGGCGTCGATGCCGGTCTGTGTGGGCAGGTCGAAGGCGACGGACAGACCGGTCTGGCCCTTGGCGAGGTTCGTCCGGTAGAGCGCGTTGCTGGCTCGCGCCGACGAGTGGCCGGAGTAGGTGCGGAAGACCCAGGGACGGTCGCGTTTCGCTGTGTCGGACTCGGGCATCGGGCTTTCTCGCAAGTGCTCGATAAATATAACGAAATCGCTTCGACGCGGCAATTTTCGGGTCCGCTGCTGCGAAAAGCATATCCGCTCCGCACGGCGCTGGGGTATGCCTCGGAGCGGGAGCCCTATGTCTGACTTCTTCTTCGCCCTTACTCCGGAGGCCGTGCTCGATGCCGTGGAGGCGGGGGGCTACGAGCCCACCGGTCACGTCACCCCGCTCACCTGTCTCGAGAACCGCGTCTTCGACGTCCGGCTCGAAGGCGGGGAGCATGTGGTGGCGAAGTTCTACCGTCCGGGGCGCTGGAGCCGAGAGGCGATCCTGGAAGAGCACGCCTTTCTCGGCGAACTGCTCGATGCCGAGATCCCCGTGTGCGCCCCCCTCGCCTTCGCCGATGGCGAAACGCTGCACACGCGGGAAGACATCCACTACGCCGTGTGGCCGCGTACGGGCGGCCGTGCTCCCGACGAGTTCAGCGACGAGCAGATCGATGTGGTCGGGCGCCTGCTGGCGCGCATCCACAACGTCGGCGCCGTGATGGATGCGCCACACCGCCCGCAGCTCGACGCAGCGGTGGTGCGCAACGCGTTGGAGGTGTTGGAGGCCACCTTTCTGCCGCCGGAGTGCGCGCGGCGTTACGCCCAGGCCGTCGACGAGGTGGCGCGGCTCTACGCGGACTGGAGCCAGGGTGTGCCGCTGCATCGGATCCACGGCGACTGCCATGTGGGCAATCTGTTGAGGGGCAGCGAGGGCTGGTTCTTCCTCGACTTCGACGACTTCCTGGTGGGCCCCGCGGTTCACGACGTGTGGATGTTGCTGCCCGGCCGTGACGCGGAGGGCGTGCGCCAGCGCGAGCGCTTGGTCGCCGCCTACCGACAGTTCCGCCCTTTCGAAGCGAGCTGGTTGCGCCTCGTCGAGCCGCTGCGCGCATTCCGCTTCGTCTGGTACGCCGCCTGGATCGCGCGGCGCTGGGAGGATCCGGCGTTTCCCGACGCCTTTCCGCACTTTGGCAGTCCGAGCTACTGGGAGGACGAGACGCGAGATCTCGAGGAGCAGCTGGCGCGCCTGTTGCGAGGTGTCGACGAGTTGCCGGCTGGCTGCACGCCGAGCGAGCCCGAAGAACCCGAGCTCAGCAACGAAGACATCTTCTGGGATCTATGAGGTCCCCGGCCGTCTGCCGGGAAGCCACGATGCGTCTGCAGTGAGGGGCGCAACTCGTGCGCCGGCTGTGCGATGCTGCGCCGATGCTCACCGGCCTGGATCACGTGGTCGTCGCCGTCGGCGATCTTCCCGCGGCGGTGCGCTGCACCGAGCTCCTGTTCGGACGCCCGGCCTCGTGGCGCGGCGAGCACCCGAGCGAGGGCACCGCCAACGCGCTCTTTCGCCTCGACAACAGCACCCTCGAGCTGTTGGCGGCCCACGGCGAAGGCCCCCTCGGCGCCGCCGTGCGGGCTCGCCTCGCTGCGCACGGCGAGGGCCTCGTGGCGCTGGCGTTCGGGACCGAGGACGCGGCGGCGTGCGCGGAGGCATGGCGGGGCGCCGGCCTCGAGCCGCGCGGGCCGCAGGATGGACTCGGGCGTGACGTCGACAGCGGCGCCATCCGGCGCTGGGCACAGGTGGACGCGTCGCCGGCTGCGACTCGCGGCATCGTCGTCCGTGCGATCGAGAACCGCTCGCCGGCGGATGTGCTGCCGCTGTGCGAGGCGCGCACTTCGCCCGAGGCGTCGGTCACGGCGCTCGATCACGTGGTGGTGCTGTCAGCGGATGTCGCCGCCACACGCGCCGTCTTCGGCGAAAAGCTGGGCCTGCGACTGGCTCTGGAACGCAGCTTCGAAGAGCGGGGCGTGCGGCTGCTGTTCTTCCGCGTGGGGGGAACCACGGTGGAAATCGGGGGACGCCTGGACGCCGAGCCGCAACCCGATGCGAGCGACCGCTTCGGCGGGCTCGCGTGGCGCGTGGCGGATGTGGCCGCTGCGCACGCGCGCCTGGTGGCCGCAGGCTTCGACGTATCGGACGCGCGCGACGGTGCCAAGTCGGGCACCCGCGTCTTTGCGCCGCGCGGCGAACTTTGCGGCGTGCCTACGCTTTTCATCGGCCCCTCGGCTTGACTACCGGGGCCGGGCGACGAGTCTTATGCTCTGGCATGGCCGCGGACACCCCCCACGTCGATCCCTCGGTGCTTCCTGAGAATCTCGAGGAAGCCATCCTCGAGCTCAAGCGAGAGCGCAACGCCGTCCTCCTGGCGCACTACTACCAGGAGTCGGAAGTCCAGGACCTGGCGGACTTCGTCGGCGACTCCCTGGCGTTGGCGCAGGCTGCAACGCAGGTCGACAGCGACGTCATCGCATTCTGCGGTGTCCACTTCATGGCGGAGACGGCGAAGATCCTGAACCCGGAGCGAGTCGTGGTCGTGCCGGATCTCGCCGCCGGTTGCTCGCTGGCGGATGGATGCAAGCCGGACGAGTTCAAGAAGTTCATCGGCGATCACCCAGGCGCCAAGGTCGTCACCTACATCAACACCAGCGCGGAGGTCAAGGCGCTCTCGGACCTCGTCTGCACCTCTTCGAACGCGGTGAAGATGGTGAACCACTACAAGGACGAGCCGATCATCTTTGCGCCGGACCGGCATCTGGCGCGCTGGGTCGCCAAGGAAGCCGATCGCCCGGATCTCATCGTCTGGCCCGGTGCCTGCATCGTGCACGAGCAGTTCAGCGCGAAACGCCTGGTGCAGCTCAAGGTGAAGCACCCCGATGCGGAGGTGCTGGCGCACCCCGAGTGCGATCAGGCGGTGCTCGACGAGGCGGACTTCATCGCGTCGACCACGGGCATCATCAACCGGGCCGTCGAGTCGGAGGCTGCGACGCTGATCATCGCCACCGAGGACGGTGTCTTCCACCAGATCGAGCAGCGCGCGCCCGAGAAGCACTTGATCCAGGCGCCGGGCGTGGACGAGAGCTGCGCCTGCAACCGC
>JAFDDG010000149.1 GCA_019310965.1 Deltaproteobacteria bacterium
CTCGGCCACGTGGGTGAGCCCGGTCCCCTCGAGCCCGTGCTCGGCAAAGACCGCACGAGCCGCGGCCAGGATCTGGCGGCGCTGGGCATCGCGGTCGACGAGTTTCGGCATCGGGCCTCTTTTTCGACATTATTGTCGAAAAAAATCGGCCGTCAACCCGGCCCGGTCAATCTGGTAGCGTGGGGTCCCTTCCAGAAAAGAGGCCGCAACGTGGACGTCTCGATGTGTCTGCCCTACATGGAACGCGACCTGGATCGCGAGCGTCTGCTCGGCTGGTGTCGCGCCGTCGACGAGGGGCCCTTCGCGGGCCTCTCCTGTGGCGAGCGCATCACCGCACGATGCTCGGTGCAGCCGCCGCCGTGACGCAGCGCGTGCGCATCATGCCGTCGCTCTACGTGCTGCCGATGCACGACGCAGTGTGGGCCGCCAAGGAGATCGCCACCCTCGACGTGCTGTCGGGCGGCCGGGTCACGGTCACTGTCGGCGTGGGCGGGCGCCCGAAAGACTACCGAGCCGTCGGAGCACCGTTCGAACGCCGGCACCAGCGCATGGACGAGCAGGTGGCGAAGATGCGCAGCATCTGGGCCGGCGAACCGCCCTTCCCCGGCGCCGATCCGGTGGGGCCCACACCGGTGCAACCCGGGGGCCCGCCGATCCTCGCCGGCGTGATGGGTCCGAAGTCGACTCGGCGCGTCGCCGAATGGGCCCAGGGCGTCTACATGTGGTCGGGCAACGGCCAGAAGGCGGAGATCGCGCGCTCGATCGAGATGGTCGACCGCGCCTGGGAGGAAGCCGGACGCAGCGAGCCTCCGCGCCGGGTCGCCGGCTTCTGGTTCTCGCTCGCGCCCAACTCGCTCGAGCGGCTTCAGGACTACGTGTTCGAGTACGTGAAGACCTTCGGCGAAGCGGGCGCACGCGCCATGGCCAAGCAGATGGATCGCGCGACACCCGACCGCGTGCGCGAATCCCTCGACGCCATGCGCGAGCTCGGCTGCGACGAGTGCTACCTGGTGCCGGCCACCTCCGAGCTCGCCGAGGTCGAGGCCAGCGCCGCGCTGCTCTGAGCTCCGGCGCTCTGGTTAGCCGACGCTGAAATGCGGGTTCCAGGCGACTTCCCAGAGAAAGCCGTCCGGGTCCGCGAAGTAGCCCGAGTAGCCGCCCCAGAAGACCTTCTGCCCCGGCTTCACCAGCTCGGCGCCGGCCGCTTCCGCCTGTTGGAGCACACGATCGACCGCTCGAGATCGGCGACGCCCAACGTGATCAGCGAGATCCGAGGCTCCACGCCCAGCCCCCGTTTCAGGCGCCCGGCACGTACCAGATGGGCGATGTCCAGGCGCGCTCCTGAACCTGCATCGGAACGTTCGAATCGCTGCACGCCGGCGGACGTTCGTCTTCCGGCAGCGAGAGGCACTGCCAGGCGTTCCAGCGACAGCTCGGGTTCTCCAGAGCGCGCACGTAGTAGACGGCGTGCTGCTCTGGGTCGAAATCGGGATCCCGCCACACGGCGCACAGCGAATCGGCACCGGGGCCCTGCGGCTCACAGGTCGCCATGTCGACGCTGGCACCAGCCTCCTTCGAGCCCGCTACGTCGTAGATGGCCTGGTGGAAGTCGCGGCCCTCGCCCACCCAGCCCTTGACGATCTGGATGCGCTGGAGCTTGCCGCCGGAAAACTCCGGAGTTCCGGCGTCCCGCAGCGCCGAGACGGCGAAGACCGGGGCCGCCGCGCCCTCCGGCCTGGGCGGCAGATCGCCGCCCATGGGCACGCCGCTTTGGTAACCCTTGGCGACGAAGTCGGGATCGTCACACAGCGAAGCCGCGTACTCCCAGCCGCCGAAGAAGCGCGGCGCAATGCGCGGACCGCTGGTGCCGAACGTCTCGCGGCGCTGCATGGCGTCGAAGAGGCTGTCCCGGGAGTTCTCCTCCGCCCAGACTCCAGCCAGGCCTCCGGGATTCGAAGTGAGGCCGAAGCGGCGGCCCGCATCCTCTTGGGTCCCGCCCGTGCCGAGCCGCGTCTGCACCGTCGCGTCCTGAGCACCGCTCCAACCGTCGTAGCTGCGCTCCTCCACATCGCCCGGACTCGCGTTATGCGTATCAGTGGCCGCGATGATCCCCACCTTGATCGGGTTGATGCCGATGCGCTCCGCCTCGGCCAGCCCCTCGATCAGCGCGTAGCGCACGAAGTCGATGCGCGACTGACAGCCCTGGCCGGTGAGCGCGCCCTTGCCGGTGCCCTCTTCGCAGTCTTCCGCCCCACCCCACATCTGCCGCATCTTCTCGTACTCGCAGAGATCGTCGGTGCCACCGAGCACCCGGTACATGCCGTTGCGGCACTCCGAATCGCCCTTGATCTGGCTGATCTCCGCCAACGGCTCGAGCGCGGCGCGGCGCGTCGCCAGCTCGAGCTGCTCCGCCTCCGGCCGATCGCGGTAGCTCAGAGCGAAGATCCGCCCGTTCGAGAAATTCGAGTTGTGCGGGATGGTGAGCGCGTCGCAGCCCGTGCCGGCCTGCAGGCACTGCAACTCGAGCTGGCGCCAGAGCCCCTCGGCGTGCGGCTCGTCCATGGACGAGATCGGCAGCTCCGGCACCGCGGCGTTGCGGAAGATCACATTGCGGTGGACCTTGCTCATATCCGGTGTCAGCGTGTACTCGTAGGCCTTGAAGGCAGTGAACTCGCAGGCGGAGCTGGTGTCGTTCCAACGCTCCGCCGACGCCTGAATCTCCTGCCAGACGCTGCGGCGCTCTTCGCGACACGCCGCGCCATCTTCACCACAGATCGCCTTCGAGAACTTCGTCTGCCCGAGCATCGCAAACTCATCGGCGCCTTCCGGAATGTCGAATAGCGCTCCCATGCGGATCGCAAACTCGTCGAACATCGAGCCCTGTCCCGTGCCGCGGCGATAGATCTGGCAGCCCGGCGCGTCGTAGCCGAACGAGCCCTCGGTGGCGCACATCGTCACAGGGCCGAGGTAGGCCGCGTGATCCGTCACCGCCGCGAAATCGAGCGGCCGCTCGAGCTGAAGCGAACGGCTACCCCGGCCGTTCGCATCGAGGGGCGGCAGCTGGATCGGCTCGCCCCGGGCGAAGCGATACGCGTCGTCCGGTGTCGCGCGCACGTCCCACGCGTAGGCGTCCATGGAGTGGCGGGTGTGCACGTGCAGCTCGCCGAAGTAGGCACCGCGCAGCGGGTCGCGATCGACACAGCCGACGACGGGCTCGGGCGCACCCTCGGCGATCGGCTCAGACTCGACAGCATCCGGCGGCGGGCCGGCATCGGGGGCCGGCGGCTCCCCGCAACCCCAGAGCAGACCCATGATGCAGATGACCAGTACTCGACGCATGCTTCCCTCCCAAGCGAGCGCCCATCCTCTGCGGTGACGGGCACCGGGTCAACAGAGAAAGCTGCTACGTCGCGCGAGGGCCCGGCTGCGGCAGCGTCCCCGCGCCGCGCAGGCGGCCGAACGTCTCGCGCAGCGCGCGAGCGCGATTACCAGCAACCTGCCGAATCGCGGCGATTTCCTCCATCGCCGTCACCTGCGTCGCGCTCGGGTGCGCGACACCGCCGCTCGCCAGAGGAAACCCGAGCGACGACGGATGCAAGCGACGGGAATCGACCATGCGCAGCAGGGACTGGCCGGTGACCGAGTCCGACAGGTCGAGAAAGAGCCGAAACTCCGTGGTCGTCCACACGGTGTTCCGGTCGGGTTCGGGCCGCCGGCCCACCCCCAGCGAAAGATCCACGAACTGCGCGCGCACCCTCAGCACACCCGGCCCGGGGGCCTCGACGAATTCGAGCGCCGAATCCGCAGCGAGCGCGACCTCGAGCTCGCGACGTACGGCCCGCTCCAGACGCTCGCGTTCGCCGGGATTGAGCTCGTGCACGACGGCGCCGGCCTTGGGCTCGCGATAGAAGATCTCCACGGGCGCAACGGTGAAGCGGCTGTAGCCACCGAGATCGGCCCCCGGCAGCACGTACAGAGCGTCGGTGCGAGGAGCGCGCACCCGGTGCAGGCCATCGTCGGTGGCGGCCGCTCGCACACCGGTCTCGAAACGGACCGCGCCTCCCGAGCCGGCGGCGCACGCCCAGGCGAAGAGGGAGAGACCAACGAGCGAGAGGAGGCGACCCTTCATACCCCGGAAGTCTACAGCTCCCGGATTCAGATCACTCCACCTCCGGAATCTCGATCAGCTCGGCCGGCACTTCTTCCTCGTTGCGGATCACCTGGAGGCTGCGCCGGCGCTGATCCAGCAGGGTCTGAGAGCTCTCGCGGCGCAGGCCGCGGTCCACCAGCTCGAGAGCCGCCTCGGCCATCTCGACATCCCCCGCATGGGAGAGCCGCCACTCCGCCCGATAGCGCATGGCTTCCACGAAGTAGGGATCGCCGGGCTCGAACTGCGCGAGGAACTCGTCGAGCGCGCCCAGGCGGTCCCAGTCGCGCCCGGCCACCGCGCTGCGCGCCTGCGCCATCTCCCGCGCCGGGGAATCGAGCCCTTCGACGAGGGGCTCGACGGAAGTCAGGGCCAGCCCCGCCTGCACCTCGTAAACATCGCCATCGAGCTCGAGGGCCTTGCGAAAGTGCTCGAACGCCCCGATCGGCCGGCCCTTCCCCCGTTCGATCCAGCCCAGCGCGATCTCACGGTCAGCCGGCTCGAGCAGCTCCGCGAAGCGCTGTGCCTGTGCCG
>JAFDDG010000105.1 GCA_019310965.1 Deltaproteobacteria bacterium
GCGCCTCGCGCGCCTGCAGCGGGCGCACGGGGTTCCCGCGGCCGAGTTGCTCGCGGCTCGGGCGTTCGCCAACTGAACCCGAACGCCTCTCGAACCTCGTTCGCAGTGAGGACCGGCTAGGGCCTCCACCCCTCCTTGCCACGACGCTTCCCCCGCAGAATACTCCTGCCCGGAACGGCGCCCGCAGCGTCTTGTGGCGCGGATGCGACGAGCGCGCACATGGCGAATGCGCAGAAGCGCGTCCGCGACCGAATTGGAGGACGGGTGCCGACACGCAGGGTCGCGGCGACTTGGCGCTGTCTCGGCTTGGCGGCCATGGCGTGTTGGGCCTGTGCGGATGCGCCGCCCGTCGATCTGTCCGGGCCAGTGGCGGGCTGGCCCGAGTACGGCGCAACCCAAGGCGGCGGCCACGACTCAGCGCTCACCCAGATCACCCGAAATAATCTCGATCGCCTGCAGGTCGCCTGGTCCTACCACACCGGTGACGTGGCGACCGGTCCCGGCGCCAAGAGCTCGTTCCAGGCGACGCCGATCCTGGTCGAAGACACGCTGTACTTCTGCTCCCCCTTCAACCGCGTCATCGCCCTCGACGCGGAGACCGGAGAGGAACGTTGGACGTTCGACCCCGGCGTGGAGCCCGATGATCTCTACCTGCTGACCTGTCGAGGCGTCTCGGCCTGGAAGGACGCGAAGCGTCCGGAAGGCGGCCCGTGCGCGGAACGCATCTTCTCCGGCACCCTCGACGCGCGCTTGATCGCATTGGACCGCGCCAGTGGGAAACCCTGCCGGGATTTTGGTGAAGGCGGGCAAGTCGACCTCACTGTGGGCATCGGCAACACCGAGCCGGGCGAATACGGCGTGAGCTCGCCTCCTGCCGTGATCGGCGATCTGGTCATCATCGGCACACTGGTTCTGGACAACCTGCGCGCGGACGCGCCGGGAGGGGTGGTGCGCGCCTACGATGCACGAGACGGCCAGCTGCACTGGGCGTGGGATCCCATCGTCGAGGCGGTCGCCGACAGCCCCGCCGACCCGCCCGAACGTTATCGGCGCGGAACCGCCAACGCCTGGTCGATCCTCTCCGTCGACCCGGAAAGGAACCTGGTCTTCGTTCCCACCGGCAACGCTCCGCCCGACTACTACGGCGGCGAGCGCGACGGCCTCGATTACTTCTCGAGTTCCGTCATCGCTCTGAACGCCAGCACGGGCGAGCTCGTCTGGCGCTTCCAGACCGTGCACCACGACCTGTGGGATTTCGACGTACCCGCGCAGCCCACGCTCTTCGATTTTCGAGCGGACGGAGCTGCAATCCCCGCTCTGGTCCAGGCCACGAAGATGGGACACCTCTTCTTCTTGAACCGCGCGACCGGCGAGCCCATCTTCCCCGTCGAAGAACGACCGGTACCCCGGGGCGGCGTCACCGGAGAAACGCTGGCTCCTACCCAACCGTTCCCGGCGCGACCACCCCCGTTGCATCCGGCGAGTCTCGACCCCAACGACGCCTTCGGCTTCACGCCCTGGGATCGCGGCAAGTGTCGCGACCGCATCGCCGCACTGCGCCACGAGGGCATCTTCACCCCGCCGAGCCTCCAGGGCAGCGTTCTGTATCCGGGCCCCGGAGGCGGGAGCAATTGGGGAAGTGTCGCCATCGATCGCGAACGCCGCCTGCTGATCGCGAATACCTCGCGGTTGCCCTTCTCGGTGCGACTGATCCCACGCGCAGAGATCGACGACGCCGGAGGTTGGGATCCCGCGGGACTCTCGCCGATGCACGGGACACCGTACGCGGTCGAGACGAAACCGCTGCTGTCGCCGCTCGGGGTGCCGTGCAGTCCGCCGCCGTGGGGAGTGTTGGCGGCGATCGACATCGAGAGCGGTGAGATCCGCTGGGAGGTGCCTCTCGGTACCACGCGGGATCTAGCTCCATTCCCCTTCTGGTTCGCCGCGGGTGTGCCCAACCAGGGCGGGCCGATCGTCACGGCCAGTGGCCTGACCTTCATCGCCGCCAGTACGGACAATTTCTTGCGCGCCTTCGACACGTTGACGGGCGAGGAACTATGGAAGGGGCGCTTGCCCGCCGGTGGGCAGGCCACACCGATGACCTATCGCACGCGGGCCGACGCAAGACAGTTCGTCGTAATCGCCGCCGGTGGACACGGCACGCTGGGAACGACCCAGGGCGATTCTCTCGTGGCCTTCGCCCTCGAGTAGCCTTCACCGCGTGCTGCCGACGGGATCGAGCCTGCGCTCCCCGCCCGCTCCGGAGCCTGGCGGAGGGCGGTCGACCTCGGAACCCGTTCGCCGGCTGTGTCTGGGCTACCTCTCTCGCAGGATCTGCAGCATGCGGCGCAGGGGTTCCGCTGCTCCCCACAGCAACTGGTCGCCGACCGAGAAGGCCGAGAGGTACTGCGGCCCCATCCGCATCGCACGCACGCGCCCCACCGGCACCTCGAGCGAGCCACCCACCGCGGCCGGGCTGAGGTTGGCGATCGAAGCTTCCCTTTCATTCTCGATCAGGCGCACCCAATCGTTGGCGCCGGCGATCAGATCCCGCACCTCGTCGAGCGGAACCTCCTGCCTGAGTTTGATCGTGAAGGCCTGGGCGTGGCAGCGCATGGCGCCGACGCGCACGCACACGCCGTCGATGGGCACCTCGTCCGCCGAGCCCAGGATCTTGTTGCCCTCGGCGTGGCTCTTCCACTCTTCGCGACTCTGGCCGTCGCCCAGGTCTGCGTCGATCCACGGGATCAGACTCGCGGCCAGCGGTACGCCGAAGGCTTCGGTGGGAAACTCGCCACTCGCAAGACTTTCCGACACCCGGGCGTCGAGGGCGAGTGCACTCGTCGCGGGGTCGTCGAGGAGATCCCGCGCATCCCCGGCGATAGCCGCCATCTGGGCGATGAGCTCGCGCATGTGACGCGCGCCTCCACCGGAGGCAGCCTGATAGGTCATCGAGCTGAGCCACTCGACGTGCCCGGCGCGGAAAAGGCCCTGGAGCGCCATCAACATCAGGCTCACGGTGCAATTGGCGCCGCAGAAGGTCTTCAAGCCCCGGTCCAGCCCGCGATCGATGACCTCGCGGTTGACTGGATCGAGGATCAAGACAGAATCGTCGCGCATGCGCAGCGCCGAGGCCGCATCGATGAAGTAGCCACTCCACCCTCGGGCGCGCAGCTTGTCATGGACCGCCTTGGTGTAGACGCTGCCCTGGCACGAGACGAGCACCGGCAGCGCTTCCAGGGCTTCGAGGTCGTGAGCGTCCTGCAGCTCGAAGCTGTGCCCATCGACCGTGGGGCCCCGGCTGCCCGCGGCCGAGGTGGAGAAGAACGTGGGCTCCAGACCCGCGAAGTCTCCGCACGCGCGCATCCGCTGCATGAGCACGGAACCGACCATTCCGCGCCAGCCGATGATACCTGCTCTCACTTCTCGCCCTTCGGAATGCGCCCCGCGCCGGAGCGACCACTGCACACTCGCATGCTGGCTTCCTCCGGTCCCTGCATCTCTCGAGGGGCCGGCAGCTGCTCCCGCAGCGTACCGTATCGAGTGCGGAGAGCATTCCATTCTGGAAGCAGCCGCCGCGGGAAAGTCTGGTCCAGAAGCAGTAGCGTGGCTCTTCGGCACGGAGCCGCTCCGCGTCGGGACGCGGAGAGTGGAATCGCGCTGGAGCGAGGAGAAACGCATGAGTGAGAGTGACATCGATTACGGCCCGCTGGCCGCACTGATCGGCACCTGGCAGGGCGACAAGGGGACGGACGTGTCCCCCGAGCCCGAGGGCACCGAGGAGAACCCCTACTACGAGACGATCGTCTTCGAGGCGGCTGGCGACGTCACCAACGCCGAGGCCCAGACCCTGGCCGTCGTTCGCTACCACCAGATCGTCACGCGCAAGTCCAACGACCAGGTCTTTCACGACCAGATCGGCTACTGGACGTGGGATCCCGCCAGCAAGACGATCGCTCAGTCGGTCAACATCCCGAGAGCCGTTGCCGTGCTCGCCGGAGGCTCGTTCGAGGGCGACACGAGCGCATCCGAGGTCGTCCTCGAAGTGGTTGCGAAGAAGGGGGATCTCGACTGGGGGATCATCGAGTCGCCCTTCATGCGCGACAATGCGAGCACATTGGCGTTCGAACACCGGGTCGAGGTCAGCGGCGACCGCCTGAAGTACTCGGAGACGACATCGCTCGACATCTACGGCCGGGAGTTCGAGCACACCGACGCGAACGAGCTGGCACGGGCTGCGGACTGACGCCGGCTGCAGCCCGATCCGGTGGACCCGGACGGAGTGAGGTCTGGGGGAAGCTCATCTCGTAGCCGCGACGGCGGATGCGACGCCATGCGTACTGGGGCATGCTCTCGGCCGAGAGTCTGGAAGCAAGAGGCAATAGAGCGAGAGCGAGGCATGCAAACATGATCGGATACGTGACACTCGGCACCAGCGATCTCGAGCGCGGTGCGGCTTTCTACGATGCCGTCCTCGGCGAAATCGGCGCCTCCCGCTCCATGGGCAACGAGCGACTGATCACCTGGGGTGTGCAGCCCGACGCGCCCCTGCTCGGCATCTGCCTTCCCTTCGACGGGAAGCCGGCCAGCGTAGGCAACGGGGTGATGGTGGCGCTGAGCGTCGGCTCGAAGGAGGCCGTCCACCAGGTGTACGACAAGGCGATCTCGCTGGGCGCAGCCGACGAGGGGCCGCCGGGCCCGCGCAGCGTCGGGGGCTTCTACGGTGGCTACTTCCGCGATCTCGATGGAAACAAGCTCGTCGCCTTCGTCTTTGGCTCCTGACATCTCCACCAGCGCGTAGACGGGAGAGCCCCGCGAGTCGACCCGACACGAGCGCGGCATGCCGCGGCCTCACCGGTCTGATCGCTCCGTTGCGAGCCTTCACGCTCGCGCATCCATTCGGATCCCGTAGGGCAAGAACCAGTGAGCCCCACGCAAGAGAGGCCCCGCCATGTCTGTCGAATCCGAGATCCAGGCGCTCCGCGACGAGGTGCAGAGCCTTCGGGCAGAGGTCGATCGACTGAGTGCCATCGAAGCCGTGAAGCGGGTGAAGCACAAGTATTGGCGCTGCTTCGACACGGCGGACCTCAGCGGAATGGCCGAGGTGCTTCACGAGGACGTCCACCTCAGCGTCGAGGCCGGCATCTACTCGATGGCCTATGAGGGACGCGACGCCTACGTCCAGATGGTCAAGGACGGCGCGCACGCCGACATGATCTCCCACCACAATGGTCATCACGCTGAGATCGACATTGTGAGCGACGATGAGGCGATCGGAACCTGGTATCTCTACGACGATCTCTACGAATTCCGTCGTGGGATGCGCCTTTTCGGCACGGCCTTCTACCGCGACCGCTACGTCCGCGTCGACGGCGCGTGGAAGATCCGATATTCCCAATTCCATCGAATTTACGAGATCAGGGAAGCGCTTCGAGAGCGGCCTGACATCACCTACCACTATCTGGCAACCCACGGCCACAAGCACGAGGGGGAGGTCGACCTGGCGCCCTATCCGAAGGACACCGGCTACCGACATCCGCCGGGTAAGATGCCGCCCTTCCTGGATACTAAATAGCGTCCGACGGGGCGCTGCTCTTCTCGGACAGGAATCGCCCGCGAAAGACCGATCCGCGCCCGCCTCACGCTTCTACGGCTTCCTCCTCGCACCCGGCCCGGGCCTGCTGCCAGCCCTCGAGCATCGGCCCGACGTGCGACCAGTCGTAGGCATCCCGCTGAAAGTTGAACCTGCCGTTTCCGGCGTAGTGCAGCTTCGCGTAGTTGTACACCTCGTGAACGCTGCCATCACCGGGATCCCGCATCCGATTGCGGAACTCGCAGACCACCCAACCGCGCTCGACATCGACGATGTGCCACGGCGAGGGAAAGTGTTTCATCTCCGACATCGGGTATTCCGCCGTCAGCCCGTTCATCCAGCGCGCAACCGCGTCACGCCCTCCAAGGACACCGAAGCTCGGATCCTCGTAGGTGACGTCCTCGGTGAAACAGGCGTCGGTCCAGATCTCCCACTTTCCCGCTGCCGCTGCCTTCGCGACATGCTCGTTGTATTTGTCGAAGGCTGCTTCCAGCTCCTCACGTGTCCAGCGCCCCATGCCTCGTCCTCGATTTCCGCCGGGGGATTCTGCGGAACACCCGCTTTTCCGACGGAGCCAATGATAGATCAGGGCACGCCGTCCCGGTGCAAACGGCGAGCTCTGCTGCATGCGCTGGACGCCCTCCGGGGCCGTCGAACGCCTCGGCGCTCGCCGCCTGCCTCCGATACCATCGACGCGTATTGGACGAGGCGGCGTTCGACTGCTCGGATGCCGCAAAGTTGGAGCCTTGAATGAGATCACCCGACGCGTTCAACTTCCTCGATCCCGAGACGGTGGACGATCCCTACCCCTTCTATGCCGCTCTGCGAGAGCACGCACCGATCTACCAGGTTCCGGGAACCGACGTCTACCTGGTGTCGAAGGGCCCATTGATCGAGGAGGCCCTCTATCGCCAGGACGACTTCTCCGCGAACTTGACCGGCGTGCTGATGACCGGCCCGGAGGGAGAGCCGCAGGTCTTCGACCTCTTGAATTTCGGCAGTGCGGTCGACGCCATCGCTAACGCCGATGAGCCCTCCCACAGCGTTCACCGCAAGCTCCTGCTTCCCCACGTGACGCCGAAGGTCGTAGCCTCCCTCGAGAAGACCGTGCGGGAGTGGGCAATCGAGCTGATCGATCCGCTGGTGCACGCAGGCGGCGGAGATTGGGTCAATTGCGTCGCGAATCCCCTCCCCACCCGCGCCATGGCACTGGTCGCCGGCCTGCCTCTGGAAGATGTCGACCGTCTCCTCGAGTGGGCGATGAGCGGCACCGAAATCCTGGCCGGCACGACGACCGCCGAACGCATGAGCCTGGTGGGCGCCAAGACCGCTGAAATGGCCGCCTATCTCAAAGAGCATCTGCAGAGCGCGTTGGCCGCCCCCGATGACCAGCCCGCCCCTGGCGTGATCGGGGCGCTGGCGCGGGGCGTGAAAGAAGGGCTGATTTCGCAGAGCGATGGTGTCTCGATTCTCGTGGTGCTCGCGGGAGCGGGTGGCGAATCGACCTCGAGCCTGACGGGAAGCGCGGTACGGATTCTCGCCGAACAGCCGGCGCTGCAAAGCGAGCTCCGCGCCAGCCCGCTGCTGATTCCGGCGTTCGTCGAAGAAGCGGTGCGCCTCGAGTCATCCTTTCGCGGGCACTACCGCGTCGTCCGGCGCGACACCAAGCTGGGAGACGTCGAGCTGCGCCGGGGCTCACGCATCATGCTTCTGTGGGCGGCGGCAAATCGCGATCCGGAGATTTTCGACAACCCGGATTCCGTCGATATCCACCGCTCCAATTTGAGCGAGCACCTGTCCTTCGGCCGAGGGGTACACTTCTGCGCAGGGGTGCGGCTCGCGAGGCTCGAAGCCCGGGTCATCCTCGAGGAGCTGCTGGCGCGCACGCGCTCCTTCTCACTCGACCCGCAGCATCCACCCCGGTACGTGAGCAGCATCTTCGTACGGCGTCACGCCGAACTCGGGCTGATCGCAGAGGCCTAGCCCCCCAACGGCACTTCGACGCCGAACGCCCTTCGCAACCAGTGCCAGAAGATGAGATCCCGGGCCGCATCGGGGAGACGCTCGCGCTCGGCCGTCGCCAGCTGCATGGCCTCGTCACAGCGCTGATCGGAGCACAGGGCGTAGACCAGCCAGTAGAGGCTCGAAAAGTCATCCGGCTCCGCCTGCCACGCCACGTCGAGAGCTTCGCTCGCGGCGGCAAAATCTCGACGGGCGAGCGCGGCGAGGCCGAGGGTGCGCTGGGCCTCGGCATCGCCAGGATTCCGCTCCCCGACGCGCTCGGCGTTGCGCAGGCGATCGGCGTCGCCGCCGAGCAACCACATTGGCAGTGTCACCAGATCGGTCTCCTGGAGCACGCGGTGCAGCCTCGGAAGATGATCGAACGGCACCCAGCGCCCCCGCATGATCTGATACACCGCGTTCTGGTGCTCGAAGTACCCGAGCGAACGTTCTCGCAGCTCAGCCGGCCACGCGCCGCGGATGAAGGCGCTGTCGCGGAAACGGCTGCGCGCGGCATCCGCGTCGGCGCCCCACCGCGCGAGGTTGGCGGCCGAGCCCCTTTCCGTGAAGAGCCCATCGGACAGCCGCTTCGGAAAGTCGTCCACCAGAGGCAGCTCGCCGCGGGTGAACTGGGCAAGCTGGTCGGCGTCCGCCAGAAACGCAGCGCCGAGCTGTTCCGGTCGTTCGAAGCCGAGCTCCCGCAGGTCTCGCCCGACGATCGGATCGCGCCACTGCGCCGCCATCTCCTCCTCGGAGACCCCGTCGAGTCCGTCGCGTGAGCCCACCAGCATCCAGTTGTTGCCGGCGCCGCGCCACAGCGAACAATCCGCGAAGACCTCGCAAAAGCCTCTCACGATCGCCCGCGTGTCGCGATCCGAGAGACTGTGTATGGGCAGCCAGTAACTGGTGACTCCGCCTTCCGCCAGCCGGTCGTGCACGAGCGCGAAGTACTCGCGGGTGTAGAGACTCTCCACGCCAGCGGCCTTCGGCGGCGGTGGCTCGCCGGTGATCAGGTCGTAGCGGCGCTGCGTCGTCTGCAGGAAGTAGCGCCCGTCCTCGACGTGCACCTGCACCCGCGGGTCGCGCAGCGGGTTGTCGTTTGCGTCGGGATAGACGAGCTCGGCAAGGCCGAGGATCTCGCGAGAGATGTCGACGATGTCGATGCGCACGAGGCTCGCGGTATCCGTCATCGCTTGCGCCGTGGATCCCACGCCATAGCTGATGAGGAGTGCCTGCTTCGGATCCGGGCTCAGCGCGACGGGCCAGTAGACGAAGAGCTTCATGTAGCGGCGGGCGTCCAACCGGGTTCCGGCCATCGAGTACCCGTCGGTAACGAGCTGATTGTCGAGAGGTTCACCGAGAAAGTCGTGACGCAGCAGAACGGCCGTCTCGGTGCGGCCCTCCCGGACGGCGACCACGGCATCCGAATCGGCGAAGGGGCGCACAGCACGCATCAGGTAATCGTCACGCAACAAGCCAAACGGAAAGAGCACGAGGCCCCCCAGCAGCAGCCCCGCGGCGGCCAACGGCAGGCGAGGCACGGTCCCGGCGCGGCGCTTCCAGGCGAGCGCCGCCACACCGGCGTACAGCGCCGCGAGTAGCGCGAACGAGCGCTCGATGCCGAGCAGCGGCAGCAACGCGAAGCCGGCCACGAGCGAACCGAGCGCAGCGCCCGCGGTGTTCGCGAGCGTCAACAGCCCGGCGGAACGCGTCTGGCCGCCCAGCTCCTTCTGGAGCGCCGCACCCAGCAAGGTGAAGACTACGCCCGACAACAACGAACTCGGAAACATCAGCAACGCGCCGAGCCAGGCGATACGCCAGAAATCGCGCAGATAGACATCATCCTCGGAGAGCGCGAAGCGAAAGCCGGCGTACGTCGCGATCAACAACAGCCCCGCCGCCAGGGACAGCAGGGAGATGTTGCGTTCACCGGTCGGGTCGCGGCGCAGCCAGAAACCTGCCAGCAGCCCGCCGCTCGCGATGCCGGAGAGCACGACGGCCAGCATGATCGAAAAGGCGACGGCGCCGGAATGGGTGAAGAGGTGCATGAAGCGGAACCAGACGACCTCGAGCGCCAGCAGCACGGCTCCCGAGAGGCCGGCCGCACACAGGAAGCGCAGGGCAGCCGGCGTCAGCACACCCGTCCGCGACTGCGTCGCGGCTTCCACACCGGTCACGACGCGACGTGCGAGCCACAGGCCGCCTGCCGCAGCCACCAGGTTGGCGCCGGCAGCTACGAGTGCCGTGCCACGCACCCCAAAACGCTCGATCAGCGCGATCTCACCGATCAGACAGCCGACGACGGCCCCGAGCGTGTTCCAGCCGTAGAGGCGACCCAGCGCCGAGCCAAAGCTCGCATCGCGCGCGGCGAGCACTCGCACCAGCAGCGGCAAGGTGGCTCCCATCGCGGTCGCCGGCAGTGCCAGCAACACGAAGCCCACCACGAGCCGCAACGGGTTCACCAGCCACGGCTGTTCGAGCAGCGGGCGCAGCAGGGCAACCAGCGCAGGCGTGAGACTCGGCAGGCCGAACACCACTGCCACCCCGCCGGCTCCGATCGCAACTTCGAGTACGGCGTAGGCACGCAACGGTTCGCGCACGCGCGCGCCCAAGCGCGCCACCAGAGCGTTTCCCAGCCCGAGCCCGGCCATGAAGCTCGCAAGCACCAGACTCGAGGCCCAGAAGCTGTTGCCAAACGCGAGCCCCGCCTGGCGAAACCACAGCGTCTCGAAGAGGAGACCCGCCGCACCCGACAGGAAGAAGATGCCGGCGAGCATCGCCGTCATGTCGCGAGATCACCTCCCAACGCAGCGTGGCGCGCCAGGGCGACCCGCAAGCATCTTGGCGGCACGTCCGAACCGCGCCGGCGGTTCGGAAAAGCCTACCACGGGGCCCCGGATGGCGCGCGGCGCAGGAGCAGCAACGACGCCAGCTGCCACTGCGACCTTGTGGACCCGGAGCACCGGCCAACGTCAAGCGACGCGCTGCCCGAGCAGGTTGAGCTTGAAACGCCGAATCGCGTCGGGCTCGATGCGCCGGCCCGCGGCATCCTCGAAGGCAAGCGCATCGAGGGAGCACTGCACGATGCACGCGCCGCAGTGAACGCAGCGCTCTGCGTGGGCAATCGAAATGCGGCGATCCTCGCTGCCGGGCGCTGGCTTCTCGAAGCACGCTTCGGGGCACACCTCCCAGCACGAGTACACGCCCTTGCAGCGCTCGAGATCCAGCGTGACGTCGAAGCGGCGCTCCTCGAAGTGGCTTCCCCCTTCGATCGGCGTCGAGCCGGCGTAGTCGAAGGTGAGAAGCGCGGCGATCACCCCCCCGGAGACCCCCGCCGCCGAGAGTGCGGCAATGCCGCCGCCGGCCAGCGCGGTGGCGCCGAGGCCGACGCCGACGACCAGCGCCGCAAAGCCCGTCCTGCGCGGCGCTGGCAGGCGGTCGAGCGCAAAGAAGGCCGCAAAGGCTGCGAGCAGGGCGTAGCCCGCGACGGGCAAGGCCCATGGCGCATGCACCCACGCCAACACGAGCCCCGCAGCGAGCGCCATCGGCCCGCCCCAGGCCAGCGCCATCTCGGAACGCTCGCGCGCGTCGAAGCCCACGTGGCGCATGTCGTCGCTCTTCTTCGCGTCCTGCGCCAGATAGCGCGGAATGTCCTCCGCCCTGACCGGACCGAAGCGCGCCCGCCAGCCGCAGCGGCGTTTGACGTCCCGGGCAATGACGCCGGTCGCAGCCAGCTGCGGCAGGATCACGTTCCGGTGGTGCACCCGTTCTGCGACCCCCGAGGTCTTGAGCGCCGTCACGACCTGATGCGTGCCCAGGTGCCCACCCGATGCCGCGCACCACACATTGATGCCCGCAGAAGGCGCCACGACCAACCAGGCATCCACGCCCTCGAGCGCACGCAGGACGCGGCGCACGGTGAGGGCATAGTTGCCGGTGAGAAGGACCGGGCTCGAAGCGTCGGGGAAACCAACCGCGCGAACTCCGGTCTCCGTGGGCCAGGGCAGCAGGCGCAGCAGGGTCTGGAGCAGGTCCAGGAAGAGATCGCCGGCTCGGCGTCCAGCTTCAGCCACCGGACGCTCCGCCACCTTCCACCGGTACCGCCACGCAGGCTTCGAGACCGCCTAGCAACCAGCGCTGCCGGGCGCGCACGCGGAAGCCGGCCTCGACGAGCTCCGCCGGCAGATTCGACAGCGGGCGCGAGACCGCACCGACCAGCAGCCAGCCGAGCAGCGCCTGAGGCGCGCGCAGCCCGCAATGCAGCGCACGCCAGAGGCCCGGCGGCGGCACCACCTCGTCGGCCAGCACCAGCACACCGCCGGGTCGCAGGACGCGCCGCGCCGCACGCAGGAGGTGACGTCGTTCGTCTCGGGACATCTCCGAGAGCGCAAAGCTCGCGACAACCGCATCCCGGCTGGCAGCCGGCAACGCATCGCTCTCAGCGGCGGTGCGCTCTACGAGCTCGACCCGATCGAGGACTCCCACCTCGGCGAGCCGCGCGCGGGCGCGCTCGAGCATCTCGGGATTCTGATCGACGGCGGTGACCTGGGCGCCGCCAGCGACCAGACGCTCGGTCAGAGCACCGGTGCCGCAGCCGATCTCCAACACCTGTGCGTCGCGCCGCGCAGCAGCCGCAGCCACGAAGGCGTGCGCACGCGCGGCCCGCCCGAGAGTCAGCAGCCGCATGCCGGCGTCGTAACGTTCGGGCGCCGCCTCGAGCCACCGCATGAGCGCGAGAGAGCTCATGGCACCAGCCCCCGCAGCACCTGATGCACGAGCGTGTCGGCAAGCGCTCGGCAGTCGCCGAACGCGCCGCGGTCGACATGGTGCTGGAGCAGCAGGCCGTCGATCGCTCCGATGGCCACGGCGGCGGCCAGCTCGGGATCGAGGTCGCTGGCAAACTCACCGCGCGCACGACCTTCCTCGATGAGACGGCCGAGCGTCGCGCGGATCCTCCTGAAGAAGGGGCGCAGCTGCCGCGTGTGACGCGCGCGCAGATCGAAGACGAGCGGCGCCAGCTGGCACCACGCGTCGAAGTAGCCGAGCTGTGCGCGCAGGAAACCCTCGAGACGCTGGCTCGAAGTGCCCTCTCCCTCGAGCGCCGCGCGAAAGAGCGCCTCTTCCTCGGCCAGCAGATCGCGCAGCAGATCCTGCACCAGCGCCGCCTGGTCCGGGTAGTAGTGGTAGAGGCTCGAGCGGCCCATGCCCGCCGCCTCGGCCACGTGGGTGAGCCCGGTCCCCTCGAGCCCGTGCTCGGCAAAGACCGCACGAGCCGCGGCCAGGATCTGGCGGCGCTGGGCATCGCGGTCGACGAGTTTCGGCATCGG
>JAFDDG010000106.1 GCA_019310965.1 Deltaproteobacteria bacterium
CTATCGGAGGGCAGCGCGACGGTGGGCTGAATCGTGGCACACTGGCCGCAACCCAAGCCGCCCGGGCAGCGTCTGGCGGACTCCGCAGCGTGGCCCGGGCAGACCGCGTCGTCTCTGGAGGGTTCGCAGCCATGCCCGTCGTTCGCTTCTCTCACATCGCAATTCGGGTCTCCGACGTCGGGCGTTCTCGCCGCTTCTATCGCGACGTCCTCGGGTTTCGGGAGCGAACCGAGCTCTCGATCGTGGGCGGGCCGACCGCCCTGCTGCTCGGCAAGCCCGAGGTGAAGCTCGATGCGGTCTTTCTCGAGCGCGACGGCACCCAGATCGAGATCCAGCAGATCGACCACGAAGGCGCCGACGAGCGCGCGGGCTTCGTGCGCATCGGGCTGGCCCACATCGCGCTGCGCGTCCAGGAGCTCGACCGCGTCGTCGCCGATGCGGTCGCGGCGGGCGGCGAGCTGCTGGAGAAGTCGCGTCTCCGAAACGCGCAGCTCGGCTCCCAGGTCGTATTCATCGCCGACCCCGACGGCACCACCATCGAGCTCATCGAAGCTCCGGGCGACCCGAGCCTGCCGCCGGGCGAGCCGGTGGAAGGGAGTGCCTCCACGTTGTAGATCGCGAGGCTGCGCGTGGCCCTGCAGGACCTCGGCAGAAAGTCCATACTCGGGCGTCGCGCCAGAACGCGGCTCGTTTTTCCCATGCCCTGAATTCGTCGACGGGGAGCGGCACTGTCGTCCCCTCGAGCCGACGGCTCGGCATGCGAGACGAGAACCAACAGCGAGGAGAAAGAGAACGTGGAATCCAAATTCTGGGAAGACGTCGAGGTCGGCGAGACATTGCCCGTCCTCGAGTTTCCGATCACGGTCAAGACACTCATCCTCGCGGTCTGTGGCACACGGGATCTCATGCCCTATCACCACGATCCCGAGTACTCGAAGTCCGTCGGCAATCGCGACATGTTCGTGAACACGATGTTCGAGCAGGCGCTCTTCGGGCGCTTCGTGACGGACTGGTGCGGGCCGGAGAGTGATTTTCGCGAGACCGGTCTCCAGATGCTCAACCAGCTCTGCCCCGGGGACGTCGCGAAGATCGAGGGCAGCGTGACCGAGAAGCTCGAGGAAGGTGGCGAACCGCGAGTCAAGCTTCAGCTCTCGGCCTCGAACCACATCGGTGTGGCGGCGACTTCGACGGCGACGATCGCGATGCCGTCGCGCAGTGGGGGTCCGGTACAGCCAGTGCAATCGATGGAGCGCCCGACGATGGAGCCGCATCCCCAGATTCCCGAGTTCGCGAAGGCCTGGCTAGGGCAAGAATCGGAGAAGTCACGGGGCGGTTATCCCGTTAACGAGGTCCAGCTCATGTATTGGTGCGACATGGTCGAGGACATGAACCCGCTCTACGGGGATACCGACTACGCCCGCAAGAGTCGGCACCAGGGCATGATCGCCCCGCCGATGGGGCTGATCACCTGGACGATGGCGCGGGCCGGACATACCGGCGTCGACTTCGCAGCGCCGGACGCCAACAGCCCGGAGCGTGCGCCCTGGCCGCCGAAGGATGCCAGCCAGGGTGGGGGGATGCCGATGCCGCCCGGCATGACCGACACGATCGCGCAGGGGTCTGCCCAGACCTACGGCGTCCCGATTCGCCCGGGTGATCGCATCTTTGCGACCAACGAAACGCTCAACTGTTCGCCGTTGAAGCAGACGAAGCTCGGCCCGGGCTATTTCCAGACGAATCTGCAGACCTTCTACAACCAGAAGGACGAGATCGTCGGAACGAATCTCTTCACGCTGCTGCGGTACGGCGGGACGCCGACCGAAGGCTGAGGCGAGGACCCACTGCGGCCCTGCAGCACCTCGGCGTGACGCCCAACCACCGGGCCTCGCGCCAGAACGCGACTCGTCTGTCCCACGCCCGCTCTTCCGACCACAAGAACGCTCAGTCCAGCCGGCGTTATGCGCGGCTCGCGGACAACGCACTCTTCGAGGTGCCGCACACGCCGCAATCACTCTGGCGACGAGGATTCCCTGAGCGAACCCGAGCAAGATGAGGAATGTGCCAGCCGCGGGTGCGCCGGACCGGGAGCCGGCTGGGCCGATGACCCAAGGCGTAGGGGCTTCAGGAGCGTGGCGGACCCGTGGCCCTCGCACGGCGCAAAGCCTCGAGCCGCTCGTGGGCGCGTGCGAAGTCCTCGTTGCGGCCTGCCTGCTTGTAGTAATCGCCCAGGTAGTACCAAGCCGGCGCGAAGTCCGGTCTGCGCTCGACCATGGCCTCCAGCACCTCGGTGGTTTCTTCCGCGGTACGCGGCAGCGGGACGTCGTTCAGCCATGCAAACGCGCGCAGCAACCAGGAGATGCGGTCGGCCTGGAGGCGTGCGTTGACGGTGATCTGAAGCTTCGAGACATCGTCGACCAGGTCGCGCGGGTCGGGCCCGGGACCCCCGGCCTCGAACGCGAGCCCCTCGGTCACCACGTACCCGAGCGCCGCGAGACGCTGGATCGTGTCGTCGGCGAGTACGCCCGGAGCGGGTGCCAGCATCCCGCCTTCGCCGCCGCGGATCTCGAGGAGCCGCCGCTCGAGCTCAACGACCTCCGCGGGCTTCGCGTCGGCCAGGTCCTGTCGCTCGGTGGGGTCGCGTCCGAGGTCGTAGAGCGCCGCGCGCGATCCGGTCACCAGCTTGGCCTCGCCCTGATACAGCGCGGACAGCCGTGACCAGCCGTAGAGGGCGCGGCCTTCGATGGTTTCGGCCAGTACGGGGCGATCGGGTTCGGGCGAATGGGTCCAGTCGACACCATCGAGACCCGTGGGCGATTCGATTCCCAACAGCGCCAGAACGGTCGGCATCAGGTCCACCTGCGATGCCCGCGCGTCGATACGCCGGCCGCCGGGCAGCGCATCGCCGGCGTGCAGGATCAGCGGGATCTGCAGCGTCGCCTCCTGCACCAGATAGCTGTGCGTCTGCTCGCCGTGCTCGCCGAGGGCCTCGCCGTGGTCGGCCGCCACCACGACCAGCGGATCACGACTCGACGCGGCGCGTGCGGCCTCGAGCAGGCGGGCGAGCTGGGCGTCCACGAACGCGATCTCGCCGTCGTACGCCAGCAGGTGGCCCGTCGCATGCGGCTCGGGGGGTGCGTAGACCGCGTGGGGGTCGAAGTAGTGGACCCACACGAACCAGGGGCGTGCCCCCGGGCGCTCGAGCCAAGCGATGGCACGGTCCGTCGTCTCGTCGGCCCGACGCTCCGACAAGATCTCGTACCGCGCGAGAGCCGAAGAGACGTCGTCGTAGTGGTCGAAGCCGCGGCTCAGCCCGAACTGCGCGTCAATCGTGGATGCGGAGATGAAGGCGGCGGTGCGGTAGCCCCGCTCGGCGAGCACCTCGCCGAGCGTCGGCACGTCGGGGTCGAGCACGAAGACGGCATTGGCCGGGGCGCCATGGCGGTGGGGATACAAGCCGGTCAACATCGAGGCGTGCGTGGGCAGAGTCGACGAGGCGGTCGCCACGGCTCGGCTGAAGACGACGCCCTCGCGTCCCAAGCGGTCGAGGGTCGGCGTCTGGGCCGACGCGTTCCCGTAAAGGCCGAGCCGGTCCGCCCGCGTGGTGTCGAGCGTTACGAGCAGGAGATTGCGCCCTGTGAGAGTGCCCGCAGGAACCTGTAGCGACTCAACCGGCACGAGTTCCGGCGGCAGCTGGAGCGGCGCAAGCGCCACGAGCGGGGGCCCGATCCTCAGATTCCCGACGAGGAGCCCCCAGGCGTAGAGCGCGGTGCCCATGATCAGCAGTGCGACGGACAGCAGGCGGATCAAGCCGCTGTGACTTCGCGAACGCTGCGATCTCTCCCTTTGGCTCATCGCTACCGGAGGCGCGGCTAGCAAGCGCGGAGCGTGCACTTGATGGCGCGCTCCCGGCGACACCGGCGCGAAGCATTGCGCACGCCGTCGCCATTCACCCCGACCATGACGATCAGATCGTAGCCGGCCAACCCGCCCTCCCTTGATTTCCGCGACTATAACGCCACGCAAGCCCCTTGGGGCTCCGCTGACGTCCATGGGGCAGCCCACTGGAGCGTAGTGCCCGAGACCGGCGGTGCTAGCTGCGGCAAGCCCTCGGGCTCCGCCCGAGCGAGGCCCGCGCGCTGACCGTGGCCGACTACCACGACGGCTGGCTCACGGTGGACAAGGCCTTCAAGGGCAAGACGCTCGCGGCTCCGGTGCGCGGCACCAAGACCCGGCGGTCGAAGCGACTTCCCGTCAGCGAAGAGCTCCGAGACTGGATCGAACGACACGTGGAGCCCTCGGCCCAGCTCTCCGGCGCGCGCGCCGGACTTCCGCCGATCTCTCTCTACGAGGGGACGAAGCACAGCATGGCGACGGACGCGATCCGTCGCGGAGTGTCCGAGCGACATCTGCAGACGTTTCTCGGTCACCGCAACGTGCAATCGACGCGGCGTTATGCGCGACTCGCCGACAACGCGATGCTCGAGGTACTGCGCCCGCCGAAAGACGTCTGCCGACAAGCTGCCGACAAGGGTTCCGAGAACGAACCTGAGCAAGATCGCGAAGTTACTGGTGGGCCCTCCAGGACTCGAACCTGGGCGCTTCCGGTTATGAGCCGGCTGCTCTGACCAACTGAGCTAAGGGCCCCGCCGCGGAGATTAGCAGGGCTGGCCTGATGGGCGTCGTGGCGCACGGGGCAGGGTGGACGGACGGAAAATCTACGCGGATCCGACGCGAATCCGCTACCTATCTCGCCGCGCGGACGATCGGAGTCTGCTGCAAGGAGTAGTGCGCACATGGGTTCGGCCAGAGAGGCAGAAGGGAAGCGCCTCCGCCGCATCGTCCAGCTCGCGCTGGGAAACTTGTTCGTATTCTTCGCGATCGTCGTCGTGGCGAACGTCTTCTCGGCGGTGCTCCTCGACCTGCAGTACCTGCTCGAGCGAACCTTCCTCCCGGATCCGAAGGCCGAGCGACCGACCCTGCCCGACCGCGAGCTCGCGCGTCAGACCTTCGACGAGTTCGACGCCCTGCAGACGAACTACGCCCCCTATTTCGCCTGGTCGCGGGCCGAGTTCCACGGCGAGACGATCACCGTCGCGGCAGACGGCGATCGCAAGCACCGACCGCGCACGCAGCGACCGGAAGGGGTCGTTCGCTTCTTCGGTGGCTCGACCATGTGGGGCAAGGGCGTCGTGGACGAGAAGACGATCCCGGCGCGCTTCAACGACCTGCGGCCCGAACTCGAGGTGTACAACCACGGCGAGTCGGGCTTCGTCAGCCGTCAGAGCATCGCGCGTCTCGTAAACCTCGCGAACCAGGAAGAGCCGATGGATTGGGTGGTCTTCTACGACGGCTGCAACGATGCCCACAGCCTCTGCCGCGGCGACGTCTCCATCAACGGGCACACCCGAGAGCAGAAGCTCAGTCACCTGGTGGCCCCGAGCTCGTACCTCGGGCGGAGCCTCTCCGACGCGACGCTGGAGGTCGTGGAATTCCTGAGGTTGAGCTTGGGGCTCGCCGAGGTGCTGCCCTCGCGATGTCAGAGCGACCCCGCCTATGCGCAGCGCGTGGCGCGCACGCTCGTCAACAACTGGAAAATTGCTCGGCGCATCGCGGAAGATCAGGGCGCAGGCTTTCTCGCGATCCTGCAACCTCTCGCACCCATCGGCGGCGAGCGTTCCGATATCGAGGTCAACGCCGAGAGTGTCCGCGTTCGGGATTACCGGCTCGTCTACCCGATCGTGCGCGAGGTGATGGCGCGCGAAGAGGCCGACTGGCTCCACGACTTCCGCGGGGCCTTCGACGGCGAAGACTCGATCTACATCGACAACTGCCACGTCAACGACCGCGGGAACGAGGTGATCGCGCACCGGATACACGAACTCATCCGAGACGTCGAGGTCGCGCGGGGCGAGCTCGCGCAGCTCCCGACGGGGTGGCCCTAGGGTTTGCGATCGGGCCGAAGCACTCGCGACGCATCGGGCCGGCCGTGAAATCACGCCGGATGGGCCATCGCCCGGAGCACGAGGTAGATTGCCGGGCGAGAGCCCGGACATGATCGACTACGACTCCTATCCCCACACGCGCCTCGAACCCTACGGCAAGCGCCTCCAGCGCGTGTTTCAGCGCCTGCGTGGCCGCGGCGGCGAGAAGCGCCAGAAGGTCTATCTAGTGGATCTCGGAGACCGCCGCCTCAAGCGCGTGGTCTTCGAACATGCCGCCTCGGCGGAACAGGTCGGAGAATGCCTGCAGGCGTTCCAGGGGCTCCGCATCTTTCCCGATTTCGTGCAACAGCAGGGACGCGATCTCTGGGTCGAGTTCGTCGAAGGAAGGCTGGTGACGAGTCTCGATTCCGAGGTCATCACCGACCTCGCCCGAATCTTCACCACTCTCTACTCGCGGGACGCCGTGCTGCGCCCCGTGGCCGAAGGCCCCTGGCTCGCCGATGTCGAGCGAGATCTGCGCGCGCTCCGCGAAGCGGGCGTTCTCAACGAGTCACTCCATCAGCGGCTCCGGGAACGTCTGAAGGAATGGACGCCGGAGGCGGTCTGGATCGGCTACGACTACAGCGACCCGCGGCCCGCAAACCTGCTGCGTTGTGGCGACGGCAGCTATCGCTTCATCGATGTCGAGAGCTTGGTGCGTGAACAGCTCCTGGGCACTGGAGTCGCGAAGGCCTGCTTCCGCTGGTTCGGTGAACGCCGGCAGGAGTTCTTCGCACACGAGAGCTGGCGCTCGGCACCGCTCGCCGACGCCTCTGCTCCGGTTCTCGACGAAGCCTTCGACTTCGTCGAGCTCGCCTGTCTCGCGAGCTGGACATGTCGCTCGATCGCACTGAAGAAGCCGCTCGTGCGACCCGAACTCTTCGAGGGGCTCGCGAATCGCGGCTGACGCCGGCGGCGGCGACGCCCGCGCGCGCCGGTCTGCTACAAATCAAAGATCGCTTCTCGTCGTTTCGCGAGATGCCCGGCACATCCCTCGCCGAGCAGCCAGCGGCGAGATCGGGGCCTGACGTCCATGAGCAACGGCTCTCCCAAAGTCACCGTCTTCATGCCGGTCCACAACCGCGAGTCGTTCGTCGAGGAGTCGATCGGCAGCGTGCTGGCCCAGAGCTTTCGCGACTTCGAGTTGCTGGTCATCGACGACGGATCGACGGATGAGAGCGCCGCCCGGATTCGGGCCATCGATGACCCTCGCATCCGCCTCGTCCACAACGAGGAGAACCTGGGCATCCCGCGAACCCGCAATCGCGGCCTCGAGCTCGCGCGCGGCGAGTACATCGCCTTATTGGACAGCGATGATTTCGCCTACCCGAACCGCCTGGCGCTGCAAGTCGACTTCCTCGATCGAAACGCCGAGATCTGCGCGGTTGGGGGCTGGGCGCATCGCATCTCACGGGATGGCCGACCCCGCAGTCCAATCGTCCGCCCGATTTCCCCACGTCAGCTCCGCGGCCAGATCCTCTTCGCCACTTGCTTCAAGAATCCGACGATGATGGCCCGAATGTCTGTTATGCGAGAGTTCGGCTACCGAGATGAGTTCGTCTACTGCCAGGACATCGATCTCTGGGCGCGCATGTCGAAGAAGTACCCTCTCGCGAACCTGCCCGAGTTCCTGATTCGCTATCGACTCGGGGGCGATAGCCATCAGAGCGAATCTCTCGCCCGAAACCTCAAATCCAGAGTTGCACGCGATCAACTCCACGACCTGGGCATCGAGGCAAGCGAGAGCGAACTCGAAGGGCACCAGCGCCTGCGCAACCTCAACGACTTCGAGCCAACCGCCGAATTCATCGATTGGTCGCGGGCATGGCTGCTGCGCCTGATCGAGAGCAACGCCCGACACCACTGCCACCCCGAGCCGGAGTTCAGCCAGGCGGCCGCGGAGCGCTGGTACCTCCTGCTACTCGCAGCGGGGCCCCGCTTCTGGCCGACCCGCCTCTTCTCTACAGGGCCCTTCGCGCGTGCCCTGCCCGGGGTTCTGGGCAATCTGGCACGCAGGAGTGGGCAGGTTCTTGCCCGCTACAACCCGCTTCGTTCCAGCTAGGCCTCACCCAGGCTCGCGCGAGAAGCTCCAGGCGCCGAGGCGCGCCGCTGGCAAGGCGCGCGATGGAGCCCGGGCACGGCCAGAGGCTGGCCGCAAACCGAGAGCGGCGGCCGGTCCCGAGGCCTCAGCTGCCGCTGAGCGTGCGCGTCAGTCGGCGTCGCAGGCCGGGCTTGTCGATGACCACGATGAAGACCTTCCGGAAGTGGCCTTCCGGGCAGACGACCTCCTTCACGCCGTGCCAGGAGTTGCCGCGCCGCGAGAAGATGAAGCTCCAGTTTCCCGACGCCTGTGCGCAGGCGATCTCTTCGAAGTCCTCGAATGCGGGGGACGAGTCGGAGGAGAAGCGGCCCCCGTCGTCGAGGACCAGGGTCTGCCCGCCCCAGGTCGGATCCCACTCTTCTTCGGTGTTGAGATAGAAGACGTGCGAGCCGAGCTTGCGCTTCGCGTCGCAGTGAGGCGACACGGACTCGCCGACGGTCGCCCAGTGCCAGTGAAAGCGCGGCTCGAGGTCGGGGATACCGAGCAGACGGCACAGCAGTGCGCGGTAGGGTTCGCCTCGGAGCTCGTCGATGAATTCCTGCCACGGGCTCGGAAGGGGCAGCCCATCCTCGTATTCGAGCGTGTAGCGATCGTGAGACTTCTGACCGTAGCGACGCCTCTTGCTCTGAATCTTCGTGAAGAGCTCGAGCGGAGGCAGGTTTTCGACGAGCTTCCGGTGGGCCTCCTGGTGGAGGAGGCCCTCGGGATTGACGAAGGGATACGGCTCGCACGCCTGGAAGGCAATCGGATCGATCGCCCCGAGCTTTTTCAGATCCAGGTAGTCCACGGGGCAGGCATGCTAGCGGAGCCACCGCACAGCCGCTGTGCGCCCTCCCGTAAGGGGTGCAGGCGCTGCTCGAGACGCCATCACTCGCTACTTCGAACCGCCACCGGTACTCGGCCGACCAGACTGCGCCCCTCCGGGGAGTAGTCCGGAGACGCGATATCTCCTCTCGGCCTCGTGCGGGCCGCCCTGCAGCGAGAGCAGACGCCACGAACGGGTGAGAAAGCCCCCGTTTACAGAGATCGGGCACCGATGCTGGACGGGAAACTCGGCGAGCACTAGGATCGCGCGCCAGCGAGAGGATCGGCGGATGGCGGAAAACACCGTATTCATTCACACAAATGCCAAGCAGATCGCCGGCGCGATCGTCGGGCGCCATGCGCTCAAGCGGACCTCGGCCGAGCCGGATGCGTTCGACGTGCAGATCATCAAGCGCGAAGACTACGACTGCTTCGACGCTTTCGAGGGCCGCAAGTTCCTGCGCGCCGGGAGCTGGCGGGTCTGGAAGAACGACGACCTGCAATCCTTCACCCCGGTCCGTTTCACGCCGCCGCAGCTGATGAACTACGAGAATCGCGCCGTCGTCATCGACCCCGACGTCTTCGCGGTCGGCGACGTGAACGAGCTATTCCGGCACGACATGGGGGGCCGGGCGATCCTCGCGTGCCCGCGCCCGGGCCACAACAGGCGCGACGACTACATCGCCTCCAGCGTCATGCTGCTGGATTGCGCCAAACTGACCCATTGGGACATGCGGGCCCAGTTCGAGAAGATGTTCACGGGGGAGCTGGATTACGACGACTGGATCGTGCTGGCGACCGAGCCGCGCGAGACGATCGGGTTTCTCGAGGCACACTGGAACGATTTCGACCGGCTGACGTCCGAGACCCGGATGTTCCACAATACCAAGCGCCGCACCCAGCCCTGGAAGACCGGCCTGCCGATCGATTTCACAAACCGCATTCCGTGGATCGGGAAGGTCCTGCCGAGCGCCTCGATCCGTTTGCGCGGCAAGTACAAGGTGCATCCCGATCCGCAGCAGGAGGCCTATTTCTTCGCAATGCTGAAGGAATGCGTCGAAACGGGCCAGATCACCACCGCCGCGATCGAGCACGAGATGGCCCAGAACCACGTGCGCCACGATGCGCTGGCCATGATCGACCGGGCGCTGCCGGTGGACGCGATCCTCGACAGACTCCGGCTGGCGGCCTAGACACCCGTCGAACCAGCCAGGACCGGAGTCCGGTCCCGGCCATGCGCTCCTTGCGCCGGACCGCCCGATCGGTCGCCCGCTGCTGCGCCCCTCTCTCCAGCTCTCTCGACGGGGCGATGCCAGGCCGCCCACGGCTCGACATCGGCCGTCAGGAGGCTTCTATCCTGACCGCGCAGACCTTGTATTCCGCGGTCTGGGTCACTCTGTCCCCAGCCGGATTGGTGAGAACATTGGCCCGGGACTCGGCAAAGTGAAACGGCATCCACACGCAGCCACGGCGGACGCGCGGGCTCACCCTCACTCGGGCCTTCACTGAGCCACGGCGCGAGGAGACCACCACGGAATCACCCTCCGTCACTCCCAGCTTCTTCGCGTCACGCCGGTGAACCTCCACGAAGTTCTCCGGATCCTTGGCCACGGTGCCGGGATCGCGCCGCGTCTGCGTGGCGGAGTTGTACTGGTAGAGCGTCCTCCCCGTCGACAAGACCAGGGGGTATTCGGAGTCTGGCAGCTCGTCGCTTGGCCGGAATTCCACCCCCTGGAAGGTCGCGCGCCCCTTGATCGGACCGTCCAGATGCAGCGTGGGAGTGCCGGGATGTCGATCGTCCTCGCAGGGCCACTGCAACCCGCCCTCCCGATCGATGCGGGCGTGCGAGATCCCGGCAAACTTGGGGGCCAGAGAGGCCATCTCGGAGTAGACCTCTGCCGGGCTCTCGTAGTGCGGCATGTCGTAGCCCGCCGCGCGCGCGAGATCCCCCAGGATCTGCCAGTCCGGCCTCGCCTCCCCTGGCGCATCGACGGCCTTCCGCACGCGCTGAACGCGGCGATCGCTATTGGTGAAGACGCCGTCTTTCTCGGCGAAGCAGGCGGCCGGCAGAATGACATCTGCAAAGCGCTGCGTCTCAGTGGGAAGGATGTCCTGACAAACGAGGAACTCACAGGCATTGAGGGCACGCTCCAGCGTGGACGCGTCGGGCTCGGACACGACGATGTCCTCCCCCATCACGAAGAGGCCCTTCATGCTGCCCTTGATGAGCTCCTTCATCATCACATTGAGGTTGTGACCCTCGTTGGGGGACAGCGCGACGCCCCATGCCGCCTCGAACTTCGCTCTGGCCTCGTCGTCCACCACCCGCTGGTACCCGGGATAGAAGACCGGCGATGCACCGGAGTCGTTGGCCCCCTGAACGTTGTTCTGACCACGCAGCGGGTTCATGCCTGCGGAGCGAACACCCAGGTGACCCGTCATGAGTACCAGATTGGCCAGCGCATAGACGTTGTCGGTCCCGTGAGTGTGCTCGGTGACACCCAGGGTGTAGTAGACGCCGGCCTTGCGAGTTCGCGCATACTCGAGTGCCGTGTCGCGAATGTCACGAGCGGGCACACCCGTCTGTTCCTCGGCCTCCTCGGGCGTGTAGCGCTCGACCGTCCTGACGACGTCGTCGAACCCCTCGGTATGTGCGTCGATGAAGGCCTGATCGACCAGGCCTGCCTCGATGATCACGTGCGCCATTGCGTTGAGCAGCCAGACGTCCGTGCCGGGCCTCAGCTGCAGATGGCGGTCGGCAATCTCGGTCAGCCGGATGGCACGTGGGTCGGCCACCACGAGTCTCGCCCCGCGCTCCACAGCGCGCTTCATTTCCATGGCGATGATCGGATGCGCCTCTGTCGTGTTCGAGCCAATGACGAAGAGGAAATCCGCATCCCGGATCTCGGGGATGCTGTTGGTCATGGCCCCTGCCCCGAACATGGTCACCAGCCCGGCAACCGTTGGCGCGTGTCAGGTGGCAGCGCATGAATGGACGTTGTTGCTGCCAAACACCGCTCGGGCCAGCTTCTGAACCAGGAAGTTCTCCTCCCCTGTGCAGCGACTGGAGGAGACGAAGCCCAGAGTGTCAGCCCCGTGGCGGGCCTTCACGCCCAGTAAACCCTCGGCCGCCGCCCGGATTCCCTCTTCCCAGCTGACAGCCCGGAGGGTTCCGTCCTCGCCCCGCACCATGGGTGTCGTCAACCGCTCCGAATGGTGAATGAAGTCGTACGCAAAGCGCCCCTTGACGCACAGGTTGCCGTCGTTGACGGTTTCTCCCACGGGCGGCGATGTCACCTTGTGGACGCGGCCGTCCACCACGTGCAGATCCATCTGGCAGCCGACACCGCAGTAGTTGCAGGTGGTCCGGGTGACCTCGTCGTCGACGAGCTCCGCTGCCTTCCTCTCCACCAGCGCACCGGTGGGACAGGTGTCGATGCAGCCACCGCACAGCTCACAAGAGGTCTCGAGCAACCCCCGGAAGCCCGCCGTTCCAATCGTCGTTTCGTGTCCCCGGTGCGTGAGAGCGATCGCGTTGACCGCCTCGACCTCATCGCAGTACCGCGTGCAGCGAGCGCACACCACACACAGCTCCGGGCGGAAGGTCACGTAGGGATTGGGGTCCTGCGGCCGGCCCTCCCGCGAGTTCGCGAGGGGTGCCAGCACGATCGGCGACACTGCGCTCGCCTGCTTCCTGAGTTCGTTGCGGTTGGACGTGGCCGCGGGCAGCCCGCCCTCATCCAGAACGTGGTCGGCCATGTAGAGACTGGTCAGGACATTCTGGTGCCGGGTCACGCGCTCGGAGGTCGTGCTCACCTCGAGTGCTGGCTCCGCGGGCCATGTGCAGGCCGGTTGCAACCGGCGCTGTCCGGACACATCCACCAGGCACATGCGACAGGCGCCAACGGGCTTCAGCCGATCATCGTGACACAGCGTGGGGATCTCCAGGCCCGCACGTCTCGCCACCGCCAGAACC
>JAFDDG010000045.1 GCA_019310965.1 Deltaproteobacteria bacterium
GGGGCGCGCACCGGAGCGCGCACGGACGGCGATGCCGCCACCAAGCCCGGCGGACGCAAACAGTTTCGGGAAGTCGTCAACCTGCGCGAGCAGGACAACCTGGCGCGCCAGGCCACCAGCCGCGCGCCGTTGCGTCGGCAGGTCACGCTCGAGCCGCGGCAGGCGGTGTCGCCGCGGCGCAAGCGCCGGGATGCACCCTCGGCCCCGCGCCCCGCCGCCGCCACGGCCAAGTCGAAGGAAGAGAAGCGCGTGGTGCGCATCGAGGGCACGATCGCGGTGAGCGAGCTCGCCCGCCTGCTCGGGCAGAAGGGCCCGGTGGTGCAGAGCAAGTTGATGGCACTCGGCACCATGGTGTCCATCAACCAGGCGATCGACGCCGACACCGCAGGCCAGGTGGCAGCGGAGTTCGACTACGAAGTGCAGGACGTCGGTTTCAAGGAGGAGGAATTCCTCCAGCAGCCGCTCCCCGAGTCCGAGGACGAGGCCAACCTGCTGCCCCGTTCACCCATCGTGACCGTCATGGGCCACGTCGACCACGGCAAGACGTCTCTGCTCGACGCGATCCGCAAGGCCAATGTGGTCGCCGGGGAGGCCGGCGGCATTACCCAGCACATCGGTGCGTACCAGGCGGCGGTGGGTGAGCAGCTCATCACCTTCATCGACACGCCCGGCCACGCTGCCTTCACGGAGATGCGCGCCCGCGGCGCCCAGCTGACGGATCTGGTGATCCTGGTGATTGCGGCGACCGAGGGCATCATGCCGCAGACCATCGAGGCCATCGAGCATTCGAAGGCGGCCGGCGTGCCGATCGTGGTGGCCGTGAACAAGTGCGACCTGCCCGGCGCGAACTCGCAGCAGGCGCGCCAGAGGTTGATGGAGCACGATCTGGTTCCCGAGGACTTTGGCGGCGACGTGCTGTGCGTCGACGTGTCGGCGACCCAGGGCACCGGTCTCGATCAGTTGCTCGAAGCCGTCGTGTTGCAGTCGGAGATCCTCGAGTTGAAGGCCGATCCGACGCGCCGCGCCTCGGGTCTCGTGGTCGAGGCCCGGTTGGACAAGGGGCGCGGACCGGTGGCCACCGTGCTGGTCCAGAGTGGCACGCTGAGGCAGGGCGATGTGATCGTCTGCGGCACCCACACCGGCCGCGTTCGCGCCTTGGAGGACGAGAACGGCAAGCGTCTCAAGCAGGCCGGCCCGTCGACGCCTGTCCAGGTCATTGGCCTGCAGGGCGTGCCCGACGCCGGCCAGCAGCTCAACGCCGTCGAGAACGAGCGCGTCGCCAAGGAGATCGTCGATCACCGCGAAGCCGAGCGGCGCGAGCGGCCGGCGGACGGGCCGGCACCGCGCACCCTCGACGAGCTTTTCGCCGACGTCGCAGGTGGCGGTGTGAAGGAGCTGGCGCTGGTGGTGAAGGCGGACGTGCATGGCTCCGTCGAGGCCCTGCGCGACGCGCTGCTCAAACTCAGCACGGACGAAGTCAAGGTCGATGTCATCCTGGCCGGCGTGGGTGCGGTGACCGAAACGGATGTGATGCTGGCTCGGGCCAGCGGCGCCATCGTGATCGCCTTCCACGTGAGGCCGGATCCCGCTGCGCGGCGCGCTGCCGAGGGGCAGGGCGTCGAGATCCGTACCTACAAGATCATCTACGAGGTGACTGAAGACGTCGAGAAGGCCATGGTGGGCCTGTTGCCGCCGACCCTCTCCGAGGAGTTCCTCGGCCGCGCCGATGTGCGGCAGACCTTCAGCGTTCCGAAGGCCGGCACCATTGCGGGTTGCTACATCACCGAGGGCCTGATGCGGCGCAATGCGAGGGTGCGGTTGCTGCGCGACGGCGTGCAGCTCTACGAGGGCAAGCTCGCGTCGCTCAAGCGCTTCAAGGACGATGCGCGCGAAGTTCAAACCGGCTTCGAGTGCGGCATGGGCATCGAGGGCTACAACGACATCAAGGTCGGTGACGCGATCGAGGCGTACGTCATCGAGGAGAAGCCCGCGACCCTCAGATGATCGTCGGGGCGGCGGCGGTCGAGTTGCACGTTCACGGCTCCCGGTCCTTGAAGACCAAACGGGGCGTGGTGCGGTCGATCTCGCGGCGGGTGCGCAACCGCTTCAACGTATCCGTGGCCGAGGTCGGCGGGCAGGGCACCTGGCAGCGCGCCACGCTTGGGCTCACCGCGGCCGGCTCCGAAGCTCGCATCGTGCGGGACGTGCTCGAGCGGGCGCTGGCCTACATCGAAGAGCTGCATCTGGCGGAGGTCGCGTTCGGCGACGTGGAGATCCTGGAGCTGCCCTGGGACGACGGCGAGGGCGAGATCGATCTGGAAGGAGCCGACTGATGTCACGCCGAACGGAGCGAGTGTCGGAGTTGTTGCGCGGCGAGGTGGCCGAGGCGCTGCGTCGCGAGGTTTCCGACCCGCGAGTGCGCTTGGTTACGATCACGAAGGTCGACGTGGCGCCGGACTTCTCTCAAGCGCTGGTGTTCTGGAGCACGCTCGACGAGAAGGCTGACGTCGAGGAGATCCAGAGCGGGCTCGACGCGGCCGCGTCCTACCTGCGGGGCCGACTCGCGCAGAAGAGCCAGCTCAAGCGCATGCCACGCTTGGTGTTCCGTCACGATGCAACGCTTGCCGAGGGAGACGCCACCCTGGCCTTGCTGCGGGAGATCGCCGATGGCGCGAAGAGCTAGACGCGACCGTGATGCGCGACCGGGACCGTCGGGCTTCCTGGTCGTCGACAAGCCGCCTGGCTGGACGTCCCACGACGTCGTAGACGCCGCGCGCCGCTGGCTCGGCACGCGGCGCGTCGGTCACCTAGGCACCCTCGACCCGGCGGCGACCGGGGTGTTGCCGCTGGCGGTGCGGGACGCGACCAAGCTGGTCCCGTTTCTCGAGGCCGGTCGCAAGGGCTACGCCGGTACGATCCGCCTCGGCGCGGAGACGGACACCCTCGACGCCGAAGGTGAAGTCCTGCGCCGCCACGAGGGGGCGCTGCCCGATGAAGCCCAGGTGCGTGCGGCGCTGCCGGGTTTTTTCGGTGATATCGAGCAGGTGCCGCCCATGTACAGCGCCGTCAAGCGCGACGGCGTGCCGCTCCACCGGCTCGCCCGTGCCGGGAAGCAGGTGGAGCGCAAGCCGAAGTCGGTGTGCATCGATCGGCTCGAACTGTTGAAGTACACGCCCCCGGACCTCGAGATTCTCGTCGAATGCTCGGCCGGTACCTACGTGCGCGTGCTCGCTGAGGATCTCGGTCGTGAGCTGGGCTGCGGTGCCCACCTGGCGGGCCTGCGGCGAACCCGCAGCGGTCCCTTTCTGGAAGAGCATGCGGTGTCCGAGCCCGTCCTGCGCAGAGCGTCCGACGACGGCGAAATCGACGCGATGGTGTCGCCCGCGGTGAACGCCCTGGAGTACCCAGTGGTCCGGCTGACGCCGGAGGAGGTGGGGCAGGTTCGCCACGGCAGCCAGGTGCTGGCTCCCGAAACTCCGCTCACGCCGGGTACCCGGGTTGCCGCATTGGACCCCAGCGGGGTACTGCTGGCCGTGCTGGAGGTGCGGCCGGGCCGACGCATGCATCCCCTGCGGGTGCTCTCGGTTGCCCCACCGGGGTAGCTATGCGACCTTCCGCCGCTTGTTCGGGCCGGATGCCTGATGGCTGCCGTGCCCAGCGCTCGAAAGGAGCATTCTTGATCGCAAAAGAGGCCATAGCCGGAACCATTGCGGCATACGGGCAGAACGCGAAAGACACCGGCTCGTCCGAGGTCCAGATCGCGTTGCTTACTCAGCGCATCGAGGATCTCTCCGAGCATTTCAAATTGCACAAGAAGGACCATCACTCGCGCCGTGGCTTGCTCGAAATGGTGAGCCAGCGGCGGCGCCTCTTGAATTACCTACGGAGGACTGGTCCGGAGAGCTACCAGGAGCTGATTCAGCGCCTGGGTCTGCGCCGCTGAGCGCAGCGAGGGGTGCCGGGAAGGGTCCCGGTGCCTGCGACGGCATCGCCAGAGAAACGGCGGTGTCCCTATACGGTCGCCGGAGGACCGGCGGCCCCATTCAAGGCTGAGGCGCTGATCGCGCCGTCCTGGAGTGCGGAAGTCAGCCATTCGCGAAGATGCTTCGCGCATCGCTGATTCCGCATTTCATCTCGACTCGATCTCCATCCCCAAGCGCTCATGCCCACACACCCCTGCCTTGCGGGCGCCTCGCGTCCGCGCGGGGGAGGAGATCAATTTCAGATGGCCAACTATTGGTTTGAACCTACCACCGTCAGCGTCGAAGTCGGCGGACGAGCACTCACCCTCGAGACCGGGCGGCTCGCCAAACAGGCGGCGGGCGCCGTCGTCGTGACCTACGGCGAGACCGTCGTGCTCGTCACCGCGGCGCGTGCGAAGCCGCGCCCGGGCATCGACTTCTTCCCGCTGGTGGTCGACTTCGTCGAGAAGACGTCGGCAGCGGGCAAGATCCCCGGTGGCTTCTTCAAGCGCGAAGGGCGACTCTCGGATCGCGAGGTGCTGGCCTCGCGCTTCATCGACCGTACGGTGCGGCCGCTCTTCCCGAGCAGCTACAACGACGAGACCCAGATCATCGCCACGGTGATCTCGGCCGATGCCGAGAACCCGGCGGACATGCCGGCATTCGTCGGTGCCTCGGCGGCACTGACGATCTCGGAGATGCCCTTCCTCGGCCCGATTGCCGCCGCCCGCGTGGCGCGCATCGACGGCGAGCTCGTCGTGAACCCCACACTCGAGAGCATGGTCGATGTGGACATCGATCTCGTCGTGGCGGGCAGCCGCGCGGCGCTCGTGATGGTCGAGGGCACCTGCAACCAGGCCAGTGAGGCCGATGTGCTGGCGGCGCTCAAGTTTGCTCATGAAGCGATCATCCCGCAGATCGATGTTCAGGAAGAGCTCCAGAAGCTCGTCGGCAAGGAGAAGCTCGAGGTCGCGGAGCCGGAGGATCGATCGGCTCTCGACGCCGAGATTCGGACGAAGGCCGAGGCGCGGCTGGGCGATGCGGTGCGCATCACGGCCAAGAAGGAGCGCTACGACGCAATCGCCGCGGTCGAGTCGGAGGTGCTCGACGGTTGCGTGAGTGCCTACCGCAGCGAGCCCTTCACGGTCGACACGCTCGACGCCATCGATCAGCGGCAGAGTGGGCTCGCGAGGCTCCGGGGCGACGTGAAGGATCTGCTTCACGATCTGCGCTCGGAGTTGATCCGCAAGCGCATCCTCGACGAGGGTACGCGCATCGATGGGCGCAAGACGACGGACATTCGACAGATTGCTTGTGAGGTTCGCAGCTGTCCGCGGCCCCACGGCGTGGGCCTGTTCACCCGCGGCGAGACCCAGGCGATGGTGTTCACCACCCTGGGTGGGAAACGCGACCAGCAGACCATCGACACCTTGCTGGCACGCGTCGATAAGCCCTTCTATCTGCACTACAACTTCCCGCCTTTCTCGGTGGGCGAGGCCCGCATGCAGCGGGGCCCGGGCCGCCGCGAAGTCGGTCACGGCAATCTGGCCGAGCGAGCGCTGATCCCGGTGCTGCCCGATCAGGAGGAGTTCCCGTACACGATCCGCATCGTGTCCGAGGTGCTCGAGAGCAACGGCTCGTCGTCGATGGCGACGGTCTGCGGTGGCACGCTCTCGTTGATGGACGCCGGTGTGCCGCTGGCGGCGCCGGTGGCGGGCATCGCCATGGGTCTCATCGAAGAGGGCGACCGGGTGGCCATCCTGTCCGACATCCTCGGAGACGAGGATCACCTGGGAGATATGGACTTCAAGGTGGCCGGCACCCGCGAGGGCATCACCGCGCTGCAGATGGACATCAAGATCCCCAGCGTCGATTGGAAGGTGATGGAGGAGGCGCTCGAGCAGGCCCGGGCGGGTCGGCTCCACATCCTCGAGTGCATGGCCAGCGAGACGGCTGGCGATTTCGAGAACTTCAAGCCGCGGGCGGAGCTCTCGCGCTACGCGCCGCGGGTGAAGATGCTGATGATCAAGCCGGATCGGATCCGCGACATCATCGGGCCGGGCGGCAAGGTGATTCGCGCCATCCAGGAGACCACCAATACCAAGATCGACGTCGATGACTCGGGTACGGTCACGATCTTCTCGCCGGACGGCGAGGCGCTCGACGCCGCCGAGGCGATGGTGAACGAGCTGACGCAAGAGGCGGAGCTCGATCGGGTCTACATGGGAAAGGTGAAGCGCATTACCGACTTCGGCGCCTTCGTCGAGATCTTCCCCGGCACCGACGGGCTGATCCACATCAGCCATCTGGCCGAGGGGCGGGTCGAGCGGGTCGAGGACGTGGTGTCCGAGGGTGATGAGGTGCTGGCCAAGTGCATCGACATCGATCCTACGGGTCGCATCCGCCTGTCGCGCAAGGAGGCGCTGGCCGACGCGGGCACGGCCGAGTAGCGCCCCACGGGAGAGACAGTCTGACCCCTCGGACGCTTCGCGTAGCCATCACCCGATGCCCCGGTGCTGCGGATCTGCAGCTGCCGGCCCCGGCGACGTCGGGGGCGGCGGGCTGCGATCTGCAGGCCGCGGTCGAGCGGGATCTCGAGCTGCCGCCCGGGGGGCGGGAGCTCGTACCCACCGGCTTCGCCATCGCCGTGCCCGAAGGCTACGAGGCGCAAGTGAGGCCGCGCAGCGGCCTCGCCCTGCGTCACGGCATCGTGCTTCCCAACGCACCCGGTACGATAGACTCGGACTATCGGGGTGAGGTGAAGGTCATCCTGCACAACGCAGGAGACGCGCCCTTCACGATTCGGCGGGGGGATCGCATCGCGCAGCTTGTCGTCGCGCCGGTGGTCAAGCCGCTCTGGGACGAGTGCGCGAGTCTCGAGGAGACGTCGCGGGGCGCCGGCGGTTTCGGGCACACCGGTGTGTCGACGGGCGGTGACGAGACGGGAGGAGCGCAGTCGTGAGTCAAGATTCGCCTCCCGAGCCGCTGCACCCGCGTCGGCCGGATCCCGTGGCGCCGGCTCCCAAGAAGCAAGGCAGCGATTTGCCGGCCCGCTTGCTGACGGCCGCCATTCTGATGCCGCTCGTGCTCTACGTGACCGTGCTGGGAGGACTCGCCTATCTGGGCGTGGTGATCGTCTTCGTGCTGCTGGGGCAGCGCGAGTTCTACCGCCTGATCGAGGACAAGGGCGGGCACGCCTTCGTGGCCTTCGGCATGGCCGCCGGTGCGGCGCTGCCCGTGGTTGCCTACCTCGGCAATGAGTACCACGCGATGCTGGTCATGAACGCCACGCTGCTCGCCGTGATGGTGCGATCCGTCGGTCGGGCGGAGATCGCACAGGCCCTGGTGAACATCTCCGGCACCTTCTTCGGCGTCTTCTACATCGGCTGGCTGCTGTCGCACATGGTCGTGCTGCGGAACTTCTATCATGTTGCCGTCGCGAAGTACGGGGCCGCCCACGTCGACGCGCTGGGTATCCTGCCGGAGTCGGGCGTCTTCTACACGATCTTCTGCCTGGCGGCAGTGGTGTTCTCGGACGCCGGTGCCTACTTCGCCGGGCATGCCTGGGGCCGGCGCAAGCTGGCGCCGCGGATCAGCCCGGGCAAGACCGTCGAAGGCGCGATCGGCGGGATCGCCGGCGGCACCTTGGGTGCGCTGGCCATGAAGCTCCTATTCGACGCCGCCTGGCCCGGTCTGTCCGGCGCCATGTCCTATCGCCTCGGCGCGGTGATGGCGTTCGTGGTCGCGATCTTCGCCATCGTCGGGGATCTCGTGGAGTCGTTGCTCAAGCGCGATGCCCAGACCAAGGACGCCGGCAACCTGTTGCCGGGAATGGGCGGTATCCTCGACCGCATCGATTCACCCCTCCTGGGGGTGCCGGTGATGTATTACATGCTGCTCTTGAGCACGTATTTGAGGATGGGAGCCTCGTGATCGATCGATACACGCGCCCCGAGATCGCCGAGATCTGGTCGGAGCAGGGCCGCTATGCCCGCTGGCTCCAGGTCGAGCTGACGGTTTCGGAGGTGTTGGCCGAGCGCGGCGTGGTGCCCGCCGAGGCGCTGGAGGTGATCCGCGCGAAGGCTGATTTCGACGTGGCGCGCATCGCTGAAATTGAGGGCCGTGTGCGCCACGACGTGATCGCATTTCTGACGAACGTGGCCGAGTTTGTGGGGCCGGAGTCGCGCTGGCTGCACTACGGCATGACATCGAGCGACGTCCTGGATACCGCGCTGGCGCTGCAGATTCGCGACGCCGGACGCTTCCTGCGCGACGGCGTGGCGCGGCTTGGCAACGCGCTCGAGACCCGCGCCCTCGAATTCCGTCGCACGCCCTGTATCGGTCGCACCCACGGCGTGCACGCGGAGCCTACGACGTTCGGGCTCAAGCTCCTGGTGTTTCGCGAAGAGATGCGGCGCAACGCCGAGCGCCTCGACGCCGCATTGACGGATGCAGCAGTCGGCAAGATCTCGGGGGCGGTGGGCACCTTTGCTCATCTGCCACCGGACGTGGAGCAGGCGGTTTGCGCGAAGCTCGAGATCGGATTCGAGCCAGCGGCCACCCAGGTGGTGCAGCGTGACCGTCACGCGCACCTGCTCTCGGTGCTCGCGCTGGTGGCGTCGAGCCTCGACAAGATTGCCGTCGAGCTGCGGCACCTGGCGCGCACGGAGGTGCGGGAGGTGCAGGAGGAGTTCGGCAAGAGCCAGAAGGGCTCGTCCGCGATGCCGCACAAGCGCAATCCCTGGCGGCTCGAGAACGTGTCCGGGCTGGCGCGGGTGATGCGTGGCTACGCCGTGAGCGGCCTCGAGAATACGGCGCTCTGGCACGAGCGCGATATGAGCAACTCGTCGGTGGAGCGCATCGTGTTCCCCGATGCGACCGCGACCCTCGACTTCATGTTGACGCGGCTGGCGGGTCTGGTGGAGACCCTGGTGGTGAACTCGGAGCGCATGCAGGCCAACCTGGAGCTCACCCGAGGGCTCGCCTACAGCGGGACGCTGCTGCTGGCGCTGGCCGAGAAGGGGCTCTCCCGGGAAGATGCCTACGGGCTGGTGCAGGGGCACGCGATGGCCAGCTGGGACGAGGGTGGCGAGTTCCGGGATCGCGTGCTCGCCGACGCCGAGATCATGCAGTGGCTGTCGAAGGAAGAGATCGAACGCGTGTTCAGTCTCGACGAGGCCTTGCGCCACGTCGATGCGATCTTCGAGCGCACGCTGGGGGACAGGTCGTGAAAGCGCTGGTGTACGTGACGTTGAAGCCGGATGTGTTGGACCCGCAGGGCAAGGCAATCGTGCGCGCGAGCGCGCAGCTCGGCTACGACGCGGTGAAGGCCGTGCGGCAGGGAAAGCTCTTCGAGCTGGAGCTCGACGCAGCCGACGAGGCCGCGGCCAGGCGCCTGCTCGATGAGTTCTCCGACAAGCTGCTCGCGAATCCGGTAATCGAGGATTATCGGGTCGTGACCATCGAGCCCTGACGCTCCTCCCCGTGTCGGTGAGCGAGGGCAACGCGCCCGGAGCCTGGAGCCCCGACGGCCTGCGCTTCGCCTGCACTCGTTGCGGCGCCTGTTGCATCGGCGCGGGTGCGGTGCGGGTGAGCGACGATGCCCGCCGCCTGCGCCGCGGCGAGGTCAGCCTGCGCGAAACCCGCGCCAAGGCCTGCGTGTTCTACGAGTCCGAGCGGGGCTGTGTGGTCTACGCGGCGCGGCCCCGCCAGTGCCGGACCTGGCCTTTCTGGCGCGCGGTGGTGCACTCGCCGGAGCGCTGGCGAGAGGAAGCGCAGAACTGCCCCGGTATGAACCGCGGACCGCTGCACGCTGCCGAGGCGATCGAGTCGATGGCTGCGGCCGATGGATCCTCCGGCCGCCTCCCCGAGAAGCGGTCATAGGGGGCGCGTCGCGGCGGCCGTCTCCCGCTGGCCGCCCGGCGGATGGGCTCGGCCGCGTCGCGATGCACGGGCGTCGCGTCAGCTGCGCCGCAGGAGGCGGTAGCGTCGGATCAGTGCGTTGGTGGACGAGTCGTGGGAGAGCTCGGGCTCGGGCTCCGCAGCGAGCTCCGGCGCGATGAGGCTCGCCAGCTGCTTGCCGAGCTCAACGCCCCATTGGTCGAATGAGTTCACGTTCCAGAGGACGCCCTGCACGAACACGCGGTGCTCGTAGAGAGCGAGCAGCGCGCCGAGCGTGGCGGGCGTGAGCGACTCGGCCAGCAGCGTGGTGCTCGGTCGATTGCCCGAGAAGCTCCGGTGTGGCACGAGGTCCTCCTGCACGCCCTCGGCGCGCAGCGCATCCGCGCTCTTGCCGAAGGCCAACGCTTCCGTCTGCGCGAAGCAGTTGGCCATCAGCAGGTCGTGATGTTCGCCCAGTGGATGCAGGCTTTGACAGAAGCCGATGAAGTCGCAGGGCACCAGCCGGGTTCCCTGGTGCAGCAACTGAAAGAAGGCGTGCTGCCCGTTGCTGCCGGCCTCGCCCCAGAGAATCGGTGCCGTCGTGATGTCCCGAATCGGCTTCCCGTCGAGCGTCGTCGACTTGCCGTTGCTCTCCATGTCGAGCTGCTGGAGATACGCGGGCAAGCGCGCGAGATTGGCGTCGTAGGGCAGCACGGCGTGGCTGCCGGCGCCGAGGAAGTTGCCGTACCAGACACCGAGTAGTGCGAGCAAAACCGGCGCGTTGCGCGCGAAGGGCGCCGTTCGGAAGTGCTCGTCCATGGCGTGATAGCCGGCCAGCAGCTCGCGAAAGCGCTCGGGTCCGATGGCCAGCATCAGTGACAGCCCGACGGCTGAAGGCAGCGAGTAGCGCCCGCCGACCCAGTCCCAGAAGCCAAACATATTCTCCGGGTCGATGCCGAAGCGGGCGACTGCTTCGGCGTGGGTCGAGACGGCGACGAAGTGACGTGCCACCGCAGCTTCTGAGCCGAGTGCGTTCGTGAGCCAGTCGCGGGCGGTGCGGGCGTTGGTCAGGGTCTCGAGCGTGGTGAAGGTCTTCGAGCAGACGATGAAGAGCGTCTCGGCGGGGTCGAGGTCGCGGGTTTTCTCGGCGAAGTCCGTGGCGTCGATGTTCGAGACGAAGCGCGAGGTGATGTTGCGGTCGGCGTAGGCGGCTAGCGCCTGCGTGGCCATGGCCGGGCCGAGGTCCGAGCCGCCGATGCCGATGTTCACCACGTTGCGGATTGCGCGCCCCGAGTGGCCTCGCCATTCGCCTGCGCGCACGCTCCGCGCAAAGCGGCTCATGCGATCGAGCACCCCGTGCACGGCCGGCACGACGTTCTCCCCGTCGACCCGCATGTCTGCGCTCTGCGGTGCGCGCAGCGCGACGTGCAACGCGGCCCGATCCTCGGTGCTATTGATCCGCTCGCCCGCGAACATCGCATCGATGCGCCGACGCAGGCCCGCTGCCTCGGCCAGCGCCAGCAGCAGCGCGAGCGTCTCACCGGAGGCCAGGTTCTTCGAGTAGTCGATGCTCCAGCCGGCTGCTTCGAGGCACAGAGACTCGCCCCGTGTCGGGTCCGCAGCGAAGAGCTGGTGCAAGGTGGTGCCCGAGAACTCGTCGGCGTGTGTCGAGAGCTGGCCCCAGACTTTGGATGCGGCTACGGCCGAAGCCATGCCCGACGACGTCACACGCCGAGGTTGCGGCGGATGCGTGCCTCGGACGGCTCCGTATCCGGTTTGAAGTCGGTGCCGGTGATCTGCTCGTAGGCCTCGATGTAGCGGCGCGCCGCCTCGCAGCGCACCTCGAGGGTGAGCTCGGGCTGGGTCCCTTTGCCGCTCCAGCCGCGTTCGATCAGCCAGCGGCGCACGTATTCCTTGTCGAGTGCCTCGGGATTGTGCCCCTCGGCCAACGCGCGCTCGTAGCGGTCGCGGTACCAGTAGCGCGACGAGTCCGGTGTGTGGATCTCATCGATCACCACGATGTTGCCATCGAGGTCCACGCCGAGCTCGTACTTGGTGTCGACCAGGATGAGGCCGCGCTGCGCGGCGTGTGCCTGGCCGGCGGCGAAGAGCGCGCTGCAGACAGCGGCGCCGGCGTCGTAGAGCTCCTCGCTGATGCTGCCGCTCTCGATCAGCTGCTCGCGGGAGATCAGCTCGTCGTGTGAGCCCTTGGGCGCCTTCGTTGTCGGTGTGAGCAGCGGCTCGGGCAGCGGCTCGTGCTGCTGCATCCCCTCGGGCAGCCGGTGCCCGCAGTAGACCCGCTTGCCGCGGTCGTAGGCCGTCCAGATCGACGTCGGGCTCGCGCCGGTGAGGTAGCCGCGCACTACGAACTCGACCGGCAAGGTGGCGACCTCGCGCACCAGCGACACGTTCGGGTCGGGTACCTCGATCAGGTGATTCGGCGCGATCTCTCGGGTCTGCTCGAACCAGAATGCAGCGATCTGGTTCAGCACCTGGCCCTTGAAGGGCAGGGTGCCGACCACGATGTCGAAACAGCTGACGCGGTCGCTGACCACAATGTAACGGCGTTTGTCATCCGTGACGTAGGAGTCCCGGACCTTGCCGCGTTCCAGACGCCCTAGCTCCGTCAGCTCGGTGCTGACGAGCGTTCGCTGGCACTGCTTCTGCAACAGCATGGGATCGGTGCCCATTGTCTTCTCGCCCCCCAGTGACGCCGGTGTTCGCCCGTCGGTATACCGTCGGAGAGCCGGTCCCGGCAAGGGGCTCGGGCTCAGCGGACGGCGAGATCCATCCGCTGCGCCCGGCAGACCACCCGCGGCGTGTGCCGCGTCGAGCGGACCAGCAGGCGCCCGGAGGCGTCGGCGCCCTGGCAGGCCAGGCCGCCCTCCTCGAGGCCCAGCCACACCGAGCCACAGCTCTGGCGCAGCGGCAGCTCCCGGCTGCCGTCGTTGGCGAGGCGCCCCCGGACCAGTGGGTAGCGGTGCGTCACCTGCTGCGCCGGATGCCAGCCGACGGTGAGTGTGGCGTCCTCGTCGGCGTTCTCGACGCGCACGGTCAGCGGGCAGCCCTCGAAGTGTGCGATGGCGAGACCGCCGCTCTCGTAGTCCAGGCGATAGCCCATCTCGCGCAGCTGCTGCGCGTCCTCCGGTCGGCCCCACAGCACGACGTCCTGATAAGGCGTCGCGTGGGCCGCCACGTAGGCCAGCACGGCGCTGCGAAAGAGGGGATCGCGGCCGACTGAAGTGCGTGCGAGATCGATTGCATAACGTCGATCGACCGCGCCGGGCAGGCTGGCCCAGGCTTCGTCTCGCCGCAAGGCGTGATGCAGCACCGGGTTGAGCGTGAACGAGTAGGGCACGACACCGCCCTGGCTGGCCGCGTAGAGGGCGCCCAGGTTGAGCGCCGGGACGACGTAGGGCACCTCGGCGGCGGTGGCCGGTGGTTCGCCCAGGTAGGCGTCCATCACGATGGGCAGCCGCAGGCCGTCGCGCGAGATCGGTGCGTCGAGCCCCGCCAGTGCGGGCGCCATGCGCGCCTGCAGTGACCGATGGTGCTGCCAGGCCCAACCGGTCGCGGCGAACGACCACAGCGCGAGTGCTGCGCCAACAGCCCGCTGCCAGCGCGCGTCGCGCAGGCGCTCGAGGGGGACGATCGCCACCAGAACCGCCACGCCGAGCGGCAGGAAGCGCACGGAGAAGAAGTCCCAGGCTCGCAGGTGCAGCGGGAGCAGCAGGCCGGCGAGCAGGAGCAGGGCTCCGGAGGCGGCAAGCGCGCGATCCTCTGGAGACAGCCCTCCACGCGCCCGTCGCAGTGCGAACGCGCCGCCCGCCAAGGCGAGCAGCGGCAGCAACCAGGCGCGCCAGGCCGGGCCGGCGGTGAAGCAGCGAGCGATGGACCACCAGGGCGCGCGGGTGAGGATCACGTCGTTGCCGATGCCTTCGTTGTGGTCGCCGATTGCTGTGAGTCCGATGCGGAGCACCGCCAGCGCCACCAGCGCCGCCGGAGTTCCCAGTGCGACGACCCGCGCGAGCGCCCGCAGCCGCTCACCGCGTGTGGCGCGCGAGGCGGCGAGTGCCAGCAGCACGCAGCCCGTCAGCAGCGCCGGCACCACGTGCATCAGCGCCTGGGCGAGCAGCAGCAGGGCGAGCTCGACGCACGTGCGCAGCGACCAGTGCGCTCTGCGCAGCGCCAGAGCCAGCACCCAGAGCCCCACGCCACTGGCCGCGTGGAACGAGAAGAAGCCCATGTAGAGCGTCCACTGGCAGGCTGCGGCCGCCAGGGGAAGCGCCAGCCAAACCCGCTCGCGCGCGAGCGCCGTGACGAAGGCGATGGCGCCGCCGGCCCACAGCAACACGCTCAAGGTGAGCGCGATGCGCAGGGCGGTGGGCCACGGGAGCCAGGCGTCGAAGGGGGCGAAGAGCGCCGTGAAGCCGTGGTTCGTGGGCGGCACATTGGCGGTGAGCCAGTGTTGCCAGCCGCTCCCGGGGTGATCGAGGTGAGCGGCTGCGTGAGCTGCGAAGACATGCTGGGGGCCGTCGTGGGTGGGCAGGTACTCGACACCCCCGACCGCACCCGCCAGGGCGAGGAGCAGCAGGAGGAACGTGGCCGAGCGGAGCCAGGCCCCGCCGAGGCTGCCGGACGCGCGTGGCCCCATGACCGAAAAACTTCGGCAGTTCGCATAGATGACTGAATGACTTTCGCTCAACTGTGGGGCCTCGAGGGCCGATGAGGCGGCTGAGGTCTGCGCTGTGCTCTCGGTGGTCATCCCGGTCTACAACGAAGCGGAGAACCTGTTGCCCCTCACCGAGGAGGTGACGGATGCGCTGCTGGGTCTCGAAGACCCGTGGGAGATCCTCTTCGTCGACGATGGCAGCGCGGACGCTACGCCCCAGATCCTGGCGGAGCTGGCCAGCAAGGAGGAGCGCATCAAGGTGCTGCGCCTGCGCCGCAACTTCGGGCAGACCGCAGCCATGATGGCCGGCCTCGATCACGCTTCGGGCGGCGTGATCGTGGTGCTCGACGGCGACGGTCAGAACGATCCGGCCGACATTCCGCTGCTGCTCGAGACCCTGGCCCAGGGCTTCGACATCGTCTCTGGCTGGCGTCGGGATCGGCACGATGGCTGGCTACGCACGCAGCTCTCGAAGCTGGCGAACGGCTTGATCTCGCGCTTCACCGGTGTGCAGCTGCACGACATCGGCTGCTCGCTCAAGGCGTATCGGCGCGAGGTGATCCGGTCCGTGCGGCTCTACGGCGAGATGCATCGCTTCGTACCGATCTACGCCAGCTGGTGGGGTGCGGCGGTGACCGAAGTGCCGGTCAACCACCGCGCGCGCACCAGCGGAAGCTCCAACTACGGCTTCGAGCGCATTCTCAAGGTGTTCCTCGACTTGTTGGTCGTGCAGTTTCTCGGGCGCTACGAGACACGCCCCATGTATGTCTTCGGCGGTTTCGGACTGGTGAGTTGGGGGATCTCGCTGGCCTCGGCCGGCTACGCCTTCTACCGGAAGTTCTTCGATGCCACGGACTTCATCCAGACGCCCCTGCCGCTGCTCGCGGTGATGACCTTCGTCACGGGTGTGCTGAGCATTCTGATGGGTCTCCTGGCCGAGCTGTTGGTGCGCACCTACTACGAGTCGCAGGAGCGCGTGCCCTACGCGATCAAGACGACGCACAACCTCGACGAGGCCGACTGATGTGCGGCATTGCGGGATTCGCCGGCGCGGGGGAACGCGCCGACCTCGAGCGCATGGCCGGCATGCTGGCGCATCGCGGCCCCGACTCCGAGGCGTTCTGGTCTGAACCGGACGGCAGCGTCCAGTTGGCGCACCGGCGCCTCGCAGTCGTCGATCTCGCCGACGGGTCGCAACCCATGTGGACCTCCGACGAGCGGCTGGGTGTCGTCTTCAACGGCGAGATCTACAACCACGCGGAGCTGCGCGAAGAGCTCGAGGGCCTGGGCCACCGCTTCAGGACGGGGCATTCGGATACCGAGGTGCTGCTTCACGCGTACCGACAATGGGGTGACTCCCTCGTCGGGCGGCTCGAAGGCATGTGGGCGTTCGCGTTCTACGATCGTCCGGCGCGCAGGATCTTCCTGTCGCGTGATCGCTTCGGCGAGAAGCCGCTCTACTGGACTCGGGCGCCCGGGCTCTTTGCCTTCGCCTCCGAGGCCACCGCCCTGCTCGCCCACTCCGAAGTTTCTACCGGAATCGATCCCGCCGCGGTTCGCAAGTATTTCGCCTACGGCTACGTGCCGGCGCCTCACTCGATCTACTCCGGCGTGCACAAGCTCCCGGCGGGCCACAATCTGAGCGTGACGCTTCCGGGCGGCGAGCCGCAGCTCAAGACCTACTGGGAGTTCGTGCTCGAGCCCGAAGCCGCACCCCCCGGCGGGCCGCCGGCTTGGGAGGAGGAGCTTCGGGAGAGGCTCCTCTGCTCCGTGGCGCGGCGGCTCGAAGCGGACGTGCCGGTGGGGATCTTCCTGTCGGGCGGCATTGATTCAGCCGGCATCACCGCGGCTGCGGCGCTGCAGGCAGAGCCCGGCAGCCTGCACACCTTTTCGGTGGGTTTCGATGAGCCGAGCTTCGACGAGAGCGCCGCGGCGCGTCGGGTTGCGCGCCTGTTCGGGGCGGAGCATCACCCGTATCTGTTTACCGCTGAGCATGCGGCACGGGTCTGGCCGGTTCTGGCGACGAAGCTCGACGAGCCGTTGGGGGATGCGTCGCTGCTGCCGACGTACGTTCTGTGTGCGGCTGCGCGTCGTCGGGTGACCGTGGCCCTCGGTGGCGACGGCGCCGACGAGCTCTTCGCCGGCTACGATCCATTCCGCGCGCTGCGCTGGGCGGAGGCCTATGCACGCTGCGTGCCGCGCCCTGTGCACCGTGCGCTGTGCCTGCTGGCGGCGAAGTTCCCCGTCTCGCACAGCAACCTCAGCCTCGGCTTCAAGGTCAAGCGCGCGCTCGCAGGTCTCGACGGCGCGCCTTCGCTCTGGAATCCGCTCTGGCTCGCGCCACTCGCGCCGCATGAGGTGGCGGAGCTTCTCGAGGAGCCGGTCACTCCGGAAGAGCTCTACTCCGAGGCGATCGACGCCTGGGACAGCGCGGCGGGCCTTTCGATCGTGGATCGCACGCTCCAGTTCTACACGAGGACGTATCTGCAGAACGACATCCTCACCAAGGTCGATCGTGCCAGCATGCTGCGCGGGCTCGAGGTGCGTTCGCCGTACCTGGATGGGCAGATCGTCGACCTCGTGCGGCGCTTGCCAGCCTCGGTCAAGCTGCGCGGCGGCGAAACCAAGTGGTTGCTCAAGCGCGCCCTCGAGCCCTGGCTTCCTGCCGACGTGCGGCTGCGTCCGAAGAAGGGCTTCGGGGTGCCGGTGGGGCGTTGGCTCCAGCAGGGCCGTGCCCCGATGAATGCTCCTCCGGGAGGCGCATTCCAGGCCCGTCGTCTGGCCGAACACCGAGCCGGGCGGGCAGATCACAGGCTCTATCTGTACGCGGATTGGGCGCTGACGCGCTTTGCCGGCGCTCAGCGAGGGTGACTTCGTATTGCGCGGCGGGGGTTTGAGCCGCCCGCATCAGCTGGTAAACTGCGCGCGTCCCCTGACAACCGGTGCCCTCAGCCGGAGGATCCCCAGGCCTCCTCCGCACGGGTGTTTCGAGAGGTGTCCTCACCTTGCTCGCCGTCGTGCAGTTTCCGGGTTCGAATGACGATCGCGACATGCGCTTCGCCTTCAAGGCGGTGCTCGGCGCCGAGGCGCGGCTGGTGTTCCACAAGGCCTCCGAGCTGCCGCCCGACACCCGCGGCGTCGTCATCCCCGGCGGCTTCTCCTACGGCGATTACCTGCGCTGCGGCGCCATGGCGCAGTACTCGCCGATCATGGCCGCGGTGAAGCGTTTTGCCGACGCCGGTGGTCCGGTGTTGGGCGTGTGCAACGGTTTCCAGGTGTTGTGCGAGTCGGGCCTCCTGCCCGGCGCCCTGGTGCGCAACCACGGTCTCCACTTCATCTGCGAGTTCGTGCACGTGAGGGTCGAGCGGGCCGCCGCTCCGTTCACGAGCCGCGTCGCAGCGGGCGATGTGTTGCGCATTCCGATCAAGCACGGCGAGGGCTGCTATTACGCCGAGCCGGGGCTGCTCGATGAGCTCGAGCAGGGCGGCCAGATCGTGTTGCGCTACTGCGAGGTCGATGGGAGCGTAAGTGCAGCCGCGAATCCGAACGGCTCGGTCGCGAATGTGGCGGGGGTGCGCAGCGCCCGGGGCAACGTGATGGGACTGATGCCGCATCCCGAGCACGCGGTGGAGCCGGCCTTCGGCGGCAGCGATGGGATTGCGATCCTGGGCTCGTTCGCCGACGCCGTGCGGAGCGCAGTATGAGCGCGGCCGGCGGGCTGCGGGAGCCTCGGGTCGATCTCGCGCTGGCCCACGAGCACGGGCTCACCACCGAAGAGTGGGGGAACGTGCTGGAGATCCTGGGGCGCACGCCCACTTTCTCGGAGCTCGGGATCTTCTCCGTGATGTGGGCGGAACACTGCTCCTACAAGTCCAGCAAGCGTTACCTGAAGCGGCTGCCCACCGAGGGCCCGCAGGTGATCGAAGGGCCCGGAGAGAACGCGGGCGTCGTCGACATCGGCGATGGGCTCGCGGCGGTCTTCAAGATCGAGAGCCACAACCACCCGTCGTTCATCGAGCCTCGACAGGGCGCGGCCACCGGTGTCGGCGGCATCTTGCGCGACATCTTCACGATGGGCGCGCGTCCGATCGCTTCGCTGGATTCGCTGCGCTTCGGGCCGATCGAAGATCCGAAGCACCGCTACCTGCTGCAGGGCGTCGTCGACGGGGTCGGCGGCTACGGCAATCCGGTGGGCGTGGCGACCGTCGGCGGGGAGACGCAGTTCCACGAGTGCTACCGCGGCAACATACTCGTGAACGCCTTCAACTGCGGCGTGGTCGAGCAGGACAAGATCTTTCTCGCCAAGGCGACGGGCATCGGCAATCCGGTGATCTACGTGGGAAGCAAGACCGGTCGCGACGGCATCCACGGCGCCAGTCTGCTGGCCTCGGCGGAGTTCGACGAAGGCAGCGAGGCCAAGCGCCCGACGGTGCAGGTGGGCGACCCCTTCACGGAGAAGTGCCTGATCGAGGCCTGCCTCGAGCTGATGCGCACCGACGCCATCGTCGGTATCCAGGATATGGGGGCCGCGGGACTCACCTGTTCGTCCTTCGAGATGGCGAGCTCTGGCGGCACCGGCATCGATCTCGATCTCGATCTCGTTCCGCAACGCGAAGTCGGCATGACGCCCTACGAGCTGCTGCTCTCGGAGAGTCAGGAGCGCATGCTGCTCGTGGCCAGAAGCGGCGAAGAAGCGCGGGTTCTCGAGATCTTCGAACGCTGGGATCTGGATGCCGTCGTCGTCGGCCGCGTGGTCGAGGGCGGCCACATGAAGGTGGCTTGGCACGGCCAGACCGTGGTCGACATCCCCGTCGACCCGGTGGCTGCCAACTCGCCGGAGCTCGAGCGGCAGGTCGTCGAGCCGGCGGACCTTCGCGAGCGCCAGAAGCTCGACCTCGCCGCGGTGATGCCGGAGAGCGATCTCGGCGGCGCTCTCGAGGCGTTGCTCGATTCGCCGAACCTAGGCTCCAAGGAGTGGGTCTGGCGCCAGTACGACCAGCTCGTGCAGGGTGGCACACTGATCGGGCCCGGCGGCGATGCGGCGCTGGTGCGGGTGACGCGTGAGGACGGAACGCCCACCGACAAGGCGTTGGCTCTCTCGGTCGACTGCAACCCGCGCTGGTGCTGGCTCGACCCCTACCAGGGGGCCGTCGCAGCGGTGGCCGAGGCGGCGCGCAACGTGGCGTGCACCGGCGCGAAACCGCTGGCGCTCACCAACTGTCTCAACTTCGGCAACCCCGAGAAGCCGGAGATCATGTGGGAGTTCGCCGAGGCGACCCGCGGACTGGGCGATGCGGCTCGCGCGCTCGACACCCCGGTGGTGTCGGGCAACGTCTCCTTCTACAACGAGACCTCCGGCCGTGCGATCTACCCCACGCCGACGGTGGCGGTGGTGGGGCTGCTCGAGCCCTGGCAGCGTCACGCGGTCTCGCACTTCACCTCTGTCGGACGCGACGTGGTCTTGCTCGGAGAGTCACGCGAAGAGCTCGGAGGAAGCGACTGGCTGGCCCTGCGCCGCGGCCTCGAAGCCGGGTTGCCGCCGAGCGTCGATCTCGCCCACGAGCGCGCGCTCCACGCGTTGCTGGCGGCGGGCGTCGCAGCCGGAGTCATCGAGACGGCACACGACGTGTCGAGCGGAGGTTTGGCGTTGGCGCTGGCAGAGGCGGCGCTGACGGGGCCCGAGTGGATCGGCGCCGAGATCGAGCTCGACGATCCGCAGCGGCCGGATGCGCTGCTCTTCGGCGAGACGACCGGCCGCGTGGTTGCTGCGGGCGCGGCCGCCGAGCGACTTCTCGATCTGGCGCGCGAGCACGGCGTGCCGGCGCGACGCATCGGTCGTACCGGTGGCGATCGACTGCGGATCCGGCCCGCGGCCGGCGAGGCCTGGATCGACGCAGCGCTCGAGAGGTTGCATCATGTCTGGACCAACGCGCTGCCGCGGCGCATCGGTGCGGCCAGGGAGGAGTGATGTTCTGCCCGCGACGCAATGCTGCACTCTTGAAGGAGCGCGAGGCCGACCGCTTCCACGATGAGTGCGGCGTCTTCGGTGTTCACGGGCACTCGGAAGCCGCGAACATCACCTACCTGGGGCTCTACGCACTGCAACATCGCGGTCAGGAAAGCTGCGGCATCGTCTCTTCGACCGGGCGCGAGCACTACGTGCACCGTTCGATGGGTCTGGTGGCCGATGTCTTCGGCGAGAAGACCCTGGAGAAGCTTCCCGGTCGCTTTGCCATCGGGCACGTGCGCTATTCGACCTCCGGCGGCAGCCAGCTGCGCAACGCGCAGCCCTTCTGCGCCACCACCGACGGCGGCACCGTCGCCATCGCTCACAACGGCAACCTGGTCAACGCACCGTCCATCCGGCGCGAGCTCGAGGGTCGGGGTGCCATCTTCAGCACCACCGCCGACAGCGAGGTGATCGTGCAGCTGCTGGCGCGTTCGCGGGAGCGATCGCTCGAAGAGCGCCTGATCGACGCGCTCAGCCGCGTGAAGGGAGCTTTCAGTCTGGTCGTGATGACGCCGGACGCCCTGATCGCGGCGCGCGATCCCCACGGCTTTCGACCGCTCTCGCTGGGGCGGCTCGACGGCGCCTGGGTGGCGGCCAGCGAGACCTGTGCCCTCGATCTGATCGGCGCGACCTTCGAGCGCGACCTCGACCCCGGTGAGGTGGTCGTGATCCGTCGCGGCCGGCTGCGCACCCTGCGTCCCTTCACGCCCGTCGAGACCGAGCATTTCTGCGTCTTCGAGCATATCTACTTCGCGCGCCCGGATTCGAACCTGAACCGCAACAATGTCTACACTTTCCGCAAGGAGCTGGGGCGGGCGCTGGCTCGGGAGCACGCAATTCCTGCCGACGTGGTGGTGCCGGTGCTCGATTCGGGAAACACCGCCGCTCTCGGCTACGCGGAGGAGTCTGGCATCCCCTACGAGCAGGCGATGATCCGCAACCACTACGTGCGGCGCACCTTCATCGAGCCGGCCCAGGCGATCCGTCACTTCGGCGTGAAGGTGAAGCACAACGCCGTGCGGGGGGTGCTCGAGGGCAAGCGCATCGTATTGGTCGACGACTCGATCGTACGCGGCACGACGCTCACGAAGCTCGTCACGATGTTGCGGTCGGCCGGCGCGCGGGAGGTGCACGTTCGCATCGCGGCGCCGCCCACCATCGGGCCGTGTTACTACGGCATCGATACGCCGACCCGTGAGGAGCTGATCGCCGCCACGCATAGCCAGGAGGAGATTCGTCGCCTGATCGGCGCCGATTCCCTGGGTTATCTCTCTCTGGAGGCGTTGAGCAAGGTGTCCGGGGGCTTGAAGCACGGCACCTGCGATGCCTGCTTCTCCGACAAGTATCCGGTTGCGGTCGAGGTCGAGAAGGTGCCGCCGCAGCTCTCGCTGTTTCGCGAAGTCGAGGAAGAGCGCTGACGGTGGTCTCCGCCATTCCCGGAATGCTCGGCCTCGGAGATTTGGAGCGAGAGATCGCTGAAGGCCGCATCGACACGGTGGTGACGGCGCTGCCGGATCTCTACGGCCGCCTGGTGGGAAAGCGCATCCACGGGCGCTTCTTTCTCGACGAAGTCGCCCGCCAGGGCATGCACGTCTGCGACTACCTGCTGGCGTGCGATATGGAGATGGATCCCACACCGGGCTACGGGTTCACGAGCTGGGATACCGGCTACGGCGACCTGCACGCGGTGCCGGATTTCTCGACGCTGCGCGTTGCTGCCTGGCTGGAGCGCACGGCGCTGGTGCTCTGCGACGCTCACGATGCGGAGACCGGCGCGCCGGTCTCCGTGGCGCCGCGTCAGATCCTGCGCCGGCAGCTCGAGCGCGCGGCCGCCCTGGGGCTGTTTCCGTCCATGGGTAGCGAGCTCGAGTTCTACCTGTTTCACGAGGACTACGCGGAAGCGCGCGAGGTGCGTTGGCGGGGGCTGCATCAGGGGCAGGGCTACATCGAGGACTACCACGTGCTCGCCGGCACGTTCGCCGAGCCGGTCGTCGGCGAGATCCGGCGCCTGGTGGATGCGTCGGGCGTGCCGGTCGAGTTCAGCAAGGGCGAGTGGGGTGCGGGCCAGCACGAGATCAACCTGCGCTACGCGCCCGCGCTCGAGATGGCCGATCGCCACGTGGTGTACAAGCAGGCCGCCAAGGAGATTGCCGCGGCCAACGGCCACGCGATCACCTTCATGGCGAAGTGGGACGAGGCCATGGCCGGAAGCTCCCTGCACGTGCACATGAGCCTGCAGGGGGCCGACGGTGCGCCGCTGTTCTCCGGCGACACGCCGCTGGCCGGCACTCCGGCGCACGCATCCGACACGTTTCGCTGGTTTCTGGGTGGGCTGCTGGCCCACGTTCGCGAGCTGGCCTGCTTCCTGGCGCCGAATCCGAACAGCTACAAGCGTTTCCGGCCGGGTACATTTGCGCCGACCGGCATCGCCTGGAGCTGGGACAATCGCACCGCCGGCTTTCGGATCGTCGGCAGCGGCACCTCCCTGCGCATTGAATGTCGCGTGCCCGGAGCCGACGCGAATCCGTACCTCACGTACGCGGCGCTGTTGGCCGCGGGCATGGCCGGCATCGAGGGGCGCGTCGACCCGGGGCCGGCCTTCGCGGGGGATGTCTATGGGGCGCAGGGTCTGCCCCAGGTGCCCCACAGCCTGGGCGAGGCCATCGCGGAGCTCGAGGCCAGCCGGCTCGCCCGAGAAGCTTTTGGCGACGCGGTGATCGAGCATCTTCTGCATTTCGTGCGGACCGAGCAGGCGGTCTTCGAGACCCGGGTCAGCGACGTCGAGCGCCTGCGCTACTTCGAGCGCGGCTGAATTGCCCCTGAACGACGCCGCGGCAGGTCATGCCCCGACGGCGATCGGCCGATGACGGCCCCAGGGGGGCCATCCTGGCGCTCCCGAGGAGGTCGTTTGGCCGCAGTACGGCGGACATTGCGGGTGAGCTTCGCCGACGCCCAGGCCTTCGAGGCCGAGTACGCAGCGAACCTCCGCAACGGTGGCGTCTTCGTGGCCAGCGACGAGCCGTTCGAGCCGCGCGAGCAGGTGCGCGTGGAGCTGCTGCTCGAGTCGTGCGCCCAGTCGGTGGTGCTGGGCGGCGAAGTGGTGCACGTCTTGACGCCGGACATGGCGCAGATGGGCGCCCTGCCCGGCGTGGCCGTGCAGTTCGAAGGCGCAGTCTCGGCCGTCCGCGGGCAGCTCGAGCCGCTGCGGCTGGCGGCGGGTGTCGCGGACGAATCCAAGCGCGAATCCGGCGCTCGCCGCTCGCCGCGCACCGTGGCGCGGGTCGCGGCGGAGATCGACGGAGAGGCGGGGCAGGTGGCCGGCGTCACCCGCGACCTGAGCCAGAACGGCGTGCTCGTCTCCGTCTCCGGTGAGGGGCTGCCCGTCGGCGAGTCGATCCGCGTTGCGTTGCGCCACCCGCACACCGCCGAGCGCATGGAGGTCGACGGCGTGGTCGTCCGGCGCGAGGAGAGCGACGACGTCATGTCGGCAGTGGCCATCGAGTTTGCGCCGCCGGAGAGCGAGTCGGGTGAGCTGTCGGATTTCGTCTCCAGCGTTCAGGCTGCCGAGCACACGCGTCGCCTGGGCGGCATCGTCGGCGACATCGCGGAGCTCGGCATCCAAAACGTGATGCAGATGTTCGTCGCCACCGGGCGCGAGGGCACACTGACGCTGCGCCACGGCGAGCTCGAGGGCGTGCTGGGGTTCCAGCAGGGCCTGCTCAAATTCTGCCGCGTGGGCCCCGTGGCGGGCATGAAGGCGCTGGTCCGACTGCTCGGCTGGGAGAGCGGCACCTTCGAGTTCCACTCGAGTCTCGATCCGGTCCAGGCGGTGGGTGCGCCGCTGCCGTTCGAGGCTGCGCTGCTGGAGGCGCTCACGCTGTTGGACGAGGGCGCCCATGCCGAGGCCGTCGCCTTCGCTCTGGACGTCGAGCCGCGGCTGGTGTCGGAGTTGTCCGAGGCCGACCTCTCGAAGACCGAGGCCGCCGTGATCGATCTGGTTCGCGCCGGCTTCAGCGTTCGGCGCATGATCGCGGTGATTCCGGAGCCCGATCCGGAGATCCAGCGCGCGCTCGCGTCGCTGCACGAACAGGGCGTGATCGACGTGTGATAGCCTGCGCCTCGGCGTGCCGAGGCGACTCGAAGGCAAGACCGCATTGATCACGGGTGCCGCCAGCGGCATCGGTCGCGAGGCGGCGCTGCTCTTCGCGGACGAGGGCGCCCGCGTCGTCGTGGCGGACCGCGCGCGCGAGGCGGGGGCTGCGGTGGTGGCGACCATCGAGAGCGCCGGCGGGCAAGCGCGCTTCGTCGCGACCGATGTGTCTTGCGGCGACCAGGTCGCCGCCGCTGTCGCCGAGGCCGAACGCAGCTTCGGCGGGCTGCACGTGCTCTTCAACAACGCCGGCATCTTCCCCGATGCGGACGGCTCGCCCGTCGACACCGACGAGGCGGTCTGGGATCAGGTGATGCAGGTGAACCTGAAGGGCGTCTTTCTCGGCTGCAAGTACGGCATCCCCGCGCTGCTTCGGGCGGGGGGCGGCTCCATCGTGAACACGGCCTCCTTCGTCGCGGTGATGGGCGCGGCCACTTCGCAGATCGCCTACACCGCCAGCAAGGGCGGTGTGCTGGCCATGACCCGGGAGATCGCGGTCGAGTATGCGCGCCAGGGGTTGCGCGCCAATGCGCTGTGTCCCGGGCCCGTGGATACGCCGCTGCTGCAGCAGCTGCTGTCGGACCCCGCCGCCCGGGCCCGCCGCTTTGTGCACCTGCCCATGGGGCGCCTGGCTCAGGCCGGCGAGATCGCTCGTGCTGCGCTCTTCCTGGCCAGCGACGAGTCGTCCTACGTCAACGGTGCGACCTTCATGGTCGACGGTGCCATCACGTCCGCCTACGTCACGCCGGAGTAACGGCCTCACCCTTGGGGCAGGCCAGAGGCCATCTCATAAACCCCTCGGTCGCCAGTCACCTGCCTTCGACCCGATCTCTGCGTTGCGAAATCTCGCCGGTGCAACGGCTATGGCTGCGATTTCGCACCTTGATCTCGGGCCGAATTCAGGCGTCTGGCTCGGTCGGGGTCTATGAGATGGTCTCTAGCGTGAGAGAGCTCCCGGCTCACCAGCTTGTCGGCCCGGTACTGGCTGCGGATGTCGATCGTGCCATCGCCGTCCACGTCTTCTTCCCGCAGGCGAACGCGCCCGTCCGCGGCAAGGCGGTCGAAAGTGTCGAGGCGTCCGTCCGCGTCGCGATCCTGCGCCTGCAGGCGCAGTGCGCCCCCCGAGTAGTACAGGATGCGCTCCGGCGCGCCATCGGCGTTGCGATCGACCTCGACGCGAGTGAGGCTGGTGCCGTCGCCGGCGAGCACGAGGCGCAGCTGCGGGCGTCCCGAGTTGCCCGCCTCCTCCCAGATTTCGGCGCGCCGGTCGCCTGCGTAACCGATCCAGCGATCGGGTGTGCCATCGCGGTCGGTGTCTTCTTCGCGCAGTAGCGGCAGAGTGTCGTGCTCGGAGAAGTAGTAGCGCGCGAGCTCACCACCGTCCGGTGCCAGGGCTGCGCGCGCGCGAATCGTGCCGCCGGCCCGCTGCCGCGCGAGACTCACACCGAAGCTCTCGTGCGCGGGGAGCGCCACCGGTGTCAGCGCGTCGAGCGTGTTCGGCCTCGGCAGTCGCGCCTCTTCGCTGAGCACCGCCAGCGCCGCCAGCAGGGCCTCGTGGCGCGCGCGTTCGGCGGCGAGCTGCGCCTCGATGGCGGCGCGCTGGGCGGCGCTCATGCGCGGATCGAGCCTGTCACCAGCGGAGCGCCCGCGCCGCGCCAGTTCTCGAGAGAGCGCGAGGGTGGCGGCCAGGTCGCGCACGTAGCTGCCGGGGATCGGGTCGTCCGGGTCGAGGCTGGCTGCACGCTCGAAGGCCTGCAGCGCGTCGGCCAGACGGCCGCTGGCCAGCAGGCGTCGCCCCTCGGTCAGTGTGGCTTCGATGTGCTGCTCAACCTCCGGGAAGAGCGCGCGCAGTGCGCCGGTGTCCCAGGCTCCCGACGCGAGGCCCCGCGTTTCGACGAGCTCCCGGACCCGGGGCAGCGCGAGCGCGCGCTCGAGAGCCCGCGCGATGCTCTCGCGGCGCCAGCCGCGCGCCAGCCGCGGCTCGTCGATTACCTGCCGCACCCAGCCCGGCCCCGTCGTCGCCTCACCCGGGCGCTCGGCGGCAATGCGCAGCTGCGCGAGCCCGAAGCGCCCATCTTTCACCGTGTCTCCGCAGTAGATGCGGTCGACGCGCAGGCTGATCACGCCGCGCGCGGGCTCCGGCGCCAGCCCGGCCCGGGCCGCAGCGATGCTGTCGAAGCCTGCGTGAACGAGCCGGATGCCGGGCAGGCGCACGCGCAAGCGCTGCTCGAGCTCCTCGGCGATCTCTCCGTCGGGCCACGCGCGCGGGCGCCGCTCGGCGCGCACGGCTGGGTCCGGTGCCAGCAACACGATCAGCAGCTGCCCGGGGCCTGTGGGCAGGGCCTCGCTCGGCAGCGGCCCGGGCGGGGGGTCGAGCGCATCGGCGCGGCGCCTCGCCGTCTCGGCCGCGACGGCTCGTCCGAGGGCGTCGAGGATGCGTGCGTGTGCGCGGTGCAGTGCGGCGGAGCCGGGGCGTGCCCGCAGGCCATGGGTCACCACCGCCTCGGCCTGCTCGACATTGCCGCGTCCCAGCAGTGAGCGGGCGCTGCGCACAGCGTGCTGTGCGGTCGCGTTCGCGGTCGCGTTCGCGGGGCTCGCGCACTTCCGGAATGCCCACCCCGCGCGGCGTGTCGGAGCCCGCCGGGCTCGTCGCTGCGCAGAGGGCGAGGGCGGCCGCGAGGCTGACGCGGAGCAGGGCGCGCCCTCCCGCAGTGGACTCCGCGCGCCCGGTCGAGTCAAATGCGCGCAGCGGCCGCGCCGTCAGACCGGAGGATCGCGGCGCACGTGCGTGTCCCGGCCGAAATGTTCATCGTCGCGTTCGGTGTGGTCGATCGTGTAGTGCAGGCCGCGGCTCTCGTGGCGCGATTCGGCGCAGCGGATCACAAGCTCGGCGACGGTGGCCAGGTTGCGCAGCTCCACCAACGGTGGCGCCAGTCGGAAGTTCCAGTAGTACTCGGTGATCTCTTCCTGGAGGAGCTGGATGCGTCGGCGCGCTCGCGCCAGGCGCTTGTCGCTGCGCACGATGCCGACGTAGTTCCACATGAAGCGGCGGATCTCGTCCCAGTTCTGCGTGATCACGACCGCTTCGTGGCTGATGGTGGCGTCGCCTTCCTGCCAGGCCGGTGGCAGCAGGGGCGGCGCGAGCTCGCCGCTGCGAAGACGCGCCAGGGTCTCCCGGGCGGCGGCGTCGGCAAAGACCATGCTCTCGAGCAACGAGTTCGACGCCAACCGGTTCGCGCCGTGCAGGCCGGTGCAGGACACCTCCCCGGCGGCGAAGAGGTTCGGCACGTCGGTCTCGCCGGTGAAGTCCGTGCGCACACCGCCGCAGCAGTAGTGCGCGGCCGGGACCACGGGAATTGCCTCCCGTGTCGGATCGATTCCGAAGTGCAGACAGCGCTCGACGATGCTCGGAAACCGGTCTCGCACGAAGGCCGGGTCGCGATGGGTCACGTCCAACCCGACCCAATCGGCGCCGGATTGCTTCAGCTCGGTGTCGATGGCCCGCGCCACGATGTCGCGAGGAGCGAGATCTTTCTGCGGGTGGTAGCGCTCCATGAAGGCCTCGCCCGCCTGATTGCGCAGGATGCCACCCTCACCGCGCACGGCCTCCGAGATCAAGAAGGACTTGGCCTGCGGGTGGAAGAGGCAGGTCGGGTGGAACTGCACGAACTCCATGTTCGCGAGGGTGGCGCCGGCGCGGTACGCCATGGCCATCCCATCGCCCGACGCGATGTCGGGGTTGCTCGTGTAGAGGTAGACCTTGCCCGTGCCGCCGGTGGCGAGCAACGTGATGCGGGCCAGGAAGCGTTCGACCTTGTTCGTGGTGGCGTCGAGCACGTAGGCGCCGAGGGCCGCGTCCGGACCGTCGGTGCCGGCGCGGCGGCGGGTCAGCAGATCGACGCCGCAGTGGTCCTCGTAGATCGTGATGTTGGGGTGGGCGCTCGCGCGAGCCAGCAGTGCGCGCTCGATCTCCCGGCCCGTGGTGTCGCGGTGGTGCAGGATGCGGCGTTGGCTGTGGCCGCCCTCGCGCCCCAGCGCGTAGGGCGTGCCGAGCGGCGTGCCGTCGGCGTCGAGATCGAACTCCGCGCCGAGCTTGAGCAGCGCGTCGATCATGGCTGGGCCGCGCTCGACCACGTGGCGCACGACCGCTTCGTCGCATAGGCCGGCTCCAGCGTCGAGGGTGTCTTGCAGGTGGCTCTCGAAGGAGTCATCCCGCGACAGCACCGCGGCGATGCCGCCCTGGGCCCAGTTCGTGGCCGAGTCCGCCGCCTGCTTCTTGGTGACCACGGCCACCGTGGCGCGCTCGGCGACGCGCAGGGCGTAGAAGAGCCCCGCGATCCCGCTGCCGATCACCAGTACGTCGGTTTCGCGAACGTCGTTTGAGGACGGAATGCCCACGGAATCTCGTCTCCCGGCTTCGAGCGGCTCTCGGGACTCGTTTCCCCGGCCTCAGGAAGCACACCGGGAACTCCGATACGCAGCCGAGGGAAGACATGACCAGTCTATCCGTGGGGCGCCGGGCTCGGCAATCGGCTGCAGCCCGAACTCCCCCCGGGGAATCGAGCGACTCGATGCGAAAATGGCTCCAGCAGACCCTGCGCCGTCGGCGCCGCCGCCAGGCGCTGCGGCGAGCGTTGCGTGGTGCCGCTGCGCTGGTGCTGCTGGCCGGTCCACTGCTGGCGCTGGCGGCAGCGCTGTTGGCGGGGCCTGCCCTGGCCGGCGGCAGGATCTGGACGTACACGGACGACAGCGGCGTCGTGCACTTCACCAACGTTCCGCAGGATCGACGCTACCGGCCCGTCCCGGATGACGATTTCAACCCGTCGGCGCGAGCGCCGCGGCACTGGCAGTACGACGGCATCATCGGCCTCACGGCGCGCGAGCATCGCGTGCAGCCGGCACTGGTGAAGGCGGTGATCGCCGCCGAGTCGAACTTCGACTCGGAGGCCGTGTCGCACAAGGGTGCGCAGGGACTCATGCAGCTGATGCCGAGCACGGCCGCGGCACTCGGCGTCGGCGATCCGTTCCGACCGATCGAGAACGTGCGTGGTGGCACGGCCTACCTGCGGCAGATGCTGGATCGCTACGGTGATGTCGAACGCGCAGTGGCTGCGTACAACGCCGGACCCACGGCAGTCGATCGCTTCGGCGGCATCCCGCCGTATCGCGAAACCCGGGATTACGTGCGCCGAGTTCTAGCCTACTATCGCCATTATCATGGCGATTTCTCTCGATGAGCAAGCGCGGGAATCGTCGGGCGATCCGCATGCAGCGGATGCTGTGAGCCGCGCCGATGCCGGTGCCGCTCCGGCGCCTCCCGAGCGCTTCTGGAACCTGCCGAACAGCGTCACGATGCTGCGCATCGCCGTGGTGCCGGTGCTGCTGCTGTTGCCGCTGGCGGCGGATCCGGCGAGCAGTCGCATCATCGGCTGGCTCTTCATCGCAGCCGCGGTGACGGACATCATCGACGGCTGGCTGGCGCGCCGGGGGCAGCAGGTGACGAGCATCGGCAAGTTGCTCGATCCGCTGGCGGACAAGCTCACCGTATCGACGGCTCTGATCGTGATGCTGTCGATGGGACGCATTCCCGGCTGGGCCACCTGGATGGTGGTGGTCATCGTCGGGCGCGAGCTGGCGGTCACCGGGCTGCGCGGCGTGGCTGCGGCAGGCGGGCAGGTGATGGCGGCGGGGGGCCTCGGCAAGGCCAAGACCGTGAGCCAGAACATCGCCATCGCTGCGCTGATCTTCCACTACACGACCTTTGGCCTGCCCGCTCACCAGATCGGCATGGTCTCCCTGGCCCTCGCCACCGGGCTGACCCTCTGGTCGGGCTATGTCTACTTTGCGAATTTCTTCCGTGGGCGTGAATAGGGGAGGGCGAGAACGCCCATGGGTCTCGACGTACTGAAACAGAAGATCGAGGACCGCGAAGCGCAGGTCGGCGTGATCGGCCTCGGCTACGTGGGGCTGCCGCTGGCTCTCGAGTTCTCGAAGGCCGGTTTCCCGGTGGTGGGCTTCGATCTCGATCGGAAGAAGGTCGAGAGCCTGTGCGGTGGTGAGTCGTACATCGAGGATGTGCCCTCGGCGGCTGTGGCGGCGGCCGTGACGGAAGGTCGCCTGCGCGCCACGGTCGACTTCGACCATCTGGCCGAGTGCGATGTGATCAACGTCTGCGTTCCGACGCCATTGACCAAGTCGAAGGATCCCGACGTCTCGCACATGGCGAAGGCGTTGGAGGATATCTGTCAACGCGTGCACGCGGGGCAGCTGGTCGTGCTCGGAAGCACCACCTACCCGGGCACCACCCACGAGCTCTTCGTGCCCATGCTCGAGGCCGGTGGCCTGCGGGTGGGCGAAGACCTGGCTGTTGCCTTCGCCCCCGAACGCATCGATCCGGCCAACAAGAGCTTCGCGGTGCGCGATGTGCCGAAGGTCGTGGGCGGCGAGACGCCGCTCTGCACCGACATCGCCTGCAAAGTCTTCGAGTCCATCTTCGATCGCGTGGTGCCGGTCTCGTCGACCCAGAGCGCGGAGATGGTGAAGCTGCTCGAGAACACCTTCCGCGCCATCAACATCGGTCTCGCCAACGAGGTGGCGCTGATGTGCAATCGCCTCGACCTCGATGTCTGGGAAGTGATCGATGCCGCCGCGACCAAGCCCTACGGCTTCATGAAGTTCCAGCCCGGGCCGGGCCTCGGCGGCCACTGCATCCCGGTCGACCCCACCTACCTGGCCTGGAAGATGAAGAGCCTGAACTTTCCGGCGCGCTTCATCGAGCTGGCCACCGAGATCAACGGCCAGATGCCCGAGCACGTGGTGGGCGTCATCACCTCGATCCTCAACGAGCGGCGCATCGCGGTGAACGGCGCCAAGGTGCTGCTGCTGGGCGTGGCCTATAAGCCCGATGTGGCCGACATACGCGAGTCGCCGGCCCTCGACGTGATCCGCATCCTGGCCGAGCGCGGCGCCGACATCGCCTTCCACGACCCGTTCGTGCCGGAGGTGGTGGTCGAGGGCGCGAGCTACAAGGGAACCGATCTCTCGGACGACCGGGTCGCGGGCGCCGACGTCGTGGTGATCCTCACGGAGCACTCGGGGGTGGACTACGCACGGGTGGTGGACCTCGCCCGGCGCGTCTTCGATACCCGCAACGCCACCCGCAACGTGTCGGCGGCGGGAGAGAAGGTCCGCCGGCTCTAGCCGGCCGAGACGGTTCGGCGAGCGGTGGCAGGGCCGGGTGCGAAGCCGCTGTCGTGCTCATGCGCCGGCTCCCCGCGCTTGGGCGCAGTGCCGGGGTGGTGCTATCGTCGGCGTCTCGATTTTTCAGGCACGAGTAGCTCAGTTGGTAGAGCGCCACGTTGCCAACGTGGGGGTCGCCGGTTCGAGTCCGGTCTCGTGCTCCAGGAAAAAGAAGCGCCCTCGCTGGCTTACGGCGGGGGCGCTTCTCGTTGTCTGGCTCCTACGCTCCATTGTGCAGCCAAAGTACAGCCAGCGGAGAAAAGAGGTCACTGGGCCT
>JAFDDG010000046.1 GCA_019310965.1 Deltaproteobacteria bacterium
TTGCTGGTTTACGCAGGTGTGCTCGTCGCACTCGTGGTCGAGGTCATTCGAGGTCGTCGCTGGGTCTGGGGCATTGCCATAGCTGGAGTGATCTTGGGTGGCATGGGGCTGCAGCAAGTCGCCGCAGGTTCCGGAGCCATGCAGCAGATCGAACGGGCGCCTCGTCTTTCCGATTACTTCGCCGCGCTGCGCATCGCTCTTGCGGATGACGATGTGGAATTTGCGATTTCAATTGTGGAGAACGCGGAGGTATCGCATCCCACGACGCCAGACTTCCACCAAGGCCTCGGCGACTATTTCGACTGGGCGGGCGACAAGAGTCGCGCCGCCGCACACTACCGGCGGGCTCAGATGATGACAGGCAATGATCCCAAGATGCGAGAGAGCCTGAGAACTCGCCTGCAGAAGCTGGACTGAGGCGGATGAGTCAACACTTTCATTGAGCTCCTCTGCTGGACAACGAAGGGTCTGACTTCACCGCGCTCATCGTTTGCGGCGCCCGCACGCCCTGCACGGTTCTGTGATATCTATGCAGCCGACATGGGACGGCACGGAGCGCGCGCCGACGAAACGACCGGCATCAGATCTTTCATCGGGTCGACGCGAGTGGCTGCTGCTGCCTCCCAGGGCAGAAGCCCTCTGGAGCACGGCGCCTAGGGTGCCCCGCAAGCGACGCCACAAGAAGCGGGCCGGCGCTGCCCGAAGAGCGCGGCGCCCCTCTCCGTCTGCACCGGGATCGCCCTCGACCCGCAGGCGGCTCCTCGCCGCTCTCGCAGTGGTGAGCTGCCTGAGCTTGATCTACGTCGGTCGGCTCGACGGTCCGTTCGTCTTCGACGATGTCGCAGGAATTGAGCAAAACAAGTCCCTCGAGAGCCTGGCGACGGCGCTGACGGCCCCGCCCAACACGCCTCCGGCCGGGCGTCCCATCTCGAATCTCAGTCTCGCGATGACGCGCCTCATCGCGGGGCCGACACCGGGTGCGCAACACCGGGTGAACCTGCTGTTGCACTGCCTGGTCTCGCTGTTCGCACTGGCCGCCCTTCGGAGAATGCTGCGGCTGGACCGGATGCCGGGCTGGATTCGGGAGCGCGCGGATGGGATCGCCTTTGCTGCCGCGCTGCTCTTTGCGGCGCATCCCATCGCGGTCGAAACCGTGCTGTACGCCGTTCAGCGGACCGAGCTGTGCCTGGCACTCTGCTACGTGGTGATGTTCTACGCCGGACTGCGCGCGGCGGAGGCCCACGCCAGCGGGGGCTCGGGGGTCGGCGTCTGGTACGGGGCGGCGTGGCTCGCGTGCCTGCTGGGTATGGGAAGCAAGGAGGTGATGGTCACCGCCCCGGTGCTGTTCCTCTTCCTCGATCGAGCCTTCCTGTCGGGATCGTTTCGTGAGGCACTGCGACAGCGCGGACGGCTGTATCTCGGGCTCGCAGCCTGCTACCTGCCGCTACTCGCGCTGCAGCTGACAAGCCCTCGCGGAGAGTCGACATCGGGTTTCGACCCCCTCTACTTTGCCCTGCAAGGCGAATTCGTCGCCGAGTATCTCGGACGCGCGATCTGGCCCACATCGAACGTGCTCGACTACGGGAGGCTGTTTCCCGGCCGGGCTGCCCCGATGCTGCTGCCGGGCCTCGCCACGCTCGTGCTGGTGCTCGGGTGCCTGGTGCTCACGTTCACGCACCCGCGTGCGGGCTTCGCAGGTGCGTGGCTCTTCGGCATCCTGGCGCCGAGTTCGAGCTTCGTCACCATCTCGACAGAAGTGGGCGCGGATCGGCGCATGTACCTGCCGCTGCTGGCCGTGATCACCGTGGGGGTGCTCTTATGTGTCGCCATGGCTCGGCTCCTCACGGGTGGCTGGTCTCCGAAGCGGCGCCGTGTGCTGCTGGCGACACTGCTCGCCATGGCCGTGCTGGGGCTCGGGCTCCGCAGCCGACATCAGACACTTCAGTTCGCGAGCACCCTCGCGTTCTGGCAGCACGCCGCGGAGCAGGCACCCGAGAACCCGCGGGCGCATTACAACCTGGGCGAGGCGTATCAGCGCGAAGGCCGGCTCACGCAGGCCATCACCCATTACCGTCGGACGACCCAGCTGTATCCGGAACACAGCGCGGCGCTTTCCAATCTCGGGATAGTGCTCTCGTTGAGCGGCCGGCTGGAGGAAGCGATCGCCACACTGAGGCGCGCGGTCGCGACTGAGCCCGACAGCGCGTGGCTGCGCTACAACCTCGCCCTCGCCGCACAGCGTGCCGGCCGCCGCGAGGAGGCACTCGCCCAGCTGGAGACAGTGCTCGAGCTCGATCCCGAACCATCCCTCCCACAACTCCACGCCGCCGCGCGTGCTCTCCGGGCCCAGATCCAAGCAACGGGCGTGATCGACAATTGAGCGTGAGAAGGACGAGGACCGCGCCGCCTACTACCCAGGAACCCATCTGGAGTGTCGCGCAGGCCCGAGAGCCGACGCGAAGGCAGCGTCACGAGGCCGAAGACTTCCGACCCGCTTGCGGCGGACTAACGGCTCTGGTGCCGCCTTCGGTGTGCAAGCCCTACGAGCCCTGCGGCGAGGAGCAGGGCGGTTGACGGCTCGGGAACGAGGGCGGGAAAGGTGAGAGAGAGACTCCCCGTACCCGTGGCGCTGGAGGCGGCTCCGGATGGATTTGCCTGGAGGAGAACGTTGTATTGAAACTTGTAGGCCTGGCCAGCGACCAGTGTGCCGGTCAGCAAGCCGGTATCGACGTTGAGGAAATCACCTTCGGCGAGTCCCAGCGTGAAGCTCTCGTTCGCAGTCGATCGACTCTCCTGGACACTTCGGAACAGGTACTCCCCCGCGGTGAAATCGTACAGGCTCCCCTCGAAGCGGACCCGACGACCGTCGGAATCGGTCGCAGCGTACGATCCCAAGGCGGTGTAGCCGACGTTCTCGTCGACGCTGAAGAAGATGGACCCGTAGGACTGGCCGAAACTCCCAAGAGTGACCGGTCGGGAGTGATCGAGCCCGATCGCGAAGGACGTATTGTAGAGGTTGTAGTCGGCCTCCGACGACGCACCTCCATCGACGTTCGTGGAGGTGTACACGTACGGCACTGCCACCGGAATCACGGACTCGGTGGAGGCTGCACCCGATTGGTCATCGGCCGTTGCCGTCAGGTAGGAAGACCCACCATCGTTCAACGTGACGCTCAGCGCTGAGGCCGGGAGGCCGGGCAGCGAGAACAACAGAACGAGCAGAGCAACCGACAACGCGGCAGGTAGGGGTCGATGTCCCCCCGTCTTCCCCATGCCTGGGAGCCCGGCGCCCCCATGGATTGCAGCCCCACGCCACGGCAGCATGGCGATGCCAGCGAGCCCCTGGAATACGTCAGTCATGAATCCCCCCCCGTTGGGGCTCTTATCGCCAACTTCGGGGGCAGACCTTGACCAGAAAATGACTCGGATTCACTCGTGGCAGCGTGTTTACCAGACTGTGAGACACTCGTTCGCTTCAGAGCGCAGGCGCAGGCGCACCGGTCAGCTCATGGCTTTCACATGGGTTTTCCAGGACGAAGGAGTCGCGCCCAGCATCTGGCCGAGGATCAGACATTTTCGCTGCCCGTGCTCGATGGGTTGAATCGTCGACCCGGGAATCTCCGTTCTGGGCTAGTCCTTCGGCAGCCGAAGCTTCAGCATGTCGACGGAGACACCGCCGTCGACTGCAATGACCTGACCGGTGACGTACGCCGCGGCATCGCTCAGCAGGAAGAGCACGGCGTTGGCGATGTCCTGCTTGGCGCCGATATATCCCAAGGGACAGCTGCTGCCCCCCTCCGTCTCCCCAGCCACACTCGAGAAGCGCGCCATCCCCTCGGTATCCGCCATCGCGCCCGGCGCGACGGCATTGACGCGGATGCCGTACGGCCCGAACTCCACCGCGCAGCTGCGGGTGAGCGAGTCGACGCCACTCTTTGCGGCCGCTACGTGGGCCTGCATGGCCACACCGACGCCCTCGAATGGCGCCGTGATGTTGACGATGTGGCCCCCGTGCTCCTTGAGGGTGGCCTCGAAGGCCGCCTTCGTCACATTGTAGGTGCCGCGCAGATCGATATCGACGATGGACTTGAAGCCGTTGTAGGAGATCCCTGTGATGGGAGCGGGAAAGTTTCCGGCGGCATTGTTCACGAGAATGTCGAGCCCACCGAAGCGCCGTACGGTCTCTCGAACGACATGCTCGACCTGGTCGGCCTCTCGCACATCGCACGGCACCCACATGCACTCCAGCCCTTCCGACTCGAATTCCTTGGACGCCGCCTCGAGGTTCTCCTGCTTCCGGCTCGCGATGCAGAGACGCGCCCCGTGCCGACCGAGGGTCCTCGCGATCTCCTTGCCGATGCCGGTCGCGCCACCCGTCACCAGCGCGACCTTGCCATTGAGAATGTCGTTGCAAAATGTCGTCACCAGTTCTCCTCCACGACTCGGGCCAAAACCGTCAGAAGCCCGAGCACACCTTCTCGGCAGCGGGAATATGCGCGATTCCAGTCGCACACACCAGATTGTTTGACGGCCGTTATTTAACCACGTAGCCTGCAAATCCTCCGCAGCAGGCGAGGAGCGCGTGGAGTTCAGGTCAACAAGGAGACCTCTCGATGAAGACCGGCATCACCGAGCTACTCGGAATCGAGCATCCGATCTTTTGCTCCGGGATGGGCTACGTCGCCGTTCCCCAACTCGTGGCAGCGGTCTCCGATGCCGGCGGGCTGGGCATTCTCGGGACCGCCACGCTGGGACCGGACGAGGTGCGAGAGTCGGTGCGGGAGATTCGCGAGCGGACGCACAAGCCCTTCGGTGCCAACGTGACGCTGGTGGGGTTCGATACGGCGCAAGACAACGCGCGCATCCTGATCGAGGAACGCGTCCCAGTCGTCAATTTCTCGCTCGGCATCGAGCCCTGGATCGTCGAAGCCGTGCACGGATACAGCGGCAAGATCCTCAACACGGTCACCACGCCCCGCCACGCACTCAGCGCCCAGCGCAAGGGCGCCGATGGCCTCATCGTCACCGGGCACGAGGCGGCCGGCCACGGAGGAGACGCCAGCAGCCTCGTCATCCTGCCCATCATCGCGAACACCGTGCAGCTGCCGATCGCCGCGGCCGGCGGCTACGGAGACGGCCGCGGGCTCGCGGCGGCCCTCGTCCTCGGCGCCGAAGGTATCTCGATGGGCACTCGCTTCGCACTCTCGAAGGAGAGCCCCATGCACTCCCGGGTCAAGGATTTCGCGTTCCACAGCAGTGAGTCGGACACGATCTACACCGACAAGGTCGACGGAATGGGGACGCGCTTCGTCAAGACCGAACGCCTGCTCGCGCTGACGCGCCCTTTGTCGCCCCTGCAGGCGCTGCTGAACATCCCGACGGTCAAGCGAGCACTGCGCCTGTCGTGGAAGGAGGTGCTGCTCGCGGGGCTGCGGGCGGGACCGGACATTCGCAAGGCACTCGGCCAGTTGCAGATTGCAGGGGACACCTACGAAGGCCTCAAGTACGGCGACTACGAGCGCGGCATCGTCCCGGGCGGACAGATCGTGGGTGCGATCGAGGAGGAGCTCAGCGTTGCGCAGATCGTCCAGCAGACGGTGTCGGAGGCAGAACACATCCTTCGGGTCCGCACGGAGGCGCTCGCCTGACCGTCGCGCGTCCGTGCTGGAGGGTCTCGATGCCGCGGCTACACTGACACGCCATCATGGCTGACGACACATCGCGTAACGATTGGAAGCCGCGGCTCGAGGCGCTGGAGCAGCGGCTGGAGCTGGCCCGGGGCATGGGCGGCGCCGACCGCCTGGAGCGGCAGCGCCGTGGCGGCCGCATGGATGCGCGCCAACGGATCGACGCTCTGCTCGACGCGGGAAGTTTCTGCGAGATCGGAACCCTGGTCGGCGGCGCACCCGCTGGCACCTGGCCGGCCGTCGCCGCCGATGCATTCGTCTGTGGCAGTGGCCGCATCGACGGCCGCATCGTGCTAGTCGGGGCCGAAGACTTCACCAGCCGAGGTGGATCCATCGGGCTCGGCACCCACGCCAAGCGCTACCGGCTCGTGGAGCTGGCCGAGCAGGAACGCATCCCGCTCGTGTTCATTCTGGAGGGTGCCGGCGAACGCGTGACCAACGCACTCGAACGCCTCAGTCGCTCGCCGCACGATTTGCAGGCGCTGGCGCGCCTATCGGGTCTGGTCCCGAGCGTCTGCCTCGTGCTCGGCGCCTCCGCCGGACATGGAGCCCTGGCGGCGCCCCTGATGGACTACGCGGTGATGTGCGAGGACGCCGCGATCTTCGCGGCTGGCCCCACGCTCGTCGCCGACGCCACGGGCGAGCAGATCGGCAAGATGGAGCTCGGTGGCCCGGCGGTCCAGGTGGATGCCAGCGGCGTGGTCCACGACGTCGTCGCCGACGAAGCCGAGGCCCTGGCACGCGCGCGCCGCTACCTATCCTACTTTGGCGCCAGCGCCTGGGAGCATCCGCCGCGCAGCGAAGACGCAGAGGGCCCGCGCCGGCTCGACGATCTCCTCGAGGTACTCCCCGCCGACGACCGCCGCCCCTACGACATGGCGAAGATCCTCTCGCGAGTGTTCGATACCGAGAGCGTGCTCGAGCTGCAGACCCGCTACGGCGCCTCCATCACGACCGCGTTGGCCCGTCTCGGCGGCGAGTCCGTCGCGGTGCTGGCGAGCCAGCCGAAGGTCCGCGCCGGCGCAATCGACCGCGAGGCCGCCGACAAGGCGGCGCGCTTCCTGGAAGTCGCCAACGCCTTTCACCTGCCCGTCGTATTCATGGCCGACACTCCCGGTGTCATGGCCGGGCTCGCCGCCGAGCGCAGCGGTGCGCTGCGCGCGGGTGCACGCCTCTTCCACACCCAGTGCCGCCTGCAGACGCCGAAACTCCACGTAACGCTGCGCAAGGCGTTCGGCTTCGGCAGCTCGATCATGGCCATGAATCCCTTCGACCGGCAGACGCGCAGCCTCGCGTTGCCCGGCACGAGCCTCGGCGCCATGCCCGCCGGAGGCGGCGGAGCCGCCGCTTCAGTCGACGCCGGGCTGCAGCAACAGCTCGACGTCCAACAGGCCGACGGCCCCTGGGCCGCCGCCGATGGCCTGGCTTACGACGAGGTCATCGACCCGCGCGAGCTGCGCAACGCATTGCTGGCGGCCCTGGCCACCAGCGAGCGCCGCCGCGAACAGCCGGCGGAGCCGCTCTCCGGCGGGATTCGCCCGTGAGGAGCAGGAGACCGTCGAGCCGCGCATCCGCGAAGGGGCAGGCGCGCGCCGGGAGACGCGAGTGAGCCAGCAGGACGAGGAGCGTTGCATCGAGGTCCACCGCGAGGCCGGCATCGCCACGATCACGCTACGGCGTCCGGAAAGGCTCAACGCGCTCACCCCTGCCCTGTTCAAGCAGCTCGGCGCCCACTTCGACGAGATCGCTGCCAATCCGGACGACCGGGTGATGATCCTCACCGGCGCCGGCGAGGCGTTCTGCGCCGGAGCCGACTTGAGCGGCTCCGGTGCCGTCGCGGAGCGATTCAGCGCGAGCCCGACCGCCCGGGTCCAGCTCGTGCGCGAGATGACCGCCCCGGCCCTGGCCCTGCACCGCATCCCCAAGCCCACAATCGCAGCGGTGAACGGCGTCGCCGCCGGGGGCGGCTGCAATCTGGCGCTCGGCTGCGACATCATCTTCGCCGCAGAATCGGCGCGCTTCACGGAGATCTTCGTGAATCGCGGTCTCTCGCTCGACTACGCGGGCACCTGGCTGCTGCCCCGCCTGGTGGGCCTCCAGCGCGCCAAGGACATCGCATTCCGCGGCAATGTTCTCGACGCTCGCGAGGCTCTCGACCTCGGACTGGTGCTCGAGGTGATCGCCGACGACGCCCTGGCTGCACGCGTCGCCGAGTACGCCGCCGGCCTCGCCGCAAAGCCGCCGATCGCCCTCTCCCTGATCAAGAGCGGCCTGAATCGCGCCACCAGCTGGGCGTTCGAAGAGGGGCTCGCGTACGAGGCCGAGGCACAGGCCACCTGCATGGGCTCCGACGACTTTCTCGAGGCCATTTCCGCTTGGGCGCAGAAACGCAGCGGCGACTACCAAGGCAGCTAGAGGCCATCTGATAAACGCCTCGGTCGCCAGTCACCTGCCTTCGACCCGATCTCTGGGTTGCGAAATCTCGCCGGTGCGACGGCTATGGCTGCGATTTCGCGCCTTGATCTCGGGCCGAATTCAGGCGCCTGGCTCGGTCGGGGCTTATGAGATGGCCTCCAGCAACTCGACCCGCGACTGATGCAGGCTCCGACGCCGACGACCGCCAGCAGCTCCTGCTGCGACTCCTCTGCCGGCGCGCGACTCAGGCGCCCGCCAACTCCGAGAGCTTGACGAGCTTGGTCTGGAGCATCTCGATCTCTTCCTCGGGCAGCAGGAAGTCCCAGAAGATCTGGCCCAACACCCTCTGCCAGTGCGAAGACGCGACAGGCTGGAAGTCGAGCTAGACCCTCGACGTCACCGGGTTTATCATGGTCCGGTCGCTTGCCTACTTCGCGTCCGACGCTACGCGCACACCAGCGGCGCGGAATGTCGGACGGGCGGCGGGGTGCCGGACTAACAAAATGATCCTAGGCTCGAGCAGCATCGGCCGACCACAGGGCGGTGGGCCCATCTCTCCGGAGCCCGCGCTCCCCGCGGAGAAGAAATGGAGTTCGGAATGAGCCTGCGGCGCCAGATCGCCGACCCGACGCAGGCAACGCCGCGACACCGCGTGCGTAGCGCCATGTCGACGCACATCTGGCCGTGGCTACTTCTGGCCGCCCTCGCTTGCTCCTCGTTCCGGACGTTGCCGGCAGACCGCGATTGGTCCCACTACCTGGGCGACCCCGCGCGCACGCACTACTCGCCCCTTCGCCAGATCGACCGGGACAACGTCCAGCGTCTGGAGGTAGCGTGGACCCACGATACCGGGGATGCAACGGCCCGCTCCGAGCTGCAGTGCAACCCGCTCATCGTCGCTGGCGTGATCTACGCCACCTCGCCATCGCTGCGCGTCTTCGCCCTGGACGCGACGAGCGGCGCCGAAATCTGGAGCTTCGACCCCTTCGAGACAGTCGAGGGCGGACAGGGTCGCAACCGCGGCCTCAGCTGGTGGGCCGACGGGGACGATCGCCGCATTCTGGTGACCGCGGGCCCCTGGCTCCTGGCTCTCGATGCGCGGAGCGGAACGCCGGTCGAGAGCTTCGGGGAGCACGGCCGTATCGACCTCCGGGAGGGTCTCGACACGCAGACAAACGACAGCTTCGTCTCGGCCACCACCCCGGGCGCCATCTGGCGCGACCTCTACATCATCGGCACCCGGGTCTCGGAGGACGCCGGCGCCGCGCCGGGACACGTGCGCGCCTACGACGTCCGCACGGGGGAGCGCCGTTGGATCTTCCACACGATCCCGCATCCGGGCGAGCCCGGACACGAAACCTGGCCCGAGGCTGCCTGGCAGCATGCGGGCGGCGCCAACGCTTGGAGCGGCATCAGCATCGACGAAGAGCGCGGCCTCGCCTACTTCGGCACCGGCTCGGCCACGCCCGACTTCTACGGCGCGGCGCGCATCGGCGACGACCTCTACGCCAACTCCCTGGTGGCGCTCGATGCCGCGACGGGCGAGCGGCGCTGGCACTTCCAATTCGTCCATCACGACCTGTGGGATCGCGACGTGCCCGCCCCTCCCAATCTGGTGACAATCGAGCGAGCGGGACGACGCGTCGACGCCGTGGCCCAGGTCACCAAATCGGGCCACGTCTTCGTCTTCGACCGCGAGTCGGGTGAGCCGCTCTTCCCGATCGAGGAGAGGCCGGCTCCGTCGAGTGCGGTGCCGGGCGAAGTGACGGCGCCGACCCAGCCCGTGCCGCTGGCGCCACCTCCCTTCACCCGCCAGCGCTTCACGCGCGAAGGCGTCACGCAGCGTACGCCGGAGGCGCGTGCTTCGGTGCTCGCGCGCGTCGAGGGCATGCGCACGGGCGCCTGGGAGCCGCCGGGCCTCGACGGCGCCATCTTGTATCCGGGCTACGACGGCGGTGCCGCATGGGGCGGAGCCGGCTGGGATCCGCAGAGCGGGCGACTCTTCGTCAATGCCAACGAGGTGGGTTCATTCCTGCGGCTGCTGCGGCTCGAGGGCCCTGTCGACGGGCGCGCGCTCTACCTCGAGAAGTGCGGCCTGTGCCACGCACCGGACCGGCGTGGCACGGAGACGGGCCCCACGCTCATCGGGGTCATGGAGCGCCGCACCCCGCACGAGGTATACGCCACCGTGATGGCGGGGGCCGGGCGCATGCCCGGCTTCCCGGGCATGCCCATGCCCGAGATCGCCGCGATCCTGGCTCACATCACAGATCCGGAGGCACCGCCTGCCGAGGCCGCTGCCGACGGCGGCGTTCGCTACGTGAGCGCCGGCTACCAGGACGTCACCGACCCGGACGGCTTTCCCGGCAATGCGCCACCGTGGGGAACGCTCAGCGCCATCGACCTGGCGCGCGGCGAAATCAGCTGGCAGGTGCCGCTGGGCGGCTATGCGGCGCTCATCGAGCAGGGTCTCACGAAGACCGGCGCGCAGAACTACGGCGGCCCCCTGGTGACGGCCGGTGGGGTGCTCTTCATCGCGGCAACACCGGACGAGACCCTGCGCGCCTTCGACGTGCGAAACGGAGATATCCTGTGGGAGGCGCCGCTGCCATACTCCGGTTTCGCCACGCCGGCCACCTACCAAGTGCGCGGCCGGCAGTACATCGTGATCGCCGCCGGCGGCGGCAAGCTGCGGCGCCCCGCCGGCGCCAGCTACGTCGCCTTCGCCCTGCCCGACGGCACCCCACACGAAGGAGAAGCGAGTGAATGAGCCCACCGAGTTCTCACCCAGGCCCATCGCCATCAATCTCTTCTCCGTGCGCCGCGAGCTGCAGGAGGACTTCGAGGGCTGCTTGCGGCGGCTCGCGGAGATCGGCTTCGTGGGCATCGAGCCGATGACCTTCGGATCGGTTCCGCCGGAGGCCCTGCCCGAGGACCTGCGCATCCCCCAGCCCGAGCCGCGGGATTTCCGACGCCTGCTCGACGATCTCGGTCTCGAGGTGGCGAGCCTGCACGCGCCGCTGCCCGGAGGCGACGACGGCGACGCCGTGCTCGACCTGGCCGAGACCCTCGGGACCGATCTGTTGGTGCTCTCGAGCTGGATCGCGATTCCCGAGATCGGGACGCGCGCCCACGAGGATGTCGGCGCTCTCGCCCGGGTGATCGAACTCTTCCAGGCGGCCAGCGAGCGCGCACAGCGGCGCGGGCTGCGGCTCGGCTTTCACAATCACCACTATGAGTGGGAGCGCGACCTCGCGGGACACAGCGCGTGGGAGCTCTTCTGGAAGGACGCCGATCCGCGCGTCGTCGCCGAGGTCGATATCTACTGGGCACAGACAGCGCGGCAGGACCCCGTGGCCGTGATCGAGGCGCTCGGCGAACGCGTGCGACGCATCCACGTGAAGGATGGTCCCTGTGTGCTCGGCGAGCCGCAGACGGCGTTGGGCCGCGGCACGGTCGATGTGGCGGCGTGCGTGCGCGCCGCACGCCACAGCGACTGGCACATTCTCGAGCTCGACGACTGCGCGACCGACATGTTGACGGCCCTCGCCGAGAGCTACGACTACATGGTGAGTCGCGGCCTCTCACTCGGGCGGCGCCCGAGCTTGTCATAGGCCCGCAGCAGCGAATCGCAGCGTTGCGAAGGGTCGACGCTTCCAGGGGCAATCCAGGTCTCCTCCTCCGCCGAATGACACAGCAGCCCTGCGGGCTCCGCCCCCGCGAGCAGGCTACGTTTCGACGCCGTGACAGCACCCTTGCCGGAGATCGAGCCCTTCGACCGCTTGCGGTCCCTGCTGTTCGCACCGGCGCTACGGCTGGACTTCGTGAAGCGTCTGCCCGAGCGCGGCGCAGACGGCGTGGTAATCGACTGCGAGGATGCAACGCCGCCGGGCGCCAAGGAGGAGGGGCGCGCGAACGTCCGGAGCGCCGCTCCGGAGATCCTGGGGCGAGGGACCCAGGTCTTCGTGCGCATCAACTCGGTGTCCTCGCCGTGGTTCGAGCAGGATGTGGCCCTGGGCCTGGTGCAGGGATTGGCGGGCGTGGTCGTGCCGAAGATCGAATCGCGGGAACAGCTCGACCAGGTCGAGCAGGCACTCCGCCGCTGCGGCCACGCGACGTTGGGCGTGCTCGCCGGGCTCGAGACGGCTCTCGGTGTGGCCGACGCCCGCGAGCTAGTCGCCCACCCACGGGTCGGCGCCGCCTACTTCGGGGCGGAGGACTTCATCGCCGACATGGGTGGCGTGCGCACCCGATCGAGCCAGGAGGTCCTCTACGCGAGGTCGCAGGTGGCGTTGGCGGGTCGACTGGCGGGGGTGCCGCTGCTCGATCAGGTCGTCACCAACTTCAAGGATGACACGCTCTTCCAGACCGAGTGCCGCGACAGCCGTGCCATGGGCTACCAGGGCAAACTCTGCATCCACCCCCAGCAGGTCGCGCTGGCGAATGCGGCCTTCATCCCGTCGGCGGATGAGATCGACCACGCGAGACGCCTGCTCGCAGCCTACACCGCGGCCTCGGCCTCGGGCATCGCGGCCATCGACTTCGAGGGCCAGATGGTCGACGAGCCACTGGCCTCGCGCGCGCGTCAGATTCTAGCCCTCGCCGATTCGGAGAACGAAAAATGAGCCGACCCCACACCGGAAAATGGTTCGAAGAGCTGACACCGGGGCGGGTGATCCTCCACGCCCTCCGACGAACACTCACTGAATCCGACAACGTGACGTTCAGCACGATGACCATGAACCCGGCGTGGCTACATCTGGACTTCGACTATGCCGCGAACGAGACGGAGTTCGGCCAGCCCTTGGTGAACTCCATGCTCACCCTTGCCGTTCTGATCGGCATCAGCGTGCACGAGACCACGCTGGGAACCACAGTCGCAAACCTCGGATTCCGCGAGGTGGTCTTTCCCGCGCCCGTGTTCCACGGCGACACCCTCCGGGGCGAGACCGAAGTGGTCGAGAGGAGGGAATCGAAGTCGCGTCCGACCCAGGGGATCGTCACCTTCGAACACCGTGCCTACAACCAGAAGGATGTCCTGGTCTGCCGTGCGGTCCGCGACGCGCTGATGCACAAGGAACCGGGCCCGGAAAGTCGCTAGGGCGGCAACGACTTCCGAGTGCTGTGCCCGCACGGACGGCTGCACCTGAATCGAGCGCAGTGCTCCAGGCAGCCGCCTCAGCCGATCACGCCCGACGAGTGAAGGGCCTCGACGCCCTCGCCGAGATCCAGCTCTTCTAGGATCTCCTGGCTGTGCTGGCCCAGCGCGGGTGCGTCCGCCACGCGCTCGAGCGGGGTTCCCTGGAACTTCGCCGGATGACGTGGCTCGCGCAGCCGCCCGGCCACCGCGTGATCGCGTTGCTCGAACAAACCAGTAGCCACGACGTGGGGGTCCGTGTGGAGCTCGTCGATGCTGCGCACGACACCGTGGGGGACGTCGCGTGCGGCGAGCTCCCTGCCGAACTCCTCGCGAGTGCGCCTCGCGGCAGCCGGGCCGATGGCATCGCGGTAGGTCGCCGTCAGCAGCTCCAGGTTCTGCATGCGGGCGGCGGTACTCCCCAGACGCGGATCGGCTGCAACGTCCGCGAGCCCCAGGGCTTCACACAAGCCCGCGAACTCGGCATCGCTGAACGCTGTGGCCGTGCCGAAGCCATCCGCCAGTGGCAGCAGGCGAAAGTTCGCACCGAGGGGGGGGTGTTCCTGGATCCCCTCTCCCTGCAGGATGCGGTGGCCCGCTCGGTCGGGCCACAGGAACGAGATCGCCGTAGCCAGCATCGAGAGCTCGACGTGCTGCCCGCCACGGCCGAGCGCGCGTGCGAGCAATGCCGATGTCACCGCCTGCGCTCCCGCCCACGCCGTGAGCTTGTCCGTGAGCAGCTGCCTGATGGGCTCAGGCTCGCCCGTTTCGGGGTCTGCCTGGGCATCGGCAAGGCCCGAATACGCCTGGATCACATTGTCGTAGGCGCCGCGCTGTGCGTACGGCCCCTCGGGACCGAAGCCCGAGAGCGAGAGGTAGACGATGTCCTCCCGCACGGCGCGGATGGCCTCGTACCCGATGCCAAGGCGATCGACGACACCAGGGCGCAGGTTCTGCACGATCACATCCGCAGTGCGCGCGAGTGCCAGGAACACCTCGGCGCCCCGCGGGCTTCCGAGGTCGAGAGCGAGTGAGCGCTTGCCGCGGTTGAAGACGTGAAACATGCCCGACATGCCACCGCGTTGACTTCCGACGTGACGCAACATGTCGCCGACACCGGGGCGTTCCACCTTGATGACGTCCGCGCCCTGATCAGCCAGCATCGTCGCCGCCCAAGGCCCGGCGACCAGCGTGCCAATATCGATCACGCGGATTCCCTCGAGCGGCCCGGGCATGGCGTTTCCTCATACGAGTACAAGCACCAGAAACAATAGCGAGGAGAACGGGGACGCTCTTGCCTCTGCCCGCGAAAATGGGCAAAAGACAAGGGCGTCCCCGCTTTTCCCCGCTCGGGCCCGCGGCATCACTCGCATTCGAGCGATCCCCGGCGTAGCATGCGCGGGCGCCGCACGCACAAGCGAGCTCCATGTCCAAGCCCACCGACGCCGCTGCCGCGGCCGCATCTGCCAAAGATCGCTTCGACGCCGCGATCGTCTCCCTGCTGCAGCGTTGGGTGGCACAGGTCCGCGCACGCGCTGGCCTCGTCAACACCGCGATTCTGCTGCTGACCATACCGCTGCTCCTCTTCGCGGCGTTGAATCTAGGCGTCAACGTCGACACGGTCCGCGTGTTGCATCCCGAGACCCCTTCTCGAATCACCCTCGAGGCATTTGCGGAGCTCTTCCCGATTCTCAACGACGCGGTGATCGTGGTCATCGACGCGCAGACTTCCGAGCAGGCACGCGACGCAGTAGACGAGCTGCAGGCGGCCCTCGCGGCCGAGCCAGAGCACTACCGCGACGTCTACGCCCCGGGGAGCGGCGACTTCTTCGCGCGCAACGGTCTGCTCTACCTGAGCTTGGATGAACTCGACGACTTCGCCGATGAGCTCTCACGGGCACAGCCGCTGATCGCGGAGCTCGAACACGGGCCCAACCTGGTAGACCTCGCCGAGCTGGTCGAGCAGGGGCTGGACAACCTGGCCGCGGACGGCAGCGACGACACGCGCTGGACGGCCGTGCTCGATCTAGTGGGCAACGCCACGCACGCGGTCCATCAGCAGCACCCCGTGCCAGTCTCCTGGGAGGAGCTGCTGCTGGGCGACGCCACTGAGGTTTCGACGCGCCGGGTCTTGTTCGTCGATGCCCGCATCGATCCCAACTCGCTCTTCGACGCGCGGCGCGCGGGTGATCGCCTGCGGGAGATGGCGTCCGAGCTGAACTTCGGCCCGGAGCGCGGCGTCGTGATGCGTCTCACGGGCAACCCGATGCTCAATTACGAGGAAATCGTCGGGCTGCTCTGGGACATCGGCGGCGGAGGCCTGCTCTGCTTCCTATTCGTTGTGATCGTGCTGCAGCGCGCACTGCGTTCCTTCCGCATGGTCGTCGCGGCCGTCTCCACCCTGCTGATCGGCCTGGTGTGGACCGGGGCTTTCGCTGCGGCTGCAGTCGGCAACCTGAACGTGGTGTCGCTCTCCTTCGCAATCCTGTTCATCGGCCTTGGAGTCGACTTCACGATTCATCTCGGGATGCATTACGCGGCAGCCCGCCGCAAGGGAGAGGGCGACGCGGAAGCGATGGACAACGCGCTCGAGCACGTGGGCAGCTCGTTGGTGATCTGCACGGCGACGACTGCGGTGGGTTTCTACTCGTTCATACCGACCTACTACCTGGGTGTCGCCGAGCTGGGGCTGATCGCGGGCAGCGGGATGTTTGGGGTGCTCTTCCTGACGCTCACCTTCTTCCCTGCCCTGCTTTCGTCCTGGCTGTGGTCTCTGCCGGCCGAAGCGGCGCCACATACCTTCCGGCTGGAATCTCGAGCCACCCGCATGCTCGCGAAGCATCCGGCGGCGGTGCGCTGGGCCGCACTGGGCCTCGCGCTGGCCGCGCTCGCCACGATCCCCACGGCCAGCTTCGACGCCAATAGCGTGTTGATGCGCGACAGCGGAACCGAATCGGTGCAGACGTTCAACGAGCTGCTGACCGGCGAGGACGAAGAATCGCCATGGTTCGCAAACGCGCTCGCTCCCGATTTCGCAGCGGCTCGCGAGCTCGCCGATCGCCTCGCCGCACTCGAAGTGGTCTCAACCGCGATCACGATCGAAGACTACGTGCCGAGCGAGCAGGAGGAGAAGCGGGAGATGCTCGCGGACCTGGCCTTCCTGCTCCAGCCCGCCCCCCCGTCAAAGGCCGAAACGGCCACCCCGGAACAGGAACGCGCGGCACTGGCGCGGCTCGCAGCGCTGCTGCGCACGCGAACGGCCGAGGCCGTCGGCCCAGAGCTGGCAGCGAGCATGACCCGGCTCGAGGCAGAGATCGAAGACTTCCTCACCCATCCGGATCCCGACGCCAGCTTGCTGACGCAGCTGAAGGCGGTGCTGCTCGAGCCGCTCCCCCGGCACATCGCCCGGTTGCGGCGAGCGCTCGAGCCCGACACGGTGACGCTCGACGGCGTGCCGCACGAGATCACGCGTCGCATGATCTCGGCCGACGGCCGTGTCCGCGTGCAGGCGTTTCCCGAGAACGACCTGCGACAGAAGAACGAACTCGCGCGTTTCGTGCACGCCGTGCTGGAAGTCGAGTCGACTGCGACCGGGATGGCCGTCAACCTCGTGGGCTTTGGCGACGCTACTGTGGATTCTTTCCGGCAGGCGCTCGTCTTGGCCTGCAGCCTGATCACGCTGCTGCTGCTCGTCCTATGGCGCCGCATCCGGGAGACACTGCTCGTGCTCGCGCCGTTGCTGCTCGGCGCCGCACTCACGGTCGCGGGGATGGTCGTACTCGGGCTTTCGTTCAACTTCGTCAACGTGGTCGTGATCCCCCTGCTGCTCGGCATCGGCGTCGACTCGGGCATTCACCTCGTGCACCGCGCCAGCTCCGCCGGAGGCCGGGGCAAGGACATGCTCGAAAGCACGACGGCTCGCGCGGTCCTGTTCAGCGCACTGACCACCATCGTGAGCTTCGGGGCGCTCGCGCTGTCATCGCACCGCGGCATGTCGAGCCTCGGTGTGCTGCTGATGACCGGGCTGATGTGGATGCTGCTGTGCAACCTGGTGGTACTTCCCGCGCTGCTCGATCGGTTCCCCGCTTCTGGGGGGCCGCATCGGGGACATCGGGGCGCATGACAGTGCGGGGAGCATCGGGCTTCACGCGGAAGCACACAGCGAATCTCTCTCCCGCCCCGGACGTGGCTCCGCTTCAGTTCTCCGCGAAGAAGGCGAGCACTTGCCGCAGCAGGAGGTCCCCCAGCAGGTAGGGGATGACCGCGGCCAGCACGCCTACTCCCACCATCTCCATTCCCGACGCGAACCAATGTCGCAGGGTGAATCCCGTCTTCCAGACGCCGATGAAGAAGAGCGCGAGGAAGGTGGCGCAGGAAGCCGCCACGAGTCCAGCGAGCGGGTCAGCGACGACGGAGAAGGGGATGAGCGGGAAGAAGCCGCCGGCGAGAAAGGCGGCGAACATGATGCCGGCGACCTTCATCGGCGACTCGAAACGATCTTCGAAGAGCCCGAGCTCTTCTTCCATCATCACGGCGAGGAAGGTGTCGGGATCGCCGCAGATCCGGTCCAGGATGATCTCGAGCTCCGCATCGGTGAAAGGTGCCTTGCTGAGGTAGATCTGACGCAGCTCCTCGCGCTCGACCTCGGGAGCCGCGATGATCTCCTGCCGCTCTCGCACGATCTCGGCGCGGTGGTGCTCGATCTCGGACTTCGAGGAGATGTAGGCACCGATTCCCATCGAGATCGCGCCGCCGATGACACCGGAGAGCGCTGCGACGGTGGCCTGTCCGCGGCTGAGCGCGCCGCCGATCGCACCCGCGGTGAGAGCGAGGATGGAAATGGCCCCGTCGTTGAAGCCAAAGACGATCTCGCGCACGTTCGTCCGCTTGTGCCACTGCTCGGCACTCTCGATATTCTCACGTGCCAGGCGCGTCGTCTGCTGGGGCATGACGGGCCGAAGACTAGCCGGGGCGCCCCGACACGGCACACGTATGTGGTAACGACCGCGCCGCTGGAGGCAATGCAGAGTGGCGTCGGGATTGCTTCACCCGACTCAGCCGTCCCCCAGGCCGCGCTCCCCCATCAGCCGCAGCAGGTCGATGGCACTCACGATGCCCAGCAGCTGGTCGCCCTGCATGACGGGAACGCGGTGGAAACCCTCGCTGCTCATCAGGCGCGCCACCTCGCGCACGTCCGTATCCGGCTGCACGCGCCCCGGCGCCGGAGTCATCACGTCGCGCACCTGCAGCTTCGTCATGTGGTCGGCGATCTGCCGCGAGTCCCGGGCCAGATGCTCGAGCGCGGGGATGGGGATCGGAAACGGACTCGTATAGAAATCGGAGACTCGATTCGCCTCCACCTGCTCCTTGTAGAGCGCGCGCACCACATCGGCCCGCGAAACAATCCCCACCAGCTTCCCGTCCTCGAGCACCGGCGCACCGCTGATACGCGCCTCGATGAGTAGCTCGTCGAACTCGGTGATGGTCATGTCGGGCCGGACGCTGAGGACATCCCGGGTCATCACATCTGCTGCCGTGGGCATCACACCTCCCCGCGGCGCGCCTGCGGCGGCACCGCTTGCCAACTCGTTGTCTCGCATCACGCGCCGGTCAGCAGCGGCGCGACGACGGCATGGGCCCGGCATCGAGGGCCTCGGCACCCTGTCTGCTCAATCTGGCACTTCTCCTGGCATCGTGTTTAGCGCATTCGCAGCCCATTCTTCCTGCTCCCAGTGCTCTGGCCGCTCCTCGAAGGCCGGGCATCGGGGCGGCTGCCTCTTCAGCGCGCGCGCGAGCACGAGCTCTCCAACCTGCTCCGCGGCCACCACGAGGCGCGCGCTCCATCGGGCGCGGCCTTCGACGGGAAGCTGGACTCGCGGTCGTCATTCTCGAAACGGCGCTGCACTTCGCCGCCCCTACCAGGACGACGACGCGCCGGAACATTTGCACCGCACCCACGGGGCAGCCCTCCCCACCCAGGATGGCATTGGGGCAGAACGGGGCGCACGGAGGTACACTGCCGGCCACCCAGCCCGCAGCGTGGGCACCGGACTTGCTATGCCAGAGGGGCAGAGGCTGCCATGGGAGACGCATTCCGCTTCGCCGACGAGCTGGGCCCCGCTCGCATCGTCCACGTCTACGAGCCCTCGCTGGGACTGCGGGGCACGCTGGTGGTCGACAACGTCGCCACCGGGCCGTCGATCGGCGGCCTGCGCATGGCGCCCGACGTGAGCACCGAGGAGTGCTTTCGGCTCGCACGGGCCATGACGCTCAAGAACGCCGCGGCGGGGCTACCCCACGGCGGCGGCAAATCCGTGCTCTACGGCGACCCTCGCATGCCGGCGGACCGCAAGGAGCAGCTGGTGCGCGCCATGGCCTGCGCACTGGGCGACTGCCAGGACTACATCTTCGGCCCCGACATGGGGACGGACGAGGTCTGCATGGCCTGGGTAAAGGCGGAGATCGGGCGCTCCGTGGGCCTGCCGCGCGAGGTGGGCGGCATCCCGCTCGACGAGATCGGGGCCACCGGCATCGGCCTCGCCCATGCCAGCGAGATCGCCGCACGCGCATGCGATTTCGAGCTGGCGGGTGCCCGCGTCGCCATCCAGGGCTTCGGGGCCGTCGGCATCCACGCGGCGCGGCTGCTGGCGGAGAAGGAGGCGCGCATCGTCGCCGTGTCGGATTCGCGCGGCGCAACGCAGCGCCAGGATGGCCTCGACGTCGCGGCGCTCGTCGAGCACAAGCGCGCCGGCAAGCCGCTCAACGAATTCCCGGGCGGCGAACCTCTCGCGGGCGAGGCGCTCATCGACGTGGACTGCGAGATCTGGATACCGGCCGCGCGGCCCGACGCCATCCGCGAGGACAACGTCGAGCGGCTGCGCGCGAGGCTCGTCGTGTCGGGCGCGAACATCTCGGTGACACCCGGCGCCGAGACCCAGCTTCACGAGCGCGGCGTGCTCAACGTACCCGACTTCATTGCCAACGCGGGCGGCGTGATCTGCGCGGCCGTCGAGTACCACGGCGGCAGCGAAGCGCACGCCATCGCCACGATCGAAGAGAAGATCTGCAGCAACGTCGAGGAGGTCCTGCAACAGGCGAAGCGGCGCGGCTGCCCGCCACGCGAGGCCGCCGCCGAGATCGCCGTGCAACGCGTGAAGCGCGCGATGACCTTCCGCCGCTGGTCGATCTTCTAACCGCGAGGGAGGCCCAGCAGATGTACCGCATCCGCTTTCACGGTCGCGGTGGCCAGGGTATGAAGACGGCGAGTCGCATCCTCGGAAGCGCCTTCTTCGCGGAGGGCTTCGAGGTACAGGACGCGCCGAGCTACGGCGCGGAGCGGCGCGGAGCGCCGATCTTCGCCACGGTGCGGGCGGCCCACGCGCCGATTCTCGAGCGCGGCCCGATGCCACAGCCCGGATTGGTGATCGTGGCCGACGAGACGCTGTTGCCGATGGCCGCCGGCGGCGGCGTGCTGAGCGGCATGGGCGAGCGCGCGGTGCTGCTGCTCCACAGCGCTGTCGACGCCAACACGTGGAAGCAGCGCCTGCAGCTCGCCTGCCGAGTACTGACCCTGCCGCTCCGGCTCGAGGAGACGGGCGGTCGTGGCTTCGTCGGCGCGCTCTGCGCGGGCGCGGCGGCACGGCTCGTGGGCATCGTCTCCCGGGAGGCACTCGAGGGCGCCATCCGTCAGGAGCTGGCCGCGATGCCGGCGCAAGTGTTGGCCGCGAACCTCACGCAGGCGGGCGAGGCCTACGACGCCATGAAGAAACACGCTGGCTGCGTGTGCGAGGCACCCGAGGCGCCGGCGCCGGGAGCCGTCGACGCGAATTGGATCGACCTGCCCTTCGAGGCCGCGGAGCTCTCGGCGCCCGACATTCACGGTGCACTCACGAGCATCCAGGTGCGCACCGGGCTCTGGCGCACGCTGCGCCCGGTGATCGATCCAGAACGCTGCAGCCGCTGCCACTGGCTCTGCGGCAGCCTGTGCCCGGACGCGGCCATCTCGCCCGAAGCCGAGGGCCTGCCGGTGATCGACTACGAGCACTGCAAGGGCTGCCTCGTCTGCGTCGCCGTATGCCCACGCCACGCGATCGAGAGCATCCCCGAGGCTCAGGCGCGAGAGCAGGAGGCCAGTCCGTGACGCGCAGACTTCTCACCGGCAACGGCGCCGCGGCCTGGGGCGCGCGGCTCGCCGACGTCGACTACGTACCGGCGTTCCCGATCACGCCGCAGACCGAGATCATCGAGCAGCTCGGCGCCTGGATCGACGCCGGCGAGTTGCCGGCGCGCATGGTGACGCTCGAGTCCGAGCACTCGATGCTCACGGCCGCCGGTGCCGCCGCGGCGACGGGGGTGCGCGTCTTTACCGCGACCTCGAGCCAGGGGCTCCTCTACGCGATGGAGATGCTCTACACGGTGGCGGGCTGGCGCGCGCCCTTCGTGTTGGTGAACGTCTCCCGCGCACTGGCGGCCCCGGTGACGCTCGAGACCGACCACAACGACGTGCTCGCCGCACGCGACACGGGTTTCCTGCAGCTCCACTGCGCCACCTGCCAGGAAGTGCTCGACAGCGTGCTGCTGGCCTACCGGCTGGCCGAGCACCCACGCGTACGGCTGCCTGCGATCGTCAATCTCGACGGGTTCACGCTCTCGTTCACGCGCGAGCCGGTCGAGATTCCCGAGCCCGCGGTGGTGCGCCGCTTCCTCCCCGGCTTCGACCCGCAGAGCGTCCGCTTCCGCGCGAGCGAGCCGGTGAGCCAGGCCGTCGCAGTGCTGGGCGGCACCCCCTACTCGTATTTCCGCTACGAGATGCACCGCGCCACTGAGCAGGCCATCGCCGCCTTCGAGGAAGTGGCCGCTGACTTCGAGCGCGCGACGGGCCGCCGCCACGCCGCCCTGGAGACTCACCGCATGAATGACGCAGAGATCGCTTTCGTGATGCTGGGCTCATTCGCGACCAAGGCCGTCGACGCCGTCGATCGTCTGCGTGAGTCGGGCGTTCGTGCGGGCCTCGTGCGGCCGCGCCTGGTGCGCCCGTGGCCGGCTGCGGCGCTGCGCGAGTCGCTGGCCGGCGTGCGCGGCGTGGCCGTTGTCGACCAGAACCTCTCGATGGGAAAGGGCGGCATTCTGCACGCCGAGCTGGCCAGCACCCTCTACGGTGTACCCGACGCACCGGTGCTCACGAGCTTCATCGGAGGGCTCGGGGGGCGGAACATCGCGCCCGAGGAGTTCTTCCAGATGGCAAGCGTGACACGCGAGGCCGCGCAAACGGGACAGGCTCCCGAGCCGCGCCTGCTCTTCACCGCGCAGGAGTTGCGCGAAGTGCGCAGACTCCAGGGCATCGCACTCGCCGAGCGGCACGAAACGACGCACAGTGGCGCCGAAAGGAGTGCGCCGTGAGCGAGACGATCTACCGACGCATGTCGGATCTTCCCTCGACGCACCTTCTCGGCGGCGGTACGGCCATGTGCGCCGGCTGCGGTGGGCTCCAGGCGCTGCACCAGATCTACGACGTGCTCGGCACGAAGACCGTCTTCGTGAACGCTGCCGGCTGCATGACGCTGCTCTCCGTGTATCCCTTCACGCCCTTTCGCGGCTCGTGGCTCTACACCGCCATGGCCTCGGCGCCGGCCGGCGCCCAGGGCGTGCGAGACGCGCTCGACATCCTGTGCGACAAGGGCCGGCTGCCACGCGACGAGGACCTGCAGGTGGTGACGCTCACAGGGGACGGCGCCGCCTACGGCATGGGCCTCTCCGCAACGTCGGGCGCCATCGACCGCAACCTCGACTTCCTCTACATCTGCTACGACAACGAGGGCTACGGCAACACGGGCCAGCAATCGTCACCGGCGACGCCCCACGGCGCGCACACGGCCACGGCTACCGGCCCGGCGGGGCACTCCGGCTTCAAGAAGGACCTCTTCGGCATCTGGGTGGCCAACAGGCCCGCCTACGTAGCGACAGTGATCGGCACCGAGCCGCTCGATCTGGCGCGCAAGATCGAGAAGGCCGCGAAGCTCTCGGGCCCGCGCCTGATCCTCGCACTGGCGCCCTGCCCCACCGGCTGGGACTTCGACCCACAGCAGGCCGCCGAGATCGGTCGCCTGGCTGTGCGCACCGGCATCTTCCCGCTCAAGGAGTACCTGGACGGGCGCGTCGTCCACACGAAGGTGAAGCGGCCGCGCACACCGGTGGAGGAGTACCTGAGAGCGCAGGGCCGCTTCCAGCACCTCTTCGAGCCCGAGCGTCGGCAAGACGTACTCGATGCGATCCAGGCACGCGTCGACGCCTACTGGGAGCACTGGGATCCGAGTCACTGATCGCGGAAACCGAGGTGGGCGCGCGACGGGGCAATGCCAGCGCCTCAGGACAACAGCCGCAGGATCTCCTCCTCCTGGTCGCGGGCGTCCGCGCGGCCCAGATCGACGAGCGGGCGCGTGTAGCTGGCGTCGAAATAGAGGTAGGAGAAGAGGTCCGCCTCCTCGTCGGGAACGCCGTGCAGCGACAGCCTCGCGAGCATACGCGCCATCACTCCACGCGAGCGCGATTCGCGCGAGCGTCGTCGGTAGGCGTCGGCCGCGATGGCACCCAGATCGCGACTCGGGCGCACCACGACCGTGTCGACCTTGCGATACTCGAGGCCGCGCTTCCCGCGGATGGCGTCGTTGATCATGGAGATGCAGCCCGAGCCGAGCGCGTCGGAGGCGGCTTCGAGCAGCGTGTTGATCGTGTCCACCCGGCGCAGCTCGTGCTCTATCTGATCGAGGATGAGGACGTTCAGCATCTTTCCGAGCAGGAAGGCCGGCTGCGTGATGGCCCGTTCGGCGTGCGGGGCAACCTTCTCGGCAGAGGGTGCACACTTGAGCCCGATCACCAGCACCTTGTCCGCGCCGAGGCGCAACGCCGGCGAGAGGGGCGTGTTCACGCGAAGCCCACCGTCCAGGTAGTAACGGTCGCCGATGCGCACGGCCGGGAAGAGGAAGGGAATCGCCGCCGACGCCCGCACGTGGCGAGACGTGATCTCGGCTCGGATCGCCTGCGCATAGCGGTCGCCATCCCACGCACTCGTGTCCATGGGCTCCCCGTCGATGAAGACCGTGACGAGTCCTGTGTCGATGTCCGTGCAGGACACGCATACGGCCCGCGGGCGACCGGCAGCGATGTTGCCACGCAGCCCCGACCAGGGGATCCGCTCCTCGACCAAGCGCTCGAGCGGGGAAATGTCGACGAGCCCGCCGACCAGCTCGGGCGCTGCTCCCTCGCGCCGACCCCGCACGAGCGCCTCGATGCCCAGCGCGCGGAGCGGCACGCCGAAGAGATCGCGCGCCGAGAGCTGCAGCACGTCGTCGAGCGCCATGCTGCTCCAGATCTCCACCAGATCCCGCGCCCGGGCCCTGTGCGTCTGGTCTGCGCTGGCGGCGATGTAGCCGGCGTGGATCGCGCCCACCGAGGTGCCGCTCACGATGTCGAACTCGAACTCCGGGCGCAGCTGCGGGTAGATGTGCTCGAACAGGTACGAGAGGACGCCGGCCTCGTAGGCGCCGCGCGCGCCTCCGCCGGATAGCACGATCGCCACCCGGGTCGGTCGCTCAGCTTCGCTCGCGCCCTGCATTGCACACGAGGGTAGCGAAGCAGGACTGGACGCCGGACTGGTGCGCTTGCGGCCGGTGCTGATGACCGCGGCGTCGAAGACCGGCCTTCCCCTAACGCCTTTGCCTATACTCCGGATCCACCGTTTCCGGCATGGTGAGGTCATGACTACACACGAGTCGGGCAGGCGGACCACGAGAGTGGACCGATGCCCAGCCAGCTCGGCGATGCGTCGAGCTTCGGCGTCGAACCGGCTCCTGTTCCGGACCGCTGTGCTGCTGCTGGCGCTCGTTGCGTCTGGCTGCGGCGACGCACGCGCGCCAGCGACACCCCGAAACCTGATTCTCTTCGTGATCGATACGCTGCGGGCGGATCGCGTGAGTGCATACGGGAATGACCACGCCACGACCCCAAACCTCGATGCCTTCGCCCGCGAGGCAATCCTCTTCGAGAACGCCTTTGCACCCTCGTTCCATACGGCCGCCTCCCATGCGAGTCTCTTCACATCGACCTATCCGGCCACTCACGGGGTCTGGAATGCGGTGACTCTCCACGGAACGTCCAGCCATCCCAACCTGGCACCGGCCAGTGTGACGCTGGCCGAGACGCTGCGGGACGCGGGCTTTCAGACCGCCGCCATGGCTGACGGAGGCTGGGTGACCCGTTCGCGGGGCCTGCTGCAGGGCTTCGACGTCGTCGATTCGGCGAACCGCGGCGCCAACGACAGGATCGATGCCGCGGTTCGCTGGCTGCAGACGCGCCAGCGCCATCGCCGATTCTTTCTCTTCCTCCACACCTACGAAGTGCACGCGCCCTACGTCCCACCAGAGGGCCAGACGATCCTCTCCGGCGCCGATTACGATGGACCCCTGCGCAACGCGCTCGCGCAGGCGCGTGCGTGGCGACGTACGCGGAAGATCAAGAACCCCCTCCTGGATCTTCACCGCATGTTCTTCCAACCGCACCTGGTCGATGCCACGGCGGAGGACATCGCATTCCTGCTTGCGCTCTACGACACCGAGCTCACGATCGTCGACCAGGCGTTTGGCCGACTGATGGCCCAGGTGGAGGCAGAGAGCCTTGCGGACGACACCCTGATCATCGTCACCGCCGATCACGGCGAAGAATTCTTCGAGCACGGCAAGGGGGATCACCAACAGCTCTACGACGAGGTGCTCCACATCCCCTTGATGGTCCGCGACCCGAGGATCCGGACCGGGGCGCGCCGCGCCGACCTGGTGGATCTCGTCGATCTCATGCCGACGGCGCTGACCGTCCTGGGGATCCCGGTGCCCGCCACCAGCCTCGGGCGAGCCATCGACCTCGGCTCCCCCCACGACCCGGCAGAAGAGCGCCTGTTGATCGCCGAGAACGATGCAGGGGGCCCGCGTTGGCTCTCGGTGAGGGGACCCGATTTCCACGCGGTCTTCCGTGGGGATCAACTCGAATCCGTCGAGGCCTTCGACGTAGACGCGGACCCCGAAGAACACCACGACATCTCGCGCAGCCCCCGGGGCCGTGCCTTCGTGGAGCGCGCACGCACGGCTGCCCGCGAGCACGACGCCGCAGCCCGCTCTCACCGCAACCACTACCACCTGGGCCCGCAGGTCAAGCGAAGCGGCAAGATGAGCGATCGACAGCGCGATGAACTTCGCATGCTGGGCTACATCGAGTAGTCGCCCAGCTCTCTCATTTTCAGCAGCACTACCGAGGCCGCTCACTTCCGAGTCAATCGATGTAGCATCGAAGTCATTCGGCTTCGGAGATCCCAGTGACCGCTACGGAGCTTCACAGTCTGTTCGTCCTGCTCGGCGTGCTCTTCCTGCTGGGCCTTGCGACCGACGTGCTGGGGCGACGCACCGCGCTGCCGCGCGTGACGCTGTTGCTCCTGCTGGGCATCCTTCTGGGCCCTTCGGCTCTCGGTTGGATCGAGGTGACCGAGAACGGCTGGCCGCACTTCGTCACGAACCTGGCCCTCGTGATGGTCGGCTTTCTTCTCGGAGGCTCGCTGTCGCTGCGGGCACTGCGCGAGCACGGGCGCGCGATCCTCTACCTCTCGGTCGGCAAGGCGCTGGGGGCCTTCGCGATCGTCTTCAGCGGGCTCCTGGTGGTGGGGGCCGGTGTCGAGACGGCACTGCTGCTGGGCGCGGTGGCAACGTCGACGGCTCCCGCGGTAACCGCGGACGTGGTGCACGCCGATCGTGCCGAAGGGGCCTTCACGCGCAGGCTGCTGGGAGTCGTTGCGGTCGACGACGCGTGGGGGCTCATCGTATTCGGAGTAGCGCTCGCGGTCGTGGAGGCGATGGGGGGCGCCGGACCGACCGGTGCGCTCGCATTCGCGGCTTGGGATCTCGGTGGAGCGATCGCGCTCGGTCTGGGACTCGGCATTCCGGCGGCATTCTTGACCGGTCGGGTTGCGTCCGGCGAGCCCACCCAGGCCGAGGCGCTCGGCATCGTCTTCCTATGCGCCGGGCTTGCGCTCCAGCTCGAGGTCTCCTTCCTGCTCGCGGCGATGGTGATGGGCGCGACCGTTGCGAATCTGGCGCAGCATCACCGGCGGCCCTTCCACGCGATCGAGGGAATCGAGTGGCCCTTCATGATCCTCTTCTTTGCTCTGGCAGGCGCATCGCTCGAGCTGGGGGCGCTCGCGTCGACCCTGGGCCTGGTGGTGGCCTACGTCGGCCTGCGCGCAGCCGGAACCTTTCTGGGAGCCGTGGCCGGCAGCGTCGCAGCCGGCGATGCAGCGCTGCGCGGCAAGGCTGCGCACTGGATGGGACTCTCCTTGATGCCGCAGGCGGGCGTCGCACTCGGGATGGCGCTCGTCGCGACCCAGCGACTTCCCGAGGTCGGACCCACACTGCTGCCGGTGGTAGTGGCCTCGACGGCACTCTTCGAGCTGGTCGGACCCATTCTCACGCGCAAGGCTCTTGCGAGCATGGGTGAGGCTCACCCCGCGCAGGATGACGCCCCAGGCACTGGATCGTAACCCACAGCAGCGCAGTGTGATTGCGCCGAGGCGAGCCCGGCGAAGGCTCCGGGGACGGGCGAGGGTCGGCTATGCTCGCGCCGCCATGCCCCCGAACAGCGCGCACGACCCGAATCACTTCGACGCATACGCGCCGCACGAGATCGCGGAACGCGTCCGGGACGTCGGTGTCCGCAAGGTGAATCTCGACCTGCCGAGCATGCTGGCGCTGTCCGTACTGGCCGGCGCTTTCATCGGGCTCGGCGCCTGCCTCTCGACGCTCTCGGTGGCCGGATTCGACGGCCCCTACGGCCTCCGCCGTCTGGTCGCCGGCGCCACCTTCAGCCTGGGCCTCATCCTGGTGGTCCTGGCAGGCGCCGAACTCTTCACCGGAAACAACCTGGCGGTGATGGCTTGGGCGAGTGGTCTGGTACGGACCCGCGCACTCCTGCGCAGCTGGGCCTGGGTCTACGTCGGCAACTTCGTCGGCGCTGCCGCCACGGCACTGCTGGTGTTCCTGAGTGCTCCCTGGGTCACGCACCAATTCCAAGCGGACATCGTCGCGCTGAATACGGCGCTCGTGAAGAGCCAACTCCCGCCCTTCGAAGCCTTCTTCCTGGGCGTCCTGGCGAACGCGCTCGTATGTCTCTCCGTCTGGCTCTGCTTCGGCGCCCGGACGACGACGGACAAGATCCTCTCGATCGTCTTCCCGATCACTGCCTTCGTGGCGCTCGGCTTCGAGCACTCGATTGCCAACATGTACTTCCTGTCGATGGGCCTCTTGCTCAAGACGCAGCCCGCCGTGATCGAGGCTGGGGGCTGGGGGGCCGAATCCCTGCGCGCGCTCTCGGCCGCGGGAGTCGTCCGCAATCTGATCCCCGTGACCCTCGGAAACATGGTCGGCGGCGCGGGCCTCGTGGGCGGCATGTACTGGTTCATCTACCTGAGGCGCGGTGCACGGCCGTAGAGGTGAGCCCGCACCGGCCTTCCGCGAATCTCGTTCGCCCCGCAGTCATCGAGAGATCCGGGACGAGCCGGGCTGCTTCGGCACTGCGCCCTGCCCTTCTGTCCATGTGGCGCACCGATGAGGTGCTCCGCGCTAGGAGCCTCGAGCTGCGTCGGCTGCCGTCTCACTCCCGCCGAGGACGGGAAGCTCGTCGCCGCTGAGCGTCTCCTTCTCGAGCAGGTTCCGCGCGCCCGCTTCGAGCGCACCGCGGTGCGCCTCTAGGATGCCGACGGCGCGTTCGAAGGCCTCGCCGACGAGACGACGCACGGCGCAATCGACCTCGCGGGCGGTCTCCTCGGAGAACTCGCGGCGCGGGTTCGCATACTCGGCGGGCAGCTGGAGCAGGGTCGACTGCTCGTTCTCCAGCGACACCATCCCGAGCTTCTCGTCCATTCCATAACGCGTGACCATGCTGCGGGCAATGTTCGTCGCCTTCGCCAGGTCATCGGAGGCACCGGTGGAGGTCTCTCCGAAGATGATGGCCTCCGCGGCGCGGCCACCGAGGAGGACCGTCATCTTGTCTCGCAGCTCGCCGCTCGACATCAGGAAACGCTCCTCGGTCGGACGCTGGATGGTGTAGCCGAGTGCGCCGATTCCGCGCGGAATGATCGACACCTTGTGTACCGGATCGCTTCCCGGCAGTGCGCGCGCCACGAGCGCATGACCCATCTCGTGATGCGCCGTGACATCGCGCTCGTGCACATTGAGCAGGCGGTTGCGCTTCTCAAGACCGGCTACGATGCGTTCGATGGCTCGGTTGAAGTCATCCATGCAGACCTGACTCGCGTCCCTGCGAGTGGCCAGCACGGCGGCCTCGTTGACGAGATTGGCCAGATCGGCTCCGGTGAAGCCGGGGGTCAGTGCAGCGATCGCATTCGGCTCCGCGTCCGGCGCGAGCTCGACCCGACGCAGGTGCACCTTCAGGATTGCGATCCGCGCCTGCTTGTCGGGCCTGTCGACCAGGATCTGGCGATCGAAGCGCCCTGCCCGCAGCAACGCCGCATCGAGGATCTCGGGCCGATTCGTGGCCGCCAACAGAACGACGCCCTGGGTGGGATCGAAGCCGTCCACCTCGGCGAGCAGCTGGTTGAGCGTCTGCTCCTTCTCGTCATGGCCACCGAGCATCGGCCCGACGCCCCGAGCACGGCCGACCGCGTCGAGCTCGTCGATGAAGATGATGCACGGGGCCTGATTGCGCGCCTGTTCGAAGAGATCGCGCACACGGGCCGCACCGACCCCGACGAACATCTCCACGAACTCGCTGCCGCTGATCGAGAAGAAGGGAACGCCTGCCTCTCCAGCGACGGCTCGTGCCAGCAGCGTCTTGCCCGTTCCGGGTGGACCCACGAGCAGGATGCCCTTGGGCATCCGCGCTCCGAGACGGCCGTAGCGCTCCGGTGCGCGCAGGAAGCCGATGATCTCCATCAGCTCTTCCTTCGCCTCGTCGACGCCTGCGACGTCGTCGAAGCTGACCTTGACGTCCTCTTCCGCGTAGATCTTGGCCTTGCTCTTGCCCACGGCCATCAGGCCGCCGCCGAGCCCCGGCCCCTTGAAGAGGCGACGCAATACGAACAGCCAGACCACGACGATCAGAGCAAAGGGCAGCATCCAGGAGAGGAGTCGACTCACCCAGGTGTTCTCGACTCTGCCCGTAAACTCCAGATCACTCGCCGCCAGCCGGTCGGCCAACTCCGGATCGACACGAAGCGTGCGGAAGCGTCCGGGCTCGCCCTCCGCGGGAGCGACGAGCGTGCCGGTGATCTGCTCGCTGTCGATCACCAGGTCATCGACGCGTCCCTCGCGCTGATACTCGAGGAACTGGCTGTAGGGAATGTGCGCGACCTGTTTATCCATGTACCAGGCCTGTGCAGCCAAGAAGAGCACCCAGGCGGCCAGTATCCCATACCAAAGGCCCCAGCCCGAGGGCTGGAGGCGCCGACGCAGCGACTCCAGACGCGACGCGTCTTGCTTCGGCCGGCCGGCTGGCGAAGCCTCCCCGGGCGGACCACCGCCGGAAACAGGAGGCTCGGAATCGGGCGAATCGTTGGGAGCCGTCACGCCGCTGGAGGGTAGCGGAATGCCCGCGACGATCTGCAACGACATCACACATCGCGATGCCCGGCACGTGCACTCGGCTGGCAGGCCGCACGCAGTGCCACTCGCGATCTCCGTCTGGACTTTCCGACATCTCCAGCCGTCAGGACCCCCGGTCACCCGTGGAGATTCCGCCACTGATCCTCGGCTCACTCGTGTATAGATAGCGCCATGGATAGGCTGAAGGGTCGCGTCGCAATCGTCACCGGAGCGGGACAGGGAATCGGAGCCGGGGTCGCCCGGGCCCTCGCCGCCGAGGGTGCCGCGGTCGTCATCGCGAACCGCACGGCAGAGACCGGCCGCGAGGTCGCCGCCGGGATCGAGCGTGACTTCGGCGCCACCGGCGCGAAGGCGCTCTTCGTCGCTACCGACGTCGCGAACGAGAAGAGTGTCCGGGCGACGGTGGAGACCACCGTCGCCGAGCTCGGTGGCGTCGACATCCTGGTCAACAATGCCGTACCCACCGGCGGAGACGGCGGCGGCACGCGTCTCGAGAACCTGAGCCTCGAGAAGATCGAAGAGCACGTCCGCGTAAACTACTACGGCACGTTCTGGGGCATGCAGGCCGTCTTCCCTCATATGCGGAAGCAGCAGTGGGGCCGCATCATCACGATGTGTTCGCTGAACGGCGTGAACGCTCACCGGCACACCGCGACGTACAACAGTTCAAAGGAGGCCGCGCGCGCGCTAACCCGCACCGCCGCGGTCGAGTGGGCGAAGCACGGCATTACGTGCAACGTGATCTGCCCGTTCGCCGCAACGCCGAGCTGGGACCGCCTCGTCGAATTCGTCCCCGAGAGCGCCGCCTCGATCCTCAGCTTCAATCCCATGGGGCGGCCCGGCGATTCCGAGGCCGACGTCGGCCCGCTCGCCGCCTTCCTCGCGTCGGACGAGTCGCGTTACATCACCGGAAACACCATCCACGCCGATGGCGGGGGCCACATCAACGGCGTTCCCTTTTCGTTCGAGCTCCCAGATTGAGGGCTCCCGCATGAGTGCAATCTCCCAGTTCATTCCCCGATCCGTGCTGCGCCGTCTGCTGGCGCGCTACCCGGTGAGCGAGAGCGCACGCGAACGCGCGCGCAGCCGGCTGATCTTCGCCACCCTGACCTCGCCCCTGCGTTGGGCCGAAAACCTGCGCTGGAACCGGAAGATCCGCCAGACCGAGGTCAAGGCGCCGGTCTTC
>JAFDDG010000107.1 GCA_019310965.1 Deltaproteobacteria bacterium
TCGCGTGCCTGCCCGCGTTGGGCCCCGCGCCGCAGACGCCGCCGCTGCGAGGCGCGCGCCCGCGCGAAGCGCCGCCGCGCGCCCAGCAATGCCCGCACCGATTCGAAGCCGTCGGCCGTAACCGCGCCACGAGAGACCAATTCCCAGAGCCCTTCCTCCACCTGCACCGGCAGCAGCCCCGTAGCGCCCGCGACCTCGCCGAGAAACAGGGCGCCGCGCCCGCACAGCGCGTCGAAGACCTGCCGCGCCGGGCCCGCCGGCGGCTCGGCGGCTACGGCGTCTCCGCGCACCGCCGACAGCAGCCAGTCGAGATCGCCGCGGCACGCGAAGCTCAGGGGCGTCGCACGCGACGGTGCGGCGCTGCTGCGGGTGCCGGCACCCTCGTCGCTCTCCACCCGCACACCGAGCCGCCCCCAGACGACTTCGCCCGACAGACACAGATCGTCGAGCCAGGCAGCCCGGTAGCCGGTGACCCGGGCGGGCAACACCGCCTCCTCCCAGGCGCCGCTGGCCAGCTCGAAGCCCTGGAGCTGCTCGATGGCCGCCAACAGCCCGCGTCGCCCCTCGCGCCTGGTCTCGGGCACCACATGCTGCCAGCGCAGCAGGAAGCGCATGAAATCCTGTGCGGTCACCGGCTCGATCTCGCGCCGCAGACGCTCCTGGGTGTAGAGATGAATGCGGGCCAGCAGGCGTCGCGCACACACCTGCTCGCCGCTCCGCTCCGGCTCGAAGCTGCCACGCATGGCGAACCCCTCACCCTCGAGTCGAGCCAGGGCCGTTTCGACCTGGATTTCCCGAAGCGCGGTGAGAGCCGCCAGCTCCGCGAGATCCGTCGGGCCCAGGTGCTCGAGGTGCCCGCGCACGGCCGCGATGCGGGCCTCCTCCTCTGCCACCTCACCTTCGAGCCCCGCCGGCAGCCGGGGCTCTGGCAAGGGTCTCGCCTCGGGCAGCAGCGCGCGGACGGCGGGCGCTCGTTCGGCGGCGAGCCAACGCTGCCCGCGCGCGGTCTCGACGCGCGCGGCGCGCCCTTCCGCAGCCAGGGCCTGGAGCCCACCGAGCCACTCGGGCTCGGCGGGAAGCAACACGCAGGAGAGCAGCAGATCGTGCAGCTCCTCGGCGTCGCGCGGCCGGGGCCGCACTTCCTCGCGCACCCGGGCAATGGCGTCCGGATCGAGACGCGCCAGATCTCGCGCATCCTCCGGCAGTCCCCGCCGCAAGCTGAGCGCGCGCGTGCGCCGCTCCTCGAGCGGCGCGTCGTCCAGGAAGGTGAAGGGACGCCCGTTCAGGATCTCGTGGCTGAGCACCGAGGGCTCGCTGGTCTCGCGTCCGTGCACGCGGATGTCACCGCTGCGCACCGCGCGAAAGAGCTCCACGAGGGCCTCGACATCCATGGCCTCGTGCAGACAGTCGTCGACCGTCTGGCGCACGATCGGGTGATCGGGGACCGCGATGGGGCCGCTCTGGTGCTCCTGACAGGCGGCCAGCCCGGGAAAGATCGCCGCCATCAGGTCGTCGGCCTGCATGCGCTGGATCGGCGCCGGGTTCTTCTTGCCTCCGCGGCGGCGCAGGATGACCAACGAGCGCGAGAGGTTCCAGCGCCAGCGAGCCGTGAACATCGGAGCCGGCAGCAGCGCCTGCGTCAGTGACTCGCGCACGTTGTCGGGCGAGAAGAAGAGTTTCGGCACGTCGTCGACCGGGAAGCTGTGCTGCGGACCCAGCGAGAGCACCACCGCATCGTCATTGGCCGCCGCTTGCAGCTCGAAATTGAAGCTGCGGCAGAGGCGCTTGCGGATCGTGAGTCCGAGAGCCCGGTTCACACGACCGCCGAAGGGCGCGTGCACCACCAACTGCATGCCGCCGGTCTCGTCGAAGAAACGCTCGACGACCAGATCCTGCTGCGTCGGGAGCACGCCGAGCGAGGCGCGACCGGCGGCGAGATAACGCACCACCTGCTGCGCCGCAGGCTCATCTGCCGACGTCTCCCGCTCGAGCCAGCGCACCAGACCTTCGCGATCGTCCGTGGCCAGAAATGGCTCGGCCGCGGCACGCAGCCTCGACACCTCTTCCGACAGCTCCGCGCTGCGCGCCGGCGCCTCGCCCAGCCAGAACGGAACCGTCGGCGGCAGACCCTTCGCATCGCGGACCCGCACGACGCCGGCCTCGATACGCCGAATCTGCCAGGAGGTGCTGCCCAAAAGGAAGATGTCGCCGGCCATGCTCTCGATGGCCCAGTCTTCGTTGACCGTGCCGACGAAGGTGTCGTCGGGATCGGCCACGACGCGGTAATCGGCGGTGTCGGGGATGGCACCACCGGACGTGAGCGCTGCCAGGCGCGCACCCCGGCGCCCGCGCAGCACGCCGTGGATGCGATCGCGATGCAGCCACGCCCCGCGTTTGCCGCGCCCGGTATCGATACCCTCGGAGAGCATCTCGAGCACTTCGTCGAAATGCTCACGCGTGAGCGAGGCGAAGGGCGCCGCGCGGCGCACCAGCTCGAAGAGCGCCTCCTCCTGCCATTCTTCCGCGCCGCAGGCTGCGACGATCTGCTGCGCCAGGATGTCGAGCGGTGCCTGCGGCGGCAGCACGCGATCCAGACGCCCGGCACGCAGAGCGCGCAGCAGCGCCGTGCACTCTACGAGCTCGTCGCGGGTCGTCGGGTAGAGGCGCCCGGTCGGCGTGCCGCGGAGATGATGCCCCGAGCGGCCGACGCGCTGGAGAAAGGTCGCGATGCTGCGCGGCGAGCCCAACTGACACACCAGCTCCACGGGCCCCACATCGATGCCGAGCTCGAGCGACGCCGTGGCCACCACGATCGGCAGCTCGCCGGCGCGCAGCTTCGCCTCGGTCTCGAGACGCCGCTCCTTGGCCAGGCTGCCGTGGTGGGCCGCCACCCGGCCCTCCCCCACCCGCTCCTCGAGCAGATGCGCCACGCGCTCCGCCAGACGCCGCGTGTTCGTGAATACGAGCGTGGTGCGCCGCGAACGCGATTGCGCGCCGATGTCGTCGAGGATCGCGGCGAACTGCTCCGCGGGCATCACGGCCTCGAGCTCGTCGTCGGGCACGCACAGGCTGAGATCCAGCTTGCGCTGGTGGCCCACGTCCACGATGGCGCAGCGCGGCGTGCCGTCCACCCGGCAGCGGTCCGGCCCGACACCCACCAGCAGCCGCGCGATCGTCTCGATGGGATGCTGCGTGGCGGAGAGCCCGATACGGGTGGGCCGCCCACCCGCGGCCAGCGCGTCGAGCCGTTCGAGGCTGAGTGCGAGGTGCGAGCCGCGCTTGTCCCGCGCCACCGCGTGGATCTCGTCGATGATGAGCGTGCGCACCTGGCGCAGACGCTCGCGGCTCTTCTCCGCTGTGAGCAGCAGATAGAGCGACTCGGGCGTGGTGATCAACAGGTGCGGCGGGCGACGCAGCATGGCGGCGCGCTCCGAGGCCGGCGTATCGCCGCTACGCACCAACGCGCGAATCTCCGGCGCCGCCAACCCCAGCTCGTGGGCGACCTCCCGTATCTCGGCCAGCGGCTGCTCGAGGTTGCTCTGGATGTCGACGCCGAGGGCCTTGAGCGGCGAGACGTAGACGAGGTGGGTCTCGTCGTCGAGCGCACCGGCGCCCCGGAACTCGCGGTACAGCCGGTCGATGCAGACGAGAAACGCCGTCAGCGTCTTGCCCGTGCCGGTGGGCGCTGCGATCAGCGTGTCGCGGCCTTCCGCGATGGTCGGCCAGCCCCGTTCCTGGGGCTCCGTCGGGCCGGCCGGAAAGCGGCGCTCGAACCAGGTGCGAACCGCGGGGTGGAAGGCGGCCAAGGCGTCCATCGTCGGGGACAAATTGTACCGGCCCGGTGACGAATGCGGTCACAGGGCGTCGAACCCGGGGAGGGCACCCCTCGGATCCGAGGCCTGGCAACCACGGAGCCCGGAGTCTTCCCCCTGCAGGGGGCGGAGATCGCTGCCCAGCGGGCTGCGGTGAGCCGCTGCTCGGCCGAACGGCCGCCGTGTATCCTGTCCGACATTCCTCATGCCGCACGTTCCCGCAAACCCCCACGAGATCGACGCCCCCTGGCTCAGCGACGCGCTGGCAGAGCGATATCCGGGGGTCGGCGTAGCCGACGTCGAAATCGCGGAACAGCACGAGGCCACCAACAACCACACACGCCTGCACATCAGCTACGCCGAGCCGTGCGACCTGCCGACGACGCTCTTCTGCAAGCTGCTCCCGTGCGACCCGGCACGGCGCGGCGCCATCGCGCAGACCGGCATGGGCCCCCGCGAGGCGCGCTTCTACGCCAAGCTCGCCCCGCACATCGAGATGCGCGTGCCACGAGTCTACGTCGCCCGTCACGAACCCGGCGACGCCGCCTTCGTGCTGTTGCTCGAGGATCTGGTGACGTCGGGCTGCGGCATCTCCGACGGAACCGAGGGAGTGTCTCCCGACGCCGCCGGCGGCGCCATCGAGGACCTGGCCGCTCTCCACGCGCACTTCGAGGACCCGGCCCGGCGCGCCGCTGAAGCCGCCTGGGTGTCACCGCCACTCCACAGCGACTACGGGCAAGTACTGCTGCAAAGCAGCCTCGAGCAACACCGCGACCGACTGACCCCGCGCTTCACCGAGCTCGCCGAGCTCTACATCGAGCGGGGCGAGGCCCTCCACGAGATCTGGCAGCAGGGCCCGCGCACCGTGATCCACGGCGACACGCACATCGGCAATCTCTTCGACGACGCGGGGCGCACCGGCTTTCTCGACTGGGGCATCATCAATCTGGGCACGCCGCTGCGCGACGTCAGCTACTTCCTGACGATGGCGCTGTCCGTCGAGGACCGGCGCGCTCACGAGCGTGACCTATTGCGCCTGTATCTCGATTTCCGCACCGCCAGCGGACTCCCGCCCATTTCGTTCGACGACGCCTGGCGCGCGCACCGCATCCACGCGGCGTACACGGTGCCCGCCTGCTGCCAGATCGTGACCTTCCCGAAGGACATCAGCGAGCGGCGACGCGTCTTCTCCGAAGCCTTCCTGGCACGGGCCGAGGCCGCTCTCGAAGACCTCGAGCCACGCCGAGCGCTGCGCGAGTTCGCCGACCTCTGAGCGGCCGCACGGCTGGCCACCCGACCACCCTGCTAGACTCACCCGGTCCCACGGAGCATCCCATGGCCAGCGATCTCAGCTTCCCGCAAGAACTGCAACGGGCCGAGGTGCACCCGTGGCACATCGCCGTGCGCACCATCGAGGCCGACGCCAAGACGGGCAGCGTGACCGGCGCAGCCGGCGACCTGCCCCTCTGAGGCTCTGATCGAGCATGCCGGAACGCAGCTCCACACCCCGCTCACCGCGCAACCCGATCGGCCGACTGCTGGCGTGGTGGCGCGTACCCACCTACCGCTTCGCCGGCTCCTTCCTGCTGTACCTGGGCGCCATCGCATTGGCGTTTCCGTTCCTGCGCATCCGGCTGGCCGCCCTCTTCTACATGGCGAACGTGGTCACGGCCGAAATCGTGCACGGGTTGCTCTCACTCTTCACCAGCAACACCCGGATCGCCGGAGAAACGATCGTGAGCCTGGCGGGCTTCTCGGTCACCATCATCGAGGAGTGCACCGGTATCTACGAGGCGCTGATCCTGGCGGCCGCGCTGCTCGCCTACCCGACGGCATGGCGCCACACCCTGGTGGGGTTTGCGCTGGGCATACCCATGATCTACGCCATGAACGTGCTGCGTATCGCCATGCTGCTCGTGACCGGCGGATACTCCCAGCGCTGGTTCGATTTCATGCACCTGTACTTCTGGCAGGTGACGATGATCGCCATGGTGGCGACGGCCTGGCTGGCTTGGCTCTGGTGGGTGGTTCGAGATGAAACGGATCCTGCTGCTGTTTCTTGAGTTCGTGGTGCTCAGCGTGCCGCTCACCTGGGCGTGGCGCACCTGGCTCCACGATCCCTACGACCACCTGCTCTTCGAAATCCTCGACGCACTCTACGTGGAGATCGGCGCCCAGCATGCCGGCCGCGGCCCGGTCGGCCACCGCTTCGTGAGCTACGTCCCGTTCCTGGTACTGGTCGCCATCACACCGCAGCTGAATCGACGTCGGCTCCTCTGGGGATCGCTGCTCGGCTCGCTCGCGATCTTCTTCTCACACCTGCTGTTGCTGCTGGTATCGGACGTGACCTACACGATCAAGGGAGGGGGAACCGACACCGTGGCGACGCTCTTCCCCTTCCTGCTGCTGACCGATGGGCTGCCGCTCTTGATCTGGTTCGTGCTGGCGCGGGACTTCTTGAGCAGCATCGTGCCGGGCCTGCGCGAGCTGGAGTCAGAGGCTCGGAACTGAGCGAGCGGCGGCGAGGCTCGCCGCCGGGTCCCGCAGACAGGCCCGCGCTCGACTACTCGACGTCCACACTCTGGGCGTCGAGGCGGGCGATCTCGGCGCGCTCTTCGTCAGTGATCGGCATGTAGATCGTCGTGAGGTTGTAGGGCGAATCCTTGCCGACACCCTCGCGCACCACCACGGCCACCTTCGTTTCGTCGGCCATCAGCTTCTCGATTCGCGCCGGCAGCCAGGCTGCATCCTCGACATCGTTCAACATCTTGCCCGAAAAGTTCATGCGCACCTGGGTGACACTCATGCGCCCACCAACCGGCTTGACGATGAACTCGGTCCTTTTTTTGGTGAGGCGCGTCTTGCACTTGGCGGGCAGCTTCGAGTTGTTCGCCGGAGTCCCCTCGGTCTTGGGGAAGAAACGGCTCTCGCTGCCCTTCCCCCACTTGATCTTCACGAAATTGGCGTCCGGATCGAACTTCTTGATGGTCGCGAAGCCGGCGCAACTCGCGGCCTCGGCTTGCGAGCCGCCCAGGAACAATCCGACGACGACGAGGGCGAGAATGCAATGACGCATGATCCGAATCTCCTTGGCTTGAATGGCTGAGCCGGCCTTCCGGAACCCCAATCTAACAAGCGCAGCCAACCCCCGCGATTCAGAAATTTCGACGCCGGCGCCGCCCGGAGAATTCGACCGGACCCATAAGTCCAGCAATTTCGCATAGATCCGGCCCCGACCCGCCCCCAGCGGCCGAGCCGTAGGGCGCCGACCCCCTCACGAAAACTCCGCCTGAAAGTCCGCTTCCAACTCGCGCACGCCGCGGTGCACGCTGCGCAGCAGGGACCGCTCGAGGTCGCGGCCGCGCACCACGTCGCGACACAGCTCGCGCAACGCGCGCTCGCCGTAGACCCGCACCAGGTGCTCGACCATCCCGTAGGATTGGAGATACGCCAGGCGGGCGCCGCCAGCGGGTAGACGCGCGAAGTTCGGCTGGCTCAACGTCCCCAGGCCCAACCACGCCCCGCTGCTCAGCGCGCGGGACAGATAGGCGAGCTCGCCGGCACTCAGATGCCGCTTCGACAGAGCCCGCGCCTCGAACCATTCGGCCACGCCCTCGTTGAGCCAGGCCGGCAACACCAACGACGGCGCCGCCGCGTGGAAAGCAGCGTGAACCAACTCGTGGTGCAGCACCCGGCCGAGCTCGACGGTCAGCTGAGTGGCTCCACGAATGTGGATCGCACCGTTGAAGAAGCCCGCGATCTGAAAACGGAAGCGGCCGCCGAGGCGGGCGTCAAAGACCTCGCCGTCGTAGATGAAGACCGCGATGCGCCGCGACGGACGCAGGCCGAGAAACGCATCGAGCCGCTCGTAGGCGACCTCGAGCTCCTGGAGCACCTGCTGCTCGAAGCGGCGCGAGCCGCGAAGCCCGCCCGACTCGTCGATGTCGACGTCTTGGTGCAGCACGAAGTGCGACGACTCGCGCTTTTCGAAGCGCCCGTCCGCGCCGCGCGGACGCGCCGCAGCGAAGGCCGCCGGCAGCGCCAGCAGCGCGATCAACGCCAGCGCCGCAGCGCATCTGCCCCTAACCCAACGGATAACGGAACTCCCGCGACAACGCGTCGACGGCCTCGAGCGCATCGTTCGGCAACTTTGCCTGCGCGGCGGCCAGATGCTCCCCAATCTGGTCACGATGCGTGACACCGATCAGTGCCGAGCCGACAAAATCGCGGCTGAGCACCCAGGCGACGGAAAAAGTGACCGGCGCCAGCCCACAGTCACGGGCGAGCGCGTGCACGCGCTCGGTCACCGCCAGCGTATTCGGTGTGACGAAGCGCTCGGTCATCACCTGCGTGCGCGGCGAATGCTCGCGGTAGAAGCTGAAACGCGCGCCAGCAGGCCACGCGCCATCGGCGTACTTGCCGGAGAGCACACCGGCGCCGATCGGGCTGTATGCCAGAAGGCGGACGTCTTCGCCGCGACACACCTGCGCCAGCTCGTCCTCGAAACGCCGGTTGAGCAGGCTGAAATTGTTCTGGATGGTGGCATACCGCACCGTGCCTTCGCGGTCCGCGACCCAGAGGCTCTTCATCAGACCGTACGCACTCTCGTTGCTGCAGCCGACCGCCCGCAGCTTGCCCGCCTCCACCAACCGATCGAGCGCTTCCAGCGTCTCGTCGATGGGCAGGCCCGCATCCGGCCAGTGCGTCTGGTAGAGGTCGATGTAGTCGGTGCCGAGCCGCCGCAGACTGGCTTCGACCGCGCTCTCGATGTTGTGGCGGTCCAATCCGGTGTTGCCCGAGCGCACGGGGCCCTGGAACCAGCCTCCCGTCGGCCCGGAGACCTTGGTGGCGACGATTACCGCATCCCGCGGTCGGCCGGCGAGCCACTTGCCGCAGATCTCCTCGCTGCGTCCGGCGGTCGCGGGATCCGGCGGCACCGGGTAGATCTCCGCCGCGTCGATGAAATTGACGCCGGCGTCGAACGCGGCGTCGAGGCAAGCGAAGCTCTCCGCCTCATCGGCCATGCTGCCGAAAGTCATCGTGCCGAGACCAATCTCGGAAACCACCAGGCCCGAGCGCCCGAGACGCCTGCGCTGCACAACTCCCTCCACAATAAAGGCCCCGCCTCGCTGGCCTATCAGGAGACATCGAGTGTATCCGCGAGCGCCGGGAGACGCATCCGACAACAGGCGCCCGCACCGGGCTCGGAGATCAGCGAGCTCCCCGCCATGGCCGCGCACGCTGCCGCAGCCGTCGGCGGCCACCTCGACCGTCGCTCACTCGCCGGTGTCGCGTTCTTCGACCCGGCTCGCGCCACAGTGCGCGAGCAGCGGAACCACGGGATGGAGACTCATCGGCCGACCGGCGCACGGGCGCGTGGCTCGGCGCGACTGCCTCAGAAGCCGGTGGCGCCGAACGTAAAGTACGCAGCGGCACCCTTGGCGGCCAGCTTCAACATCTCCGCGAAGGCCTCGGCCGCGTGATCGATGGGAACATCGTTGGGGCAGCGAGCGGCCTGGAGGCCGCGCAGGATTTCGACCTGCTCCCCCATGCGCTCGGCCCACATCTGGTTTTGCAGCTCGCCAGCGCGCTCGAACATCAAGGTGTATTGATCGATCTGGCGGCGCAACCGGGAGCATTCGGCAGGATGGGCCGACGCCTCGCGCTGGGCGAGCAGCTCCTGCGCCTCCTCGGAGGTCAGCGACTGAGCGCTGGCAGCCGGTGCCAGGCAGACGAGTGCGAGCATCAACAGGACGAGGCGAGCGGACATGGCAAATCCCCAGCCGCACGAGACGGCCCCCTCCTATCGGCAGGCCGCGGCGCGAGGTGAAGGGGCGAAGCCCATCAGAGGCTCTCGGCGATCAACCCGGCCGTGCGGTGCGCAAGCGCCATCCCCGTCCACATGGGATTCACCGACGGGCACTGCGGAAATACGCCGGTATCGGCGATGTAGAGATTTGCGACGTCGTGGCAACGCCCGAACTCATCGACGACCCCCCGCTCCCGGTCGCCGTGCATGCGGGTGGTGCAGAAGGCGTGATTGCCGCCGGTCTGGAAATCGCTGGGCCGGAAGCTGCGGTTGCGCAGGACTTGCGCATCGTCGAGGGAGTGAAACTCCGTGGGAACACCCGGCACGCCGGTGACGACGCTGTGCGCACCCGCGGCAAAGGCGATCTCGCTCAGGGTGTAGAGCGCCCGGGCCAGAATCGGAACGTCCGCGGGGTGCAGCCGCCACAGCAGCTTCGGATCGAGGCCGCGCCGCCGAACCCGCACCTCGCCGATCGAGCGGTTGCAGCTGCCGATGGCGTCCCACACCGCAGAGTGCGGCAGCTGCGCCAGGCGTTCCTTCAGAACGTGCCCAAAGCCCCGCGTGCGCACGGCCAACACGGCCGCCGGTGCCCACAGACCCTCGAGCTTGTAGCCGTCGCGCAAGAACTGGAGAGACTGATAGCCCTGGGTGGCACCGAAGTGCGGATCGACGTGCTCGTCGAAGCCGGCGACGATGGCGACGCCCGGATGGAAGCGCAGGTTGCGCCCCACCTGACGCGAGCGATTCGCGAGCCCCCCGCTCTTCTCGAGCAGCACCGGCGTCGCCATGCAGCCCGCCGCCAGGACCACGCGCCGCGCATGCACCTCGAAGCGCCCGGCCACGCGCCCGGTGAAGGGCTCGACGATGCTGCCGCGCACGCCCTCCGCACGATCTGCCGAGCCGGTCACCCGCTCGACGCGCGCGGAAGTGAGCACCCGGCAACCAGCACGCACCGCGGCGGGCACAGCCGAGATGTCCATCGACTGCTTGGCGCGGGCACGGCAGCCGGTAAAGCACTCGCCACTGCCACGGCAGCCGCGCACGTTGCGGGAGATCGGCTCACTCGAGTAGCCGAGCGCATCGCAGCCCTGCCGGAACAGCAGGTTGCGTCGGCCCTGCACCTCGTCCGGCGTCGGCGCAATCCCGAGAAAGCGCCCGACCGCAGAGTAGTGGGGGTCGAGATCAGCGCGCGTCGTCTTCGTCAGCCCGTAGCGCTCGCACCACTCGTCGAGGACGAAGTCCGGCGCGCGCACGCAGATGGCGGAATTCACCAGGGAGCCGCCGCCAAGACAGATGGCCTGCATCGTCGGCATCACGCTGCCCCGGGTGGCACGCAGCCCGCTCTCGCGCATGGTCCGGCTCATGGAAAGCGCCGGATCGATCTCGAGGTCATCAAGGGAGAACGGCGGCCCCTCCTCGAGCAGCACCACATCGCGGCCGCGCTCGGCGAGCTCCTTGGCGACGATGGCACCGCCCGGCCCCGAGCCCACCACGACCACCTCCGCCGTCTCGACAACATCGTCGGCATACTGAGCAAAGACGCGCACCTCTCCCGCCGACACGCTCATGCCCTCGGCGCCGCGTAGCGCGGATCCAGTGGCGCGTCGCAGGCCAGGGTGGCCGGCGCTTCGACATCGCGAAGGTCCTCGGGTTCGATGCGGATGGCATCGGGACCGTGGCCAATCGGCGGGAACAAGAGATCCGCCTCGCAGTAGCCGGGCTCGATGTCACGCGGCGCCACCCCCAGCTCACGCAACACTGCCGGGTCCGAGAGGTAGCTCATGGTCAGAACCGCGCGCAGGCTCTCGAAGACCAGCCGGCGCGGCCCCAGCGAGCTCTCGGCCCACCCGCTCATCACCGCCTCGCGCTGCGCGGCGTCCAGTGACGAGAAGCGGCGAAAACCCCGCCGCCCAGGCGCCGGAAAGAAGAGTGTCGCGTGCTCCACCAGGAAGAAGAGCAGACGCATCAAGACGCGCAGAAACGGTGCGACCTCGCCGATCCAGACGTCGGTGCGCTCGGCTACCTCCGCGTCGGAGCCGGAGGCGCTGATGGCTCCGCCTGGCGGAAACACGGTGTCTGCGGCGGCGGTCAGGAAGCCGAACTCCCGGCGCCCTAGCACCCGGACATGCGCCGGCGGGGGTGGGTAGCCGACCCACACCCGCCGAGCGGCGAGCAGTGCCACGAGACCGGCACACACGAGAAGACCCTCGACCCACATGGCCGCATGATAACGAGCGTCTCGGCGGGGGCTATGCAGCCCATCTCACCGGCAGCAAGCGCCGGCATCTCCCCTCAAGCTTCAGGAATCGCATCCCGATCGGAATGGCGTGGTGGAGTCTGCGACCTCGTCCAGCACACGCCTCGGCGCGTGGGCGACGTGGGCCGGCGTGGCGTTGCGTCTGCTGCTGCCGCTGGACGAGGCCCCCGGGCAAGCGCCCCCGGCGTTCACCGAGCAGCCATGAGAATCGCGCTGCTGACACCGCTCCTCGCTCCCGGCCGGCTGGCCGCCTTGCGCGCGCTTTCCGACACACCCGGCTGGCGGCTGCGCGTTCTGGTCGACGCCGAGAGCGAGTTCGAACACTCGTGGCAGGTGGATCCCAGCCACCTCGACGTGGAGACGCTGCCCACGCTCTCGCTGCCCCGCGTCGACCGCACACCGCATCTCACCTCGCCGTGGAGCGTGTGGCGCGCGCTCTCGCGCTTTCGTCCCGATGCGGTGGTGAGCTCAGAGCTCGGCCCGCGGTCGCTGGGCGCCTGGCTGTATTGCCGCGCCCACGGCATCCCGTGGCTGGCGTGGCTCGAGCCGACGCGACACCGCAACGCTTCGGCAGGCCCCGCACGACGCCTCCTCGATCCGGCCCTGCTGCGGCGCGCTGCCGCCGCGATCGTTCCCGGGCGCGAAGCTGAGCGCGCACTGCGCGAGTGGGGCATCCCCGCAACGCGGATCTTCATCGCACCCAACTGCCACGACGTGCCCACCTTCGAGAAGTGCCTGGCGAGCGTCGAACCGGATGCCGCGCGCCTGGCCCTGCGGGCAGGCCTCGGCGCGCGTGCGCGCATCGCCCTCGTGGTCGGCAGGCTGTTTCCGATCAAGGGCATCGAGCCGCTGCTC
>JAFDDG010000047.1 GCA_019310965.1 Deltaproteobacteria bacterium
GACGGGCCCGATCCACCTCCGTTACGATCTGCCGTGCGGCTCGCCGCGCCTCTTCGCCGACGCCGTGGGCATCGACCACGTCTTCGTCAACGGCCGGGAGATCGTGCGCGGAACGGATCTGACCGGAGCGTTTCCCGGCAAGATTCTCCGTCCCGGGGTCGACACCGATACGGTCAGCATTCCGGCCTCCGCGTAGCTGAGCGAGTGCGGAGACCGGAGCCGGAGATCGGGGCCACGCGCCCGCGAAGGCGGGCTTCGGCCTCGCGATCCAGCCTGCGGTGGCACCTTCGCGAAAATCCCCGGTCCGGAGGCCGCAGAGAGGCGCCGCGGCCGGCGCCGATTCAAGATGTGCGGAGGAGCGCGCGGCCGGCCTCTTCGATGCACGTGCCGTCGAAGAAACGCGGGTTGGTCCCGAGATACAGTCGGGCCGGGTTCTCGAAGACGAAGGCCCGGTAGTCCGCCTCTTCCAGGAGCCCCTGGTCGACCAGCGCGTGGCTCTGCAGCAGAATTTCGAAGAAGAACTGCCGCTCGAAGATCTCGCGCAGCTGCTGCTCGGCGCGGATGCCGGACTCCGCAAACTCGTCCCGCACCCAGGAGCCGCTCTCGCGATCGCCGGCACCGCCCATCGGCGGCTGCTCGGGAAAGCCGAACTCGGTGAGCAGCTCGCTCAATTTGGCCCGGTCCAGCAGGGCGGGATCGTAGGCCTCGTACAGCTTGCCGCTGCGCTTCTCCCAGTGCTCCTCCAGCGCCTGCAGAAGATCCGGAGCCCAGCCGACGCCGCACTCCAGGAAGCCGAACAGCAGGTCTGGGAAGCGCAGCGGCACGCCCCCCAGGACGAGCGACTTGGCGAGCTCGGTCTGCTGGAACGCATGGCCTCCGATGTGGTTGAAGACGTAGCTGGTCGGAGAGCTGCGGCCGTCCGGCATGTGGTGGATCGCCACACCGCCGTGCGACGTCACGGAAACGCCCAGCTCGTCGAAGGCGCGCCACACCGGGTCGTAATCGTAGGGGCTGTCGATGCCGTAGCGATCGAGCGAGCAGGCGGCCGGAAAGGCGGCGGGGAACGCCGCGAGGGGCCTCGCGATGACCGGTGGAATCGAAGCGGCCCGGTAGCCCAGCTGCGTCACCGCGTGGGTGAGCTCTTCCACCGCCTCTTCCGGGTTGCCCATCGGGATCGTGGCCACCGGCGTGAGGCAGTGCGAATGCTCGGCGCAGATCTCGGAGTTCATCAGGTTCAGCGCCCGAGCGGCAGCGCAGCGCAGCTCGTCGTCGGGCAGTCCGCCGATCGCCAGACCGAGCGAAGGGTAGAGGATCGCGAAGTCCACACCGATCTCTTCGAGACGACGTGCGAGCAGCGCCGGCACCGTCACCGTCGCCACGTCGAGGGCATTGCTGGGGGTGCCCCACCAGGCGGCGCGCGGCTCGCCGCGTGCCGCGTCGCCCAGGCTGAAGGGAATCCTCTCGCGGAGCAGCGTCTCGAAGCCCTTCGCCAGCCCCGGGCCGCCCACTTTCTCGAGGTATTCGAAATAGAGCTCGAGCGATTCGAGCAGGTGACCGTCGCCGTCGATCACCGGGTGCGCGAGCCGCTCGCGCAGAGATCTCACCTCGCGGCTCGGCTCGAAAGAATGTTTCGTCCCCGTCATCCCCACCTCGCGCCGGGCCGCGCAGCGCGACAGGCCCGGTCCGTTCCTCGATTTGCGCTCTCTCTACGCCCGCACCCAGCCATTCTTACTCCCGTTCCCAGGGGAGAACAAGAACCGCCGCTGCAACGCGGTAGGCGCGGCCGCAAGCGGCTGGATCGCCTGCGAGTTCATTCGGAAACGGCGCGCTGCATCACGCGCCGGCCGTCCGACGGCTCTGGCGTCCGGCGACAGACGCATCGCGACGCTCCTCAGGCCTGCGCCGCGATGTCTTCGAGGACCTCTGCGAGCTCCCGGGGCTGGCTGATCATGACGTTGTGACCGGCGTCGATGACGCGGGTGCTCAACCCCGGCAGGAGCGAGATCATCTGGTCCTGCAGCTCCCAGGGCACGGCGCGATCCCGGCGCAGCCGGATGTAGGTGCGCGGCAGGTCGCCGGGCAACCCCGCTCGCGAGGCGCGATCCATGAACAGGTGGTTCGAGTCGGGGCCCACGTTGGCGAGCACCCAGCGCAGGTCCTCATCGCTCATCTCCGAGCCGATGAGTTCCCGATGTGTCTCCTCGTCCATCTCGGCCTCCGCGCTCTCGGACTCCCCCATGCGCTGACGCATCAGGGCACGGGTCTCCTCGGGAAAGCCGTCGACGATGGCGCCGCCGTCTGGAGCCACGATGCAGCTCAGCAGCACGAGGTGCGCGATCCGATCGGGAATGCGGGCCGCCACCAACGGCACGGTGGCTCCGCCGAGCGAGTGCCCGACCAGGACGACCCGCTCGAAGCCCGCGGCCTCGATGTCCGCGACCACGGAACGCACGCAGGCCTCGAGCGTAACCTGCTCCATGGGGGCCGGGTGCTTGCCCCGCCCGGGGAGGTCCACGGCCAGCACCGGCCGCTCGAGGTGCGGAAGGAGGCGGTCCCAGCACCAGGCACCGTGGAAGCCACCGTGAACCAGGACCAACGCATCGACCGACATACACCTCTCCTCCTCACGGCCCGAGTTGCCCCGGGCCAGTCCACCCTACCCTAGACCCGGCGACGCACGGGAAAACAGCCTGTCCGCCGGGCGAGCGTGCATTGGCGGCCTCGTTGCTTGGACTGGATGGTGGCGACGCACGGGAACAGCAGAGGCCCGCCCCGCGCGATGGCATCTTGTCGCCGGGGGAGAAGTGGCCCAGGATCCGGGCGAGAGAGACGACTAAGAGGAGAGCGATCCAATGAAGTTTGCACTGTCCAGCATGCGGGTCACGAGCTCGGCCTTCGCTGAGGGCGCGGCCATCCCTGCGAAGCACACGGGCGAGGGAGAAGACACGTCTCCCCCGCTGGAGTGGTGCGACGCTCCCGACGGCACGCGTTCCTTCGCGGTCATCTGCCACGACCCCGACGCGCCGCTCGTGTCGGACGGGGGTACTGGCTTCGTGCACTGGGTGCTCTACAACATCCCAGCCAGCGTGATGAGCCTGCCGGAGGGAAGCGCGGACTACGCGGCCGGGCCGACCGACTTCGGAAAGCCCGGCTATGGAGGTCCGATGCCCCCGAACGGACACGGGACGCATCGCTATTTCTTCTGGGTGCTCGCGCTCGACCGCGAGGCGGACCTCGCGCCCGGGCTCACGCTGCGTCAGCTGCTCGAGACGGTCGAACCGGACGTCCTGGGCATGAACCGACTCGTGGGGATCTACGAGCGAGAGTAGAGAGTCAAGCGGTCGAATCGAGCGCCATACGCATCGGATGGCCCGGACCTAGCCGTCACACGGGACGGTTCGTGCGCCCCGCAAACCGGTCCTGGGGCCGAACCTTGGAGTACGCGTCCAACACGGGCTTGAACTCCTGGGGGGTGCTCGCGTGAATCACGATGCCATCGGCGCCGGCTTCGAATTGATCGACGAAGCGGGCCGCGCACTCTTCTGCAGTGCCCACGGCGGCCGGTAGCCACTCTTCGGGAATCAGCTTCGCAATCTCGCGGAGCTGGTCGAGCGTGGCACTGCTGTCGATGCCGCCCGGGATGCTTCTCACTACGGGGTGCTGACGAAACGCCTCCAGCACACCGGGGTCCCAGTCGTGCGCGGCCACGAGGAGCTCCCCGTGGCCCGGCGCCTGCATATAGGTGGCCATGCGCGCGATCATCTTCTCGAGGTATTGCTCCTCCGAGACGTCGCAGGCCGTGGCCAGCAGCGACCAGACCTTCACGGCAGCGGGATCGCGCCCCGCGTTCTCGGCACCGCGCCTCACGTGGGCCACGGCACGGGCCAATGCCTCGTCGCTCAAAAAAGTGTGGAGAACCACGCCGTCGAATACGCTGCCCGCGAATTCCAGGCTCTTGGGTCCCCAGCCAAAGAAGAGGAGCGGGATCTCTTCCTCCAGCCAGTCGTTCAGGTGCAAGTAGGGAAACTTCCCCAGCGGCCCGTCGTAGTTGACGACGCGTTCTCCCTTCCACAGCTTGCGCATGATCGCGACGAAATCACGCATCTGGGCGTTTGTGGTCTTCGGAATTCCCCAGAGCTCGAAGCGGATGCCGATTCCACGCGCCAACCCCAGGGCAAAACGCCCCTGGGAGAGCCGATGTAAGGTCGACGCCATACCCGCCGTCACCACCGGATGTCGGATCGGCAGATTCGTTGCCCCAGAGCCGATGAAGATCTCGTCCGTCACGGCCGCAGCGGCACCGGCCAGAGCCCCGAGCTCCTTCACATCGAAGCGCTCGGAGATCCAGGCAGACCCCAGCCCCAGCGCTTCGGCATCTCGAAGCTCGGTGAACATATCTCTCGGCGTGCGCGTATGGCCCGGAAGTGTGTAGAACCCGAGCTCGGGAAATTTCGTCGGCATGCGTGCTTCCTCTTCCATCGGCTTGCGAACGGCCACACGACGCTTGCCATGTGCCATTCGTGGCGCTCAAAAATCGCGCACCGCATCGGCCAAGCACTCCAGCGTGCGTTGGCGCGAGGCACTGGCATCTTCGCCCACTACAAACGGGGCGGCGAGCAGGTCTGTGAGCCCAGCGTCGGCGTAGCGGCGCAACCGCCTGCGAACTTCGGCCTCATTTCCGATGACGCACACATCGGCAGCGCGCTCGCCCTCGCCGAGATCGACCATTCGCTTGTAACGCGGCAGGCTGTCATAGACGGAAAACTGCTCACGGGCCTTGTCCCGAGCCACGTCGAGTGCATCCGTCACCGTCACCGCGACCACGGCACCCACCCGTGGCGCGGGTCTCTGCGCCGCCTCGGCAGCCTTGCAGACACCGGGAACGATGACCCGCTCGATGGCGGCCGGATCGCACCAGGTGGCAATGGTGCCATCGGCGAACTCGCCCGCGACTTGCAGCATGAGGGGCCCCAGAGCCCCCACCAGGATCGACTTGCAGCATGAGGGGCCCCAGAGCCCCCACCAGGATCGGATAAGGCTTCGCAGTCGGCGTGCCAAAGACGGCGTTGACCTGAAAGACCTCTCCCTCGTAGCCCACGTGTCCCGCGCTCTGGGAGGCGAGGCGCAGGATCTCGACGTACTCACGGATGTGGCGAGCGGGACGCTCGAAGGGAATGCCGTGCATCTGCTCGATCACGACTTGCTGGGAGCAGCCGATCCCCAAGGACATGCGTTCGCCCAGCACTTCGCGCACGGAGCTCGCCTGGCGCGCCAGGGCGAGCGGGTGGAAGAGATAGCTCGGGATCACCGAGGTGCCGAGCTCGATGCGCGACGTCGCTTCGCCTGCGGCCTGCAGGGCGACCAGGGCGTCGAGGCTCCAGGGCAGGTAGGGAATCCAACCACTGGCGAATCCGAGCTCCTCGGCCCGACGAGCACGCGCTCGCACTTCCGCCAGGTCGGAAGGATCACCCCACGTTTCACTGACGAAGACCCCAATGCGCATGCCACCATTCTGCCACGGGCGCCGGGAAACACACACCGCTCGCCGAGCGATTTCAGCCGCCGGGAGCAGGCTGCTGAAAGACCCTGCCCGCCAGGGTACTGAGGGCATGGGGGGGACCGACGCGCGGAGACGATCGCGAGCCGGCTTCGATGTTCAGCGACCCGTCGTTGGAGGAGCGAGAACGCGAGGAGCTGACGGAGCCGCTTCGTTGGTCGGACGACGCGGCACGCGGGCGGCCTACAACCTCTTGAGGATCCGCGGCTCGCACTGGCTGGGTGAGAGTGTTGCCGGACGCCAAGGAGGAACGTGCCGGGTGCGAAGGCAGTGGCGCGCGGAAGCAGAGGTGCCCCAACGCAGGCGCAGCGCACCGTCGATGAAGGAACGAGGGGCGCCGGCGCATGAGCACGACACTGCCTTCGCACCCGGCCCTGGCACCGCTCGCCGAGCAATTTCGGCGGCCGCTAGGGCTGTGGCACCGCCGCCAGCTCCGCCTCCCAGCCACCGCCCAGCGCCTTGTACAAGCCGACCACGGCGGTGAGCGCCGCCTGGCGGGTTGCCGACTCGTCGAGCTCGGACGCAAACAACGTGCGCTCGGCATCCTGCAGCTCGAGGTAGTCGACGACGCCAGCGTCGTAGCGGGCACGAGAGAGGCGGGCGGCGTTGCGGGCGGCGACCACCTGGCGCGCGCGGGCTTCGTGCTCGGTGCGCAGCGTGCGCACCGCGATCAGACTGTCTTCCACTTCGCGAAGCGCCTGCTGCACGGTGGCGACGAACGCGTGGACCGCCTGCTCGGCGCGCGCCGCCTGGGCGCGCGATTGAGCCTTCAGTCGCCCGCTGTTGAAGAGCGGCTGAAAGAGATCTGCGGCGATGTTCCAGGCCTTGGCCTCGCTGGTGTTGAAATCCGTCAGCTCGTCGGTGACGAGCGCGATGCTGCCGGAGAGCGAGACGGCCGGGTAACGGAAGGCCTCGGCCACACCGACGCGTGCGGTATCGGCAATCAGCTGCTGCTCGGCAACCGCGATGTCCGGGCGCCGGCTCAGCAGCTCGGAGGGCAGCCCCGCCGGAACCTCCGGCGGCAGCGGCTGCTCCGTCAATGCCAGGCCGCGCTCGATCGGGCCGGGAAAGCGCCCGAGCAGCACCCTGAGCGCATTCCGCGTCTGCACCGTGCTGCGCTCGAAGCCGGCCACAGCCACCTCGGCCGTCGCCAGCTCGATCTGCGCCTGGTTGACGTCGAGCTCCGGGACGGTGCCCCTGTCGAAGCGCGCCTGCACGATTTCGAGGCTCTGGCGCCGGCTCTTCACCGTGCCCTCGGAGATCGCAAGCCGCGCGTCGAGATCGCGCAGCAGGAAGTAGGTGCTCGCGACGCTCGCGACCAGGGTGATGGTCACCGAGCGGTGGGCGGCCTCCGTGGCCAGCAGATCGGCGCGCGCCGCCTCCGTTGCGCGGCTGAACTTGCGCCAGAGGTCGAGCTCGAAGGAGAGCGTCGCGCCGATCGAGAATTGGCTCGTCGCGGAGGCGCCAGGCGTCATCTGTCGGCTAGCCCGGCCGCGTCCGGCCCCACCGAAGGCATCGAGAAACGGAAACTGGTCGGCCCGTGTCACGGTGAGCTGGTACTCCAGCTCCTGGATGCGCAGCAGCGCGATCGCGAGATCCTCGTTCTCGTCCAGCGCCGCCTGGATGAGACCGCGCAGCGTCTCGTCCTGGTAGAGCTCCCACCAGGGCAGGTTTACCACGGAGCCGCTGGCCTCGGCCGGCTCGAGCCAGGCACTCGGCAGGCCGAGCTCCGGCCGCTCGTAGTCCGGCGTGAGCTTGCAGCTGGCGAGGGCGAGCGCGAGGGCGGCGCAGAAGAGCTTGCGCAACATGCGCTCAGCCTCCCTCCGCCGAGTCGCTGCCCGGCCCTTTTGGGGCGGCCTCAGAACCGGAGCCGCTGAGGTAGCGATCCACGATCACGAAGAGCGCCGGCACCAGCAGCACACCGACCACCGTCGCAACCAGCATCCCGCTGAACACGGTCACGCCCATCACCTTGCGGGCCTCGGCGCCGGCGCCGCTCGCCACCAGCAGCGGCAGCACGCCGAGGATGAACGAGAATGCGGTCATCAGAATCGGCCGGAAGCGCAGCCGCGCCGCTTCGACTGCCGCGTCGTAGGCGCTCCTGCCCTTTTCGCGCTCGACCTTGGCAAACTCCACGATGAGGATGGCGTTCTTCGCCGCGAGGCCGATCAACATGACGAGACCGATCTGCGCGAAGACGTTGTTGACGTAGCTCTCGCTCAAGAGGCGCGCGAGCAAGAGCCCGCCCATTGCGCCGAAGACGGCGATCGGTGTACCGAGCAAGACCGAGAGAGGCAGGGACCAGCTCTCGTACTGCGCGGCTAGAATCAGGAAGACGAAGACCAGCGCCATTACGAAGACGAGCCCGCCGCTCCCCTCGGCCGCCTTCTCCTGGTAGGACATGGCATTCCACGCGTAGGACATGTCGGGCGGCAGCACCTCGTCGGCGACCTCGCCGAGCACCGCCAGCGCCTGCGACGAGCTGTAGCCGGCGGCGGGCTGGCCCGAGACCTCGGCAGAGCGGAAAAGGTTGAAGCGATTCGTGTACTCCGGCCCGGCCGTGCGGCTCACGCTCACCAGCGTCGAGAGCGGCACCATGCCGCCCTCCGCATTGCGCACGTAGAAGAAGCGCAGAGCGTCCGAGTCTGCCCGATACTCCGGTTCCGCCTGCACGTACACCTTGTAGAGGCGCCCGAAGCGGTTGAAGTCGTTCACGTAGGCACCGCCGAGGAACGCGCCGATGGTGATGTTCAGCTCATCGAGCGAAACGCCCAGCTTGAGCGCCTTGGCGTCGTCGATGTCGAGGAAGACCTGCGGGGCACTGGCGCTGAACAGGCTATTGGCCGTCATGATCTCGGGCCGTTGCGCGGCGGCCTCGGAGAAGCGCTTCACCTGTTCGGCCAGGTAGGTCGGATCGTTGCCGCTGCGGTCCTGGATCATCATGGAGAAGCCCGAGCCCGTGCCGAGGCCCGGGATGGCCGGCGGACCGAAGGCAAAGGCGATGCCGCCCTGAAGCTGCTGCGCGAATGCCACATTCAGGCGGCGCACCACGCTGGTGGCGTGGTCATCACCATCGGAGCGCTCGTCCCAGCTCTTCAGCTGGATGAACACGAAGCCAGCGTTCGACTGGATCGTGCCGGTGAGCATGCTGTAGCCTGCGATGGCGGTGGCATTCTCCACCGCGGAGATGCTGCCGACGATCCGCTCGACGTCGCGCATGACCTCATCGGTGCGCTGCAGCGAAGAGGCATCCGGCAGCATGAACGCCGCCATCACGTAGCCCTGGTCTTCCTCGGGGACGAAGCCCGCCGGCACCAGTCGGAAGAGCAGCACCACCCCGACGACCAGCGCCGCGAGCAACAGGCCCGCCCGGCCGAGGTGGCTCGCAAAGAACTCCGTCAGCGCCATGAAGCGCACCGTCAGCTTCTCGAAGCCGCGGTTGAACGCGGCGAAGAACTTGTCGAAGCGGCTCTTTTTCTCGCCCGGCGGCTTCAGCAGCGTCGCGGCCAGTGCCGGGCTCAGCGTCAGGGCGTTGATCGACGAGATGGCGACCGAGATCGCGATCGTGATGGCGAACTGCTGGTAGAGGCGCCCGGTGATCCCCGCCATCGCCGCCACCGGCACGAAGACCGCGATCAAGGTGAGCGACGTCGCGACGATCGGCCCCGAGACCTCATGCATCGCTTCCACGGTCGCCTCGCGGGCCGACATGCCGTCTTCCATCTTGCGGGCGACGGCCTCGACCACGACGATGGCATCGTCCACCACGGTGCCGATCGCCAGCACCAGGCCCAGCAGCGAAAGTGTATTGATCGAGAAGCCCAGCAGCGGGAAGACGGCGAAGGTTCCGATCAACGAGACCGGCACGGTGAGCGTCGGAATCAACGTGGCGCGGAAATTCTGCAGGAAGATGAAGACCACGAGGACGACGAGCGCCACCGCCTGGAAGAGCGTGATGACGATCTCGCGAATGCCGGCCGTGATCGGCAGCGTCGTGTCGAGCGAGACGACGTACTCGACGTCGTCCGGGAAGCGCTCTGCGAGCGACTCCATGGCTGCGAAGACCGCCGCCGCCACCTCGAGGCCATTGGCGTCGGGCAGCTGGAAGACCTGCACCAGCGCTGTCGGCCGCCGGTCCGTCCGCGCGCTGATCAGGTAATTCTGCGCGCCCAGCTCGATGTCCGCGACATCGCGCAGCAGCACCTGCGAGCCATCGGGGTTCGAGCGGACGACGACTGAGCCGAACTGCTCGGGCGTCTCGAAGCGCCCAGCCGTCTGCACCGTGTAAGTGAACTCGGTGCCCTCGGGCGCCGGCGGACCGCCGATCTGACCGGCCGGCACCAACACGTTCTGCTGCTGGATCGCGCGCTGGAGGTCGGAGACGGTGAGGTTCAGCTTTGCGAGCTGATCGGGGCGCACCCAGACGCGCATCGCGTACTCGGTGATGCTGCCACCGAGCACCTCCGCCAGGCCGACCCCGCGGATTCGCGCCAGCTCGTCGATGATGTTGATCGTCGCGTAGTTCGTGAGGAACTGCTCGTCGTAGGTTTCGTTCGGCGAGACGACGGAGAGGAGCAGGAGCGGAAACGAGAGCTTCTTCTTGACCGTGACGCCCTGGCGTTTCACTTCTTCGGGCAGCAGAGCCTGCGCCTCGGAGACCCGGTTCTGGGTCAGGACGTTCGCCATGTCGAGGTCGGTGCCGACCTCGAACGACACTTCCAGCGACATGCGCCCGTCACTCGAATTGACGGACTTCATGTAGAGCATGTCTTCGACGCCGTTCACCTTCTGCTCGACGGCGGAGGCGACGGACTGCTCCACGTTGGTGGCGCTGGCGCCCGTGTAGGTGGCGGAAACCGTCACCATCGGCGGCGTGATCTCGGGGTACTGCGCGACCGGCAGCGCCTGCAGCGCGACCAGGCCCACGATCATGATGACGATCGCGATCACCATGGCCACGATCGGACGTCGTACGAAGAACTCCGCCAAGCGTCAGGCCCCGGCGGCTTCCGTGGCGGCCTCGTCGGCCTCGGGCGGTCGCACCACGGCCCCTGACTCGTCGAGCTCTACCATCACGGGCTCGACCGTCATCCCGGCGCGCAGCCGCATCACGTCGAGGGCGATGCGTTCGCCCGCCTTCAGCCCGGAGTCGACGAGCTGCAACCGCTCGATCTTCCTGCCGAGCTCCACATCGCGCAGCTCGACCTTGCCATCGTCAGCGACGACGTACACGCGGAAACGACCCTGCAGCTCGCTGACGGCGCGCTGCGGGACGAGCAGGGCGTTGCGTCGCGTCTCTGCCACCGCGCGCAGGCGCGCAAACTGGCCAGCCAAGACGAGCCCGTCCGGGTTCGGGAAATCCGCCTCCAGCGTGAACGTGCCGGTCCGCGGATCGATGGCCGCGTCGGTCGCCACGGTTCTGCCGCGATGCTCGTGCACACTGCCGTCGGCCAGGATCAACTCGATGCCGGGCCCTTCGGCCGACTCACCGCCATCCTTGTCACGAGTGCGAAAGATATGGCGGGCGAGCACCAGATAGCGACGCTCGTCGATCGAGAAACGCACGCGAATCGGGTCGGTGCGCGAAACGAAGTTCAGCACCACGGGGTTCGGCTCCCTGCCGACGAACTCGCCAACCCGCGCCTCCGAGATCCCGATGCGGCCATCGATGGGCGCCGCGATCTTCGTGTAGCCGCGCTCGATCTTCGCGAGCTTGAGCCGAGCGGCGGCCGCCTGCAGGGCCGCGCGCGCCGCATCCCGTTGGGCAGTCGCGCCATCGAGCATCGTCCGGCTGACGGCACCCATCTCGGCCAGCGGCTGAATGCGATCGAGATCGGCCTTGGCCTTGGCGAGCATGGTGCGCGCCTCGGCCAGGTAGGCCTGCGCCTCTATCACCCGCGACTCGAAAGGGCTCGGATCGATCGTGTAGAGCGGATCACCCTCCTCAACCTCACGCCCCTCACTGAAGTGCATGCCCTGGATCACGCCCTCCACCCGGGCGCGCACGGGGATGTCCGCAGAGCCCCGAGTCTCGCCGACCAGCTCGAGCACGATCGGCTGATCGCGCTGGATGACGTCGACCGTCTGGATCCTGGGAGGACCCGGCGGCGGCGCTGGCTCCGAGCAACCGGCGACGGCCGCCAGGAACGCGAGCAGCCCGACAAGAACGGGGGCCACCCGAGCCTTTCGCCACCACGACCCACGAGACTCAATGGCCATGCACGCACACCTCTCGCAAAGCAGGCCGCACCAGCATAGCGGCAGGCCGCGGGGCCGGCCTTCCCTTCAAATCCGACACGCAGACCGATGGGCAGCCGCCCGAATGCCGCAGAATTCGAGGCGCCGCGGTAGTCTTGCAGCTTCCAATGAGATGACTGAATCGGAGTGCCTGGTGTCACAAGTCAGAATCTCTGCACCGCTTTCCATCCTGCTCCTCGCGCTGGCGAGCGGTCCCGCGGCGGGACAAGATGAAGCTCGCCCCGCTCGCTCGCGCCCCTATGCGATGACCGAGCAACGCGAACCCTGCGCGGATTACGATCCGCTCAAGAAGCCCTTGTTTGGCGATACTCATGTTCACACCGCCTACTCCTTCGATGCGAACTCCCAGGACACGCGCAACACTCCGGATGACGCCTACCGATTCGCCAAGGGTGAGCGCATGGGCATTCAACCCTACGACGACGACAACCCGCAACGCTTCATCCAGCTGGACCGGCCACTCGACTTCGTCGCCCTCAGCGACCACGCGGCATTGCTCGGCGAAGTGCACCTGTGCACGACTCCCGGCAGCTGGACCTATTGGCACCCGATCTGCGTGGTTCACCGGTCTTCTACGAATCTCTCGATGTTGTTGCTCGGAGGTCGAGCGCTGGGCTTCCGCAGCCGCTGGGGCTTCTGTGGGGACCAGGGCGAGTATTGCCTGGAGCAGGCGGGCAGCATCTGGCGGGAAATCCAACGCGCAGCTGAAGATGCCTACGATCGCAGCGCCGCCTGCGAATTCACCAGCTTCGTCGGCTACGAGTGGACGGCGAGCCTGGACGACGGAAAGAATCTCCACCGCAACGTGGTCTTCCGCAACGAGCACGTGCCTCCGCTGCCGACGAGTTGGATCGATACCCCGTCCGCGCACGAGCTGTGGGAGCATCTCGAAGGCGATTGCATGAACGGCGGCCAGGGGTGTGACGTCCTGACGATTCCGCACAACTCGAACATCAGCGGAGGCCTGATGTTCGAGTCGGCAAAGCTCGAGAGCTCGGAGACCCCGCTTCCCGTGGTCGATGCGGCGGAAGCGCGCCGGCGTCAGCGCATGGAGCCCATCGTCGAGATCATGCAGCACAAGGGTTCATCCGAGTGCGACGTGGCGGCGGGCTGGTCGAACGACGAGTCCTGCAGCTTTGAGACGCTTCCCTATGACAGTTTCGGCGGAGGGCGACCATCCATCTTCACCGAGGAGCCGCGGCTGCCCGATGCGAACAACTTCGTGATCTGGGCCCTCACCGAAGGCTTGCGTCAGCAGCAAGGTCTGGGAGTGAACGGGCTCAAATACGGAATCATCGCCTCGACCGATACGCACATCGCAGCACCGGGGCTCACGGCGGAAACCGCGGAACATCCCGGTCACGGTGGCTTCGGCAAGGGGGAGGGAGCGGAGAGCATCGAGGACTTCGCAGACAACATCGAGTTCGGTCCCGGCGGCCTCGCCGTCGTGTGGGCCGAAGAGAACACGCGCGATGCGATCTTCGAAGCCATGCTCCGGCGCGAGACCTACGGCACCAGCGGCACCCGCCCGATCGTGCGCTTCTTCGGGGGGTGGAACTATCCCGAAGATCTCTGCGAGAGCCGGGACCTGGTCGCCAGGGGCTATGCCGGCGGTGTCCCGATGGGGGGCGATCTTCCGCCCGCAGCGTCCTCCGGGAGCACACCGCGCTTCATCGTTTCCGCCGTCGCGGACCCGGGCTCGGCGACCCTCTCGGGCCTGCCGCTACAGCGAATTCAGATCGTGAAGGGTTGGCTCGAAGGCGGTGAGCACCGGGAAGAGGTCTTCAAAGTCGCGGGCGGGGACAACGGAGCGAGCGTGGACCTCACGACCTGCGAACCCAAGGGAGCGGGCGCCGACAGTCTGTGCAACGTCTGGACGGATCCAGATTTCGATTCGACTTCCCCCGCCTTCTACTATGCCAGGGTCTTCGAGAACCCCTCCTGTCGCTGGAGTCAATACACGTGCAACGCCGCCGGCGTCGACTGCAGCGATCCCGCTTCGGTGCCGGAGGGGCTCGCGGCCTGCTGCGCCGAAAGCCACAAGGCGCAGATCCAGGAGCGCGCGTGGACCTCGCCCATCTGGTACACCCCCCCGAGTTCGCTCCTCTCGGCCCTCGAGTCGGAGTAGCCGGAGCCTCTAAAAGCCGTCGCGCAACGCTTCGAGCTCGGCCCAGCGAGCGTACGCGGCCTCGAGCTCGGCCGCGAGCGCGGCGACTCGCGCGTGGACACGAGCCTGCTCTGCCGCGTCGCTCTTGTAGAAGGCAGGCTGACTCAGACGCTCGATCAGCTCGCTGTGTTCGGTCTCGAGTGCTTCGATCCTTCCGGGCGTCTGCTCCAGCTCGCGCGCCGCCTTGAAGCCGAGCTTCGCGGGCTTCTTCTTCGGCGCCGCCACCGGCTTCGAGGCTCTGACCGACTTCGCCGTGGCCGCGGCCGACTTGGCGCGCTGGCGCAGCCAGTCGGAGTATCCGCCCACGTATTCCTGGATGCGGCCGTCGCCCTCGAACACCAGCGTCGAGGTCACCACGTTGTCGAGAAAAGCACGGTCGTGTGAGACGAGCAGGAGCGTGCCGCGGTAGTCGATGAGGAGCTCCTCGAGCAGCTCGAGCGTCTCGATGTCGAGGTCGTTGGTCGGCTCGTCGAGGACGAGCAAGTTGGCGGGCTGCGCAAACAGGCGAGCGAGCAGCACGCGGTTGTGCTCGCCGCCCGAGAGCGCCTTCATGGGTGTTCGCGCGCGATCGGGGCTGAACAGAAAGTCCTGGAGATAGCCGATCACATGGCGGCGCTGGCCCTGCACCTCGATGTACTCGCGGCCTTCTCCGAGGTTCTCGATCACGGTCTTCTCGAGATCGAGCGCGGCACGCAGCTGGTCGTAATAGGCGACCTCGAGCTTCGTGCCCAGCTGCACGCTACCGGAGCTCGGCGCCAGCTGGCCGAGCAGGAGCCGCAGAAGGGTGGTCTTGCCCGCACCGTTCGGCCCGACCAGGCCAATGCGATCGCCCCGCATGATGCGTTGCGAAAAGTCCCGCACGATCGGCGCGTCGCTCCCGCTCCAGGCGTATGAGACATTCCGTGCATCGGCCACGAGCTTGCCCGAGGCACGCCCCTCGTCGAGCGAGAGACGCACCTTGCCCTCGATCTCCCGCCGCTCCGCACGCTTCTCGCGCAGCGCGACCAGCGCGCGCACACGGCCCTCGTTTCGCGTGCGGCGTGCCTTGATGCCCTGGCGAATCCAGACTTCCTCCTGCGCGAGCTTCTTGTCGAAGAGCGCGGCGTGGCGCGCCTCCTCTTCGAGTGCGGCCGCCTTCTTCGCCAGGAAGGTCGGATAGTCACCTGCCCACGAAGTGAGCACGCCGCGATCGAGCTCGACGATGCGGGTCGCGAGCCGCGTGAGCAATGCGCGATCGTGCGTCACGAAGAGCACGCCACCGCGCAGCTCGAGCAGCTGCTCTTCGAGCCACTGGATCACCTCGATGTCGAGATGGTTCGTGGGCTCGTCGAGCAGCAGGAGATCCGGATCGCTCACGAGCGCCTGCGCCAGAGCGACGCGCCGCCGCCAGCCGCCGGAGAGCGCACCGATGCGCGCATCGGGAGGTAGCTCGAGACGCGCGAGCATGTGGTCGACGCGCTGCCCCAGGCTCCAGCCGTCGCAAGCCTCGATTTCGTGCTGCAGGGCCTCCATGCGCCTCAGCAGCGACTCGTCGCCGGCCACGGCGTGAGAGACGTGGTGGTACTCCGCGAGCAAGCGGCCGACGTCCGCGAGGCCTGCCGCCACGACATCGAAGACCGTGGCCTCCTCGCCGCCGGGAAGGTCCTGCGACAATCGAGCGATCGCGAGCCCCGGCTGCCGCCAGACCTCACCGGCATCGGGCACCACCGCGCCGTCCACGATCTTCAACAACGTCGACTTGCCGGCGCCGTTGCGGCCGATCAGGCAGACCCGCTCCCCAGCATCGATCTGAAAGGTCGCCTGCTCGAGCAGGGCGTGCCGGCCGAAAGAAATCGATACGCGATCGAAGCTGAGCAGGGGCATGGGGGGCAGATCATAGGACGCCTGGGCTCGGTCTCACGCCCTGCCCTCTCCGAGATGCCAGAGCGAGGCCGTGAGATCGACGATTCCCCAGACCGCGCCCGCTGCCGGCGGGAGGGCGGGAAACGCCCGGCTTGCCGACGCAAGATCGAACGTGGTGGTGCTTGCGCACTCGGCTAACATCAAGGCTGCGAGGTCCCCATGATCGAACTGCACACCTTTCCCACCCCGAACAGCTTCAAAGTGAGCATTGCGCTGGAAGAGATGGAGCTTCCCTACGAGATCCACAGCGTGAACATCGCGCGCGGCGAACAGTTCGAGCCGAAGTTCCTGGCGATCTCGCCGAACAATCGCATCCCGGCGATCGTCGATCGCGACCCGATCGGCGGGGGCGAAGCCATCTCGCTCTTCGAGTCCGGGGCCATCCTCCAATACCTCGCCGAGAAGAGCGGGCGTTTCGTGCCCGGCGATCTTCGCGGCCGCCTCGCCTGCACGGAGTGGCTCTTCTGGCAGATGGCGGGCCTCGGCCCGATGGTCGGGCAAGCGGGGCATTTTCGGAATTACGCGCCCGAGAAAATCGAGTACGGCATCACGCGCTACACGAACGAAGCCGCGCGGCTCTACGGCGTGATGGACAAGCGACTCGCCGACCACGAGTTCCTGGCCGACGAGTACTCGATTGCCGACATGGCCTGCTGGCCCTGGATCGATTACCACGATCACCACGGTCAGAAGCTCGAGGACTTTCCGAATGTAGGGCGCTGGCACACGGCAATCGACGAGCGGCCCGGCACCCAGCGGGGCAAGGTCGCCGGCGCCGAGCTGGCGGCGGGCATGAGCCAGGGCCTCGACGAGGAAGCCAAGCGGATTCTCTTCGGACACGGCAAGAAGTAGGTACGCGCGGGGCGAGCGTCCTGCGCCGCAGATGACCCGGGAACCGCCCGTCACACCTTCCTTCATCCTCGCCGCGGCTTCGCGTATGATGAGCCGGCCTCTGCACCATCGCTGTGGCCTCTGCCCGTCACGCGATTCGACCCAACCCACCGGAGATTCTCAAGAAGGAGCCCGAAAATGGAACAGCTCGAAGGCAAGGTCGCCGTCGTCACCGGCGGTGCTGGCGGGATCGGCAAGGCGATCGGCGAGGCGTTTCTCGCCGAGGGGATGAAGGTCGTGCTGGCCGACATCGTGAAAGCGCCGCTCGACGAAGCGGTGAGCGATATCGGATCCGACGACCTGATCGGCGTGGTCACGGACGTCGCCTCCTACGACTCGCTGTGCGCCACGCGCGACGCGGCCATCGATCGTTTCGGCGCGGTGCACGTCCTCTGCAACAACGCAGCCATCGGAGCCGGCGCCACGGGGCACATCTGGGAACATCACATCAATGACTGGGAGTGGTCCATGGACGTCAACGTCCTGGGAATCATCAACGGTCTCAACGCCTTCGTGCCCACCCTGATCGCCCAGGACGAGGGACACGTGGTCAACACTTCCTCGGGCAACGGCGGCTTTACCCCGATGGCCGCCACCGGGATCTATCCCGTGACCAAGGCCGCCGTGGTGACGATCACCGAATGTCTCTGGGGTCAGCTCCGAGATCTCGGTTCGCGCGTCAGCACGTCGATCCTCTTCCCCTCGACACGTTCTCCGGGTGTGATGGCGACGGGCATCTGGAACGCCGGCGCGAACCGGCCGGAGCGCTACTTCAGGGGCACGCCGGAGGCGGACTCCGGCGGCCAGGATGCGCTCCAGGATTATCTCGATCGCGCACGGAAAGCCGGCCAAGAGGTTCCGATTGCACCGCTCTCCGAGGTGGCCGAACTCTGCGTCGACAGCATCCGTCGCGACAACTTCTGGGCCACCGTGCCGACGGAGCGACAGACCAACCTGCTCCACGCGCGCCTGAAGTCACAGCTCGAGCAGACGCCGCCCGACTATCTGATCGAAGAGAACCTGATGGCAAAGTCCGCTTCGGAGCGCGACGCGGAGTAGCCTCCAGCCGTTGCCGTTGCAGCGCCCTCGGTCCCAGCCTGGCAGGGGGCGCGGCTGTGCTACACCCGCCCGCTCGGAACCCTCAGACAGCAAAGGGAATCCGCCGTGACCCGTCGACTCCTCATCTTTCTCCTGGGACTCGCCACCCTGGCCGTCCTGCTGCCGACGACCAGTGCTGCCGGCGGGCGGCTCGACCGCATCCTCGCGAGCGGCGAGCTGCGCGTGGGGCTCTCGGGCAACCAGCCCCCCCTGAACATGAAGAACAAGAAGGGCAAGATCATCGGCCTCGAAGTCGACCTGGTGCGCGCACTGGCCAGCTCGATGGAGCTCGAGGTGAAGCTGGTCCAGATGCCGTTCGCCGAGCTGCTGGGAGCCGTCGCGATGGGCGACGTGGACCTGGTGATCTCGGGCATGACGATCACAGCGGCGCGAAACGCCCGGGTGGCGTTCGTCGGGCCCTACTTGATCTCCGGGAAGTCGCTGCTCGCGAAGACCGAGACGCTCACCCAGCTCGACGGCGACGCCGGACTCGACGACGCAAAGCGCAGCTACGCCGCGCTGGCCGGCTCCACCAGCGCCGAGTTCGTGAAGGCAGTGGCGCCGAAGGCGAAGCTCGTCGCCACCCCGAACTACGACGCCGGCGTAGAGATGGTGATCGACGGCAAGGTGGACGCGCTGGTCGCGGACTTCCCCATCTGCGAGGTGTCGCTTCTGCGTCACCCGGACGCGGGCCTAGCCACGCCGGTGACGCCCTTCACGGTGGAGCCCCTGGGCATCGCTCTCCCCGCCGACGACCCGCTGCTGGTTAACCTGATCGACAACTTCCTCACCACGCTGGACGACACCGGCACGCTCACGTTGCTCAAGGCGCGCTGGTTCTCCTACGGCTCCTGGGTCGAAGAGCTTCCCTAAAGCAGCATGACCTCCCGCAGGTTCCCGGCGTTCGCATGCTTCCTGGCCTGTGCCGTGGCACTCGGCTACGCGGCGTGCTCGAGCTCCCCCAAGAAGGGGTCGAAGAAGCGCGAAGTCCTCTCCACCGAGTACAACGACACCCGCGCCGGGCGCGAGGCCTCCAAGGCCGTGGCCGTGCAGATGGGACTGGCGGGGGATCCCCGGCTCGACGCCTACGTCAAGGAGATGGGCCGCAAGCTGCTTCGCGGTGTTCCGCGCCGCTCGTTCCAGTACCAGTTCGAGGTGGTCGACCAGTGGGAGCCCAACGCCTTCGCCCTGCCCGGCGGCTACGTCTACATCGCCCGCGGGCTGTTCGCGCTGGCCAACACCGAGGATGAGCTCGCCAACGTGGTCGGCCACGAGATCACCCACGCCGCACGCCGCCATGCGGCGGCGCAGCAGGCGCTGGCAGAACGCTCCATCCCGCTGGCCATGGGCTCGCAGATCCAGATGGCGGCCTATGGGCGCAACATGGAGCGCGAAGCCGACAAGGGCGGTCAGATCCTGTCGGCCGCCGCCGGCTACGACCCAATGGGCATGTCCACCTTCCTCACCGACCTGGGAAACGTAGACAAGCTCACGCGCGGCTACTCGCGCATGCCGAGCTTCTTCGACACGCACCCCACCTCGATGGAGCGCGCCGCGGCCAACGCGACCCGCGCCCGGGAGATTCGCTGGCAGCGGGATCCCTCGCTCGGCGACACGCGAGCCTCGCACTTGCGCCGAATCGACGGCATGGCGGTGGGGCAACGCCCCGAGGCCGGTCTCTTCTTCGGAGACGACTTCATCCATCCGGACATGAACTTCCGCATTCGCTTCCCGCGCGGCTGGCACCAGGCCAACCAGAATACCCAGGTGGGCGCCGTGGCCAAGGAGCGCGACGCCATCGTCTTCCTGACGGCCGACCTGCCCGACGGCGACCCGCGTCTGATGGCGCAGCTGTGGCTGGAGCGCAACCGCGAAGAGATGCGCCTCGATCTCGACGAGTCGCAGGCCGTCTCGATCGGCGGCATCGACTCCTGGCGCATGGAGTTCACCGGCCGCAGCCGCTCGAGCCGCCTCTACGTCATGACGGTCTTCATTCCCTACCAGGGCGCCACGTGGCGCGTCACCGGCATGGCACCGGCGGGCCGGGCCGACCGCTACAAGGGTCGCATGCTGAGCGTCGCGCGGAGCTTCCGGCCACTCAGCGCGAAAGAGCGCAACGGCGTGAAGGCGCAGCGACTGCGCGTCGTCAAGGCGCGTGCCGGCGAGGACATCTCCACCCTGAGCAGCCGCACCGCCAACGCCTGGGACCCCGGCACCACCGCCGTCTACAACGGCGTCTTCGTAAACCACCGCTTCCAGGAGGGCGACCTGGTGAAGACGGCCCAGGTCGAAGCCTACGTCCCGCGCAAGCGCTGAGCCCCCGCCCGGTTCCTGGTCGACGGAAGCTGCGGGTCGGACCGTGCGGAAACGCAGCTTTTTCCCACCTCCCCGCCTCGTCCACGGCGTACTGGGGACAGCGGTCGCGCACTTCCCCGGGCTCGATCCGGGCCGCGAGGCGCGCCAGGGCCCTGCCTACCGTACCCTTCGCAGAGGCCGTACAGATGGAAGAAGTCCGTACCCGTTTCTCCGTGGGCGATGTGATCGAGCACAGGCTCTTTGGCTACCGCGGCGTAGTGCTGGACGTGGATCCCGCCTTCCAGCTTTCCGACGAGTGGTACGCAAAGATGGCCCGCAGCCGGCCGCCCAGGGATGCGCCCTGGTACCACGTGCTGGTCGAGGATTCCGACGCCCCGCGCTACGTCGCGGAGCAAAACCTTCGGCCCGATCCGAGCGGTGCGAAGATCCGCAACCCGCTGCTCGGGGACCACTTCGCCAGCTTCGTCGACGGGCGCTACACCGCGATCACCCGGAGCAACTAGGAGCCTGACCCAAGACTGGCGTGGGAAGCTCCAGGCGCCGAGACGCAACGCAGCCAGCGGTGATGCGTCGGCGTCTGGGCGTCGCGCCAGTCTTGGGTCAGGCTCCTAGCCCCGGGGCAGCTGAGCGGAAGCCACCGCCTCGCGTTTCGCACACGGGCGGCGCCGACGCCTGGGCGCGAGCAGATTGCGGTGCACCCCGTCACAAATGGTGTCGACATAGTCCGCCGGATCGAAGTCGCTTTCGAGCGGAAGCGAAGAGCGGAAGTCGAAGCTGCTGTGAGTGAAATAGGGAAACTCCGAAAGCAGACTGTCGCGACGATCGGCCATGCGGCGCGTCGCGCGCACGGCGCCGTCCTGCCCGCGCGCCCTGTGCCAGCTGGACGCCAGGGCGGTCGGTAGCCGGTGGCGCAGCGCGTCCTCTACCCAGAAGCGCGCCCGGTTCGAACCCACATACCCCAGCCGAGGGCCGCCGGAGACGGGATTCTCCTCGAAGAAGCCGACGATGCGGTCGCGGCAGAGATCGATCGACGGCGAATGCATCGGGCCCGCCGTCGCGTGGCGAATCGCAACCCCGTCCCCCATCCGGGGCGGATCGAAGACACAGTCCACCACCCTGCGCGCGACATCATCGCAGGGAACCAGGTCCACGAGCGCGCTCGGCTCACCGTACAGCGCGCGGAGATGGCCCGAGCCGAGCAACATCACGACGCCCGCAAAGGCGGCCGTGCTGTCGATCCAACCGGGCTCGGGCGTGCGCCGGCTGGCCGAGATGATGCTGGGCCGCAGCAGGGTGAGCGGGATGCCACCGGCGCGGCGAGTGAGCAGATGCTCCGCCAGGCACTTCGTCAGGGTGTAGGTGTTTGGATGACCCGACTCCTTCAAGAGGGACGCTTCATCGACCGCCCCTTCGAGGATCGCGTCGTACAAGTCGTCGGCGTCCCACGGCAGGGACGCCAGCTCTTCATCGACCGGATGCAGTCCACTGCCGGAATGCGGCGTCGAGTAGGCCGTCGAGACACTGACCATCGCCTCGACATCGCAATCCCGCGCCAGCTCGAGGGTGTGAAGTGCCGCGGTCACGTTGGCGGCCAACGCCTCCTGGATCGGCAGAGCGAACTCGACGGAGGCCGCGCAGTGCACGACGTGGGTGATCTGACCGACCAGCTCGCTCCGCACGTCGGGTGCGATGCCCGCGAGCGGCTTCGAGAGATCGCTGCAGACGACGCGAATGTCTTCGGTCCAGCCATCGGAATGTGCGTCGAGCGCGGGAGACTCCGCCACTTCGCGCCGGAACCGACCTCTGGCCGCTTCGTCGTCCGGCGCGCGCACCGTGACGACGACACGCTCGATCCCGAGCTCGCCGCGGCGACGCAGCAACTCGTCCAGCACGACCTTGCCGAGGAAACCCGTCACGCCGGTCAGGAGGACCCCGCGTCCCGCTGCACGGCTCGAATCGCCAACCTCGGTCAATTCGAGCATCCGAAGATGTCATCGGGATCGAGGGCTCGCTTCATGTCACGTCGCCAGCTCAAGGCCGTGTCGGACAGAACCTGGGGCAGAAATCGCTGCCGCAGCTTGCCGATCCCGTGATGATGGGAGAGAGAGCCGCCGGCACGCAAGATCTCGTCGCGCGCCACGCGTTCCATCTGAGCATAGACGTCGCTCGCCCGGTCGACACCCTTGTGGTAATAGCCGAAGTAGAAGTAGACACACACGCCCGTGTCGTATAGCTGAGTGACGCGCGCACTGACGAAGGGCTTCCCGGGCAAGTTGCGCTTCGCGTGTTCTTGCCACAGCCGCTGCTTCACGTTCTCGACGAGGGGGACCACGTTGCTCCACGCGACCGACGTCTCGAACGACTCGGCCAACACGCTGTGCTCGAGCATGAAGTCGCGGATGTAGGCAATGCTGAAGGTGAGCTGGTAGCCCCGTCGACCGTTCTCGGCACCGGACTTCATGCCGCCATGGCGTGCAGCGATCGCATGGATGGTCCGCTCCTGGCGCCTGATCTCCTCGGCCGTGCCCTCGAAGAGCAGCGTGCATGCGACCATCCGATCCTTGTCGAAACCCTTGAGCCCGAGAACCACGAGCTTCTCGAGTCGACTCTTCAGAGCCGCCAGCCCGACCTTTCGAGGCTTCAGGGCCTGACCGAACTGGAATTGGAAATTGTCCATCAGCCGGATGCTGGCCGGCAGGTCACGGGACTCCTGCGCCTCGCGAAGAAAGGCAACGCCGGCTGCAAAATCGTGGAACAGGACCGAACCGTATTTTTGCGCCGCAGGGAGCGGAAAGATCTTCACATCGGCGCGGGTCACGATGCCGAGCCGACCCTCCGAACCGATCATCCAGCGGGCCGGATCGCCTCCCACCGATTCGCGAGGCGGCGCTTCCTGGCGGGTGAGAACACCGCCCGCCGTCACCGCCGTCACGCCCAGCACGATGTCCTCGATGTTCCCGTAGCGGTTCTTCTTCATTCCGCTGGCATGGGTGGCCACCCAGCCGCCCATCGTCGAGAACTCGTAGCTGTCGGGCTCGTGGCCCAGAGTGAAGCCGTGGCGGCCGAGCTGCTCGTCGATCTCGCGGCCGTTGGCCCCCGCCTGGATGCATGCCATGCGGTTCTCGGGATCGATCCAGAGCACGCGATTCATGCGCCGCATATCGACCGAGGCGATCGTACGCAATTCTTCGCGAGGGCAGCGCAGCGCGTCGCTCACATTGGTCCCGGCGCCGTAGGGAATCAAGCAGACGCGATGGAGCCCGGCGAGATCGACGAGGATCCGAACCTCGTCGTCGCTCTCGGGCTGAACCACCAGGTCCGGCACGCGCTCCAGACGCCCATACTTGATGGCCCACATGTCTTCCTGGGTGTGGCCGTGACCGTGTCGCAGGCGAACATGGGGATCGGTCTGGATCTGGTCCGACCGGAAATGTCGCACGAGATCGTTCTCGAAGCCCTCGTTCGGTTTCCGATCGGGCAGATGCGTCGGATAGCCGGACTCGTGGATGTCGAACGGCTCGAGAGGGGCATCGATCGTCTCGCGAGCCCAGGGCAGGAAGTCGGCCAACACCTGACCGGAGATGGGGTAACGCGAACCGGTGAAGGTGACGTCGCCGTCGTCGTTCACCTCGAAGCCGCTATCGGTGAACCCCCAGACATCGAGACTCTCGGCCCCAGCGGAATCGGGGGTGGGCGGCTCGGGGATGATCCGGTTCTGCGTCTCGGCACGAGCCGCAGCGACGGGAGCCGCATTCTCCGTGGACATGGGTACCTCCCCCTCCCGCCGGTCTCCCGATGGCGGCGTGACTACCGGTTACCAGCGCCCGCGAGTCCGGTCAAGCAACCCCACCGCAATCACGACCGGTGATCGCCGCGCAGCGATCACGACACGATCTTCGAGTCCGACTTGCCCCAGTAGCGGTCGCGCAGGAGGCGCTTGTAGAGCTTTCCGGTTGGAAGCCGCGGCAGCTCGTCTGCGAAGTCGACGGAACGCGGACACTTGTAGTGGGCGATGTGTTCTCGGCAGAAGTCGAGGAGCTTCTCCCCCAGCTCGGGCGAGCCCTCCTGACCATCGTCGAGCTGCACGACGGCCTTGACCTCCTCGCCGAAGTCCTCGTTGGGAACACCGATCACCGCGACGTCGACTACCTGCGGGTGGGTGACCAGCAGATTCTCGATTTCGGCCGGGTAGATGTTCACGCCGCCGGAGATGATCATGAAGGTCTTGCGGTCGGTGAGATAGAGAAAGCCCTCCTCGTCCAGATGGCCCACGTCACCGAGCGCTGACCAGTTCTCGTGCTCCGGGTGTTGCGCGGAGCGCGTCTTCTCGTCGTCCCCGTGGTAGCGGAAGGACAATTGCGGCAGCTCGAAGTAGATGAGGCCGTCTTCGCCAACGGGGAGGTCCTTGCCCTCGTCGTCGCAGATGTGGGGGGTACCCAGCACCGGCCTGCCGACGGAGCCCTCGTGCGCAAGCCAATCTTCGGAGTTGATGTAGGTGAATCCGTTGACTTCGGTTCCGGCGTAGTACTCGGCCAGGATCGGCCCCCACCAGCCGATCATCTCCCGCTTCACCTTGGGAGGACAGGGGGCCGCAGCGTGGATGGCAACCCGATGGCTCGAGAGATCGTTGCGTACGCGGTCCTGCTCGGCGAGCTTCAGCATGCGGCTGAACATGGTCGGCACCCACTGGCTGTGCGTGACGCGAAAGGCTTCGATGCAGCGCAGCGCCTCGCGTGCGTCGAACTGCTCCATCACCACGACGGTGCCGCCCAGGCTCTGCAGCGCGGTGCCGAATCCGAGGGGGGCGGAGTGGTACAGGGGCGCCGGAGACAGGTAGACCGAATCCTCCTCCATCTGAAACAGCCCGGAAAACAGCTGCGACATCGGCTGCTCGTCGTCGATCGTCGCATCCTGGAGCGGCCGGACAATGCCCTTGGGCTTGCCCGTCGTCCCCGAGCTGTAGAGCATCGTGTCTCCCCGCCAGGGCTTGTCGAGGGGCCGATTCGGAAAGGCCGCGATCGCCTCCTCGTAGCTGTCGAACCCCTCCCTCGGGCCGTCGACCATGAGTCGCACGGAACAGCGGGGAATCATCGGAAGGACGGCCCCGGCGACGTCAGCGAGGGCCGAAGAGGTGACGAGCACCCGCGCGCCACTATCGTCGACGATGAAGGCCACCTCCTCCGCACTCAAGAAGCGGTTCACCGTGGTGATGTAGAGCCCCGAGCGCATCGCGGCCCAGTAGACCTCGAAGTAGCGCGCGTGGTTCTCCATGAAGAGGGCCACGTGATCGCCGCGGCGCAGCCCGACATCCCACATGAACTGCGCGAGCCGGTTCGAGCGATCGTCAAGCTCGCCAAAGGTGACGACCTCACCGCTGCTCGCCATGATGTGGGCGGCCTTGTCGGGAAACTTCTCAGCGTGGCGTCCAGGGTGCATCGGATGAGACTTCCCTCGCCTGTTGCTAGAGGACGATCTCGGCCCGCACCTTCAAGAAGCCCCGCACCCGCCGTCCCGGATCAGCATATCCGTGACTGGCGAGATCTTCCACGCCTGGAGCCGCTCGACCCTTCGCTCGCGCGGACCCGAAACCCGCCGATGGAAGGCGACAGCACACCCTCTGGCGGAAACCGACACGAATCGAGGTCATCCCCATGACACGGGTCCCGATAGGTGCGCGGTCGAAGTCGAGACCCGCGGGCTCAGTCGGAGGAGCCCGCCCCGCCGCCCTGCACGCGCTTGGCGTCGAGCTGTGCGCGAATCGAAGCGTGGGCCTCTTCCGTCAGCCCGAAGCCGGCCAGGATGACCGCCCCGATCGCGAAGCTCGCGAGTGGGACCAAGCCATTCAGGCTGCGGATCGCGAGCTGGGTCGCTGCCGTCTGTTGCGGCGCGTTGGCCTCGTAGCCGACCCAGGCGAGCGCCAGGCCCGTCAGCATCGCCATCACGCCACTCGAAGACTTGAAGAGAAAGGTATAGGCGGAATAGTAGGCGCCCTCCTTGCGTTCGCCGGTCGCGAGCTCATCGGCATCGATGACGTCCGCCAGGATCGAGGAGCCGAGAACGGTGCCACAAGCACTCGCCGCACCAGTCAGCGTGACCACCATCTGCATCCAGCGAAGATCGCCTTCGCCGACGAAGAAGAGCGCGAAATACCCGAGCATCCCGGTGCCAAGGCCAACGAGCCAGGCGCGCTTCTTCCCGATCCGCCTGGAGAGCCAGAGCCAGAACGAGAGCGAGAGCAGCGACGCTCCCACGTAGAAGATGAAGATCTCCCCGATCTTGCCGGGCAGGCCGACGACGTATTGCATCAGGAACGGGGCCAGCACCATGCTCGCGCCCGAGCCCGTGTGCTCGATGAAGATCATCGCGAGCAGCTGCCGCGCGTGGCGGTTCTTCCAGACATCGCGGGCCACACCCGCTGCGCTCTTCCCCCCGCGCCGACGATTCTCCGCCGGCTCGCGCAGGATCGCGACCGAGAGCGTGACGAGCAGCAAGACGGCGACGCCCGAGACGACCGCGATGTGGGTCGCAGAGCCACGCGGATCGGACGCGGTCATCAGATAGGGCATCGCAACCACGAGGCTGCCCACCATTCCGACATAGCCGGCCGCCTGGCGTGCGGCGAAGATGCGCGAGACCCCGTGATGATCGAGGGTGAGTTCTGCGCCGAGCGCCTGATGCGGCGTGAGGAAGATCGTCATCGCGGAATTGAAGCCAAGTATGGCCACGGCCATCCAGGCGATCAGGGCCGTCGTACCGAGCGTCGCGGGCGGGGCCCAGACCATCAGGCCGAAGCCGGCGATGGGGAGCGCCGAGACCGCGAGCCAGGGGCGTCGCCGGCCCCAACGATGGCTCGTTCGGTCACTCCAGACACCGGCCAACGGATCGGTCACCGCGTCCCAGAGTCTTCCAACGCCGAAGAGGATTCCCATCGCCACCGGCGGAACGAGCAGCACGTCGATCGCGTGCTTGTTGATGAAGGACATGAAGAGGACGAGCGAGAAATTCACGGCCAGCATCGGAGAGGCATAGGCGAGGAGCATCGCGAGCGGCACGCCGCTCGTCCGTCTTCCAGCATCGGAGGCCGCGTCCCGATCCGAGCCGTCCGTCGCCGAGTGCCGATCCGAGTCAGACATTCTTGGCTCGTTCGACGTCTGCGCGCAACGTGACGGACGCGAACAGGTAGAAGATTCCGGCGATGAGTGCCCCCCCTGCCACGACGCTGAGCAGCGCATAGCGGATGGCCAGGTCGCCGAAGTCGCCGGCCAGCGTGTCGCTGAGGCGCCCGACCAGCCACGGACCCACGCCGCCCCCCATGATGCTGACGACGAAGAGGTGGATCGCCACGGACATCGCGCGCATCCGCGGCTTCGCCAGGAACTGGTTCATCGCGTACAGCGGGCCCGTATAGACCCCCGTCGCAAAGATGAGTAGAGCGAAGCCGAAGAGCGCCGCCATGGGGCTCCCCGCCAGCGCGAAGCCGGCGACAGCCGGCACGCTCGCGAACGCCGCCAGCGCGGGAAGACGCGCGTACCAGCGGCGATCGGCCATCGAGAGCCGATCCGCCCAGACGCCGCCGAGCAGGCCACCGGCGCCGCCGACGATGCCGGTGAGCAGCCCGAGTGCGGTGCCCACTTCGCCGAGAGAAAAGTCGTGCACTCGGATCAGCAGGGTGGGCGACCAGATCGCCACCGAGTAGGCCGACCCCGCGTGGCAGGACGCCGCGACGAGCAGCCACACGTAGGCGCGCTGCTGCATGAGGAAGGCCACGACGTCACGGAGCGGTTGCGCCGCCGCGCCCGCCGAACGCGGCGGCTCGGGCACCGTGAAGCCCACGAGCAGCGCCAGCAGAAGGCCCGGTGCACCGAGGACGACGAAGGTGAGACGCCAGCCGAGCGCCTGCCCGATCCAGCCCGCGGCGAGGTAGCCGAACATGATGCCGACGTAGACGCCGACGCCGAAGATCGCGAGGGCGCGCGCGCGGTGCTCCGGAGCGAAGCTATCCGAGATCATCGAGTGCGAGGCCGGCGCGCCGGACGCTTCGCCGATCCCGACTCCCATACGCAGGAAGACCAGCATGCCGAAACTGCGCGCGAAGCCGGAAAGCGCCGTCATCGTACTCCACACGGCGAGCCCGATCGCCACCACCGTGCGGCGGGTGCCGCGGTCCGCCCAGCGCGCCAGAGGAATGCCCATGACCGAGTGCACGACCATGAACACCGCGCCCGTCAGCAGGCCCATCTGCTCGTCGCTAGCCGAGAAGTCCGCCTTGATCTGGTTGAGGAGCACCGAGACGATGTTGCGATCGACGAAGTTGAACGTATTCACGAGGAGCAGGATCGCGAGCACGTAGCGCGGCGACCGTCCGATCCCGCCCTTCACCGCGCTTTCCGTGGGCGTCGAGGGCATGCTCAGTCGAGCAGGCTGAAGGCATCGCCTCGGCGGACGTCCCCGGGCTCTTCCACCATCGCGTAGACGCCGAGGTTGCCCTCGGCCTCCCTCACCAGCGTCCGCATGACGCGTGGGTCCTTCGGGATGTCGGCGAAGCCGTGTGTCGTCATCACGCAGCGAATGCAGGTGGATTGGATCGAGACGACGGCGCTGCCGATTCGAGCGCGGCGGCCGATCCATTCCTGCTCGGGAAAGGAGCCGGCCTCCGCGGTTTCGAGCAGGAGGTTCGGGCGAAAACGACGCGCCTCGATGCGACTCTCGGGTGCCGCGCTCGCCAGCGAATCAATGGAGCGTTGCGTCAAGAGCAGGAGCGGATAGGCGTCGAAGAAGGGCCCGTTGCGCGCGTAGAACTCGATGAGCTCGGGCGCAGGGTTCGAGAAGTCCGGCTGCGGCTCGCCCTCTTCTCTCGCCATCATCTTCTGCATCTCATCCAGCAGCGGCACGTCCTCTCGCGGCACGGCCTGGCGCGCCTCGGACACGACGGGCCACAGGGTGACATCGCGCCCGACGACGCGACCCACGCGCTCGGCCGCGCCTTCGGCATCGGCGCGGAAGGTCTCGCCGTCGGGAAGTCGAATCTGCGGAACGAGCGGCGTCTCCTCGGTGTCGGCGTACCACGCCGCGCAGCTCATCAGGCTGGCACTGCGCTTGCCGACGAAAAAGTCGGCTCGCACTTCGTCACGGACACCCCAGGCGCGGTCGCCGGGGATCCCGCTCTCCCCCAGCGACGCCCCGTCGAGCTCTTCGCCCAACATGCTCTTCACCGGGTAGCGGAAGATTCCAGAGACCCGTCCCACCTCACTCATGCTCACGCCGCTCCTTCCGTCGATTGCTCAGCGAGACACCCGGCCCGAGACGAGCCGAACAGCGTGCCCAAGGGCAGCCACGATACAGGAGAAAGCTCTCCCGGCAGCTGCTGGCGTGACGAGAGACCGGGCGCGGATCTCGAGCACCCCACGGACGAGCACATTCCCCCTGCGCTCGACACGCGTATAGTGGGCCGCACCGCCCCAGAAGGGTGGGTGAGAGGGAAGAGGCATGAGCCGCGACGAGATGGAAGCCGCCGTTCTCGGCTACTTCGACGCCGTGGGCAAGCGGGATCGGGCCCGCCTGCTCGAACTCTTCACGCCCGACCTGCGCTGGCGTGTGCCCAACGGCGCCATCGAGCCCTACGCCGGGCTCCACGAGGGTGCCGAGACGATCGTCGAGACCATGCTCGGCGCCGTCGGCGGCGCCTTCATTCCCGGCAGCCAAGCGACCGAGATCCTCAATCTCGTCTTCGGCGACGATCTCGCGGTGGCGGAGACCGAGATGCGCGCGAAGACACCGGCAGGCGACGAGTACCGCAACAGCTACTGCTTCTTCTTCGAGTTTCGCGACGGCCGCATCTCGGAGATTCGCGAGCACGTCGACACGCGCACCGCCGCCAACTTCTTTGGTGGAGGGAGCCAGTAGTGGAGGATCCGGCATTCCAGGGCTTTCTCGATTGGGCGCGGGGCGCCGTCGGCGGGCGCGTCGTGCGCTGCGAGCGACAAGGCGAACGACGCTCGGGCGGACGGCCCGCCTTCTTCATCGACTTCGATCGCGACGGCGAAGAGGTCCGAACCTACGCGCGCATGGATCGCGGCGACGGACAGCTCATCAACAGAGCGTTCGGACTCGACCGCGAGTACCGGGTGCTCGTCGGGCTCAACGAGCGGGGCATCCGCGTGCCGAAGGTCCACGGCCTGTGCGAGGCGCCGCGCGGCATCCTGATGGAGAACGTGCCGGGCGCGTTCGACTACACCGAGCTTCCCCCTGGCAAGACCCGCGACGCGCTCGATCGGGACTTCCTCGAAGAGCTAGACAAGCTCCACCGCATCGAACCGGGCTTCTGGGTCGAGATCGGCCTGAACGAGCCGAAGACACCGGACGAGATTGCGCTCGCCGATCTCTCTATCTGGGAACGCACCTATCGCCTCGCACTGCGGCGCCCGGTGCCGCTCGTCGAGTTCTCGACGCGTTGGTTGCGACGCAACGTTCCGCCCGCGCCCGAGCGGGTCGCGCTCGTCCAAGGCGACACCGGACCGGGGCAGTTCATCTACGAGGGCGCACAGCTCAAGGCCATCATCGACTGGGAGTTCGCGCATCTGGCGGACCCGATCCTCGATCTGGCGCAGATCCGCACCCGCGACTTCTACAATCCGGGCGGAGACATGACGGCGTGGATGCAGACCTACGCCGACATCTCGGGCGTACCGATCGATGCGCCGCGACTCCGCTACTACACCGTAAAATCGATGTTGATCACGCCGCTCGCGCTCGCCGGGGTGTGCCAGAACATGGTGCCCCAGGCGGACCACGCCGAGTGGTACTCCCAGGAGGTCGCCTACAAGCGCGCCACCGCCGAGGCACTCGGTGAGGCGGTCGATGTCGCGCTGCGCGACCCGGCGATGCCGGATGCTGAGCCCTCGGACGCGGACGCGATCTTCGACCTGCTCGACCAGAACCTGCGCGAGGAACATCGACCCGCCGCGCCGGACGCCTACGCGAAGTACCGCATCGATCTGGCGCTACGCCTCTCCAAGCACCTGCGCAACGTGCAGGCCATCGGGCCTGCGCTCAGGCGACAGGAGGATGAAGACCGCGCCGAGCTGTTGGGAGCCGCGCTCGGCAGCGAAGCGGCGAGCGAGGCGAAGCTCCTGGAGCGCATCGAGGCCGAGGAGCGCGACGACGACGCGGCCCTGGTGGCCTACCTCTACCGGCGCTCGGTCCGGGAGGAAGCCGTCTGGACCGGCGCGCTGGGCGTCGGCGAAGGAGCGAAGCTCCAGCCACTCGCGCTCTGACGCCCGCCGCTGCGCGCTGCACCTGACGCCGGCGCGCCGCGCGTCAACGCATCTTCTCGATGACGTCGTCGCCGAAGCGCTGGATGCCATCGATCTTCTTCTCGAGATCGTCGGTGAGCCCGTGATAGAAGGCCCAGGGCATCGTCAGGATGTGGTTGACGCCACCGTCGCCGAGGCGCTGGTAGCCCTCCACGTTGCCCGCATCGCTGGCGCTGGCCATGACGTCGAAGCTCTCGCTCCGCCCCAGCCGCTCGCGATGGGCCCGCACCGTCTCGACGCATTCCAGGATCTCGGCGGTGGTCTGCAGGTCCGAGAGCCAGCCGTCGTTGCGCGCGGCCCGGCGCAGTGCGGGCTGCGAGATGCCACCGACCCAGACCGGGATCCGCTTCTCGGGGATGGGCGGCGTCAGCTTGAGGCGGTCGAACCGATAGAACTCGCCGTCGTGCTCGACCATCTCCCCGCTCCAGAGCTTCTGCATCACCTCGAGCATCTCGTCGGCCCGCGCGCCACGCCGCTGGAAATCCTGCCCCAGCAGCTCGAACTCGACCTTCGACCAGCCGACACCGACGGTCAGCGTGATGCGATCGCTGGAGATGGCCGCCGCGGTGGCAATGGCCTTCGCCGCCAGAAACGGATTTCGCATCGGCAACACGAACACATTCGTCGTGAAGCGCAGCCGCTTCGTCACGGCGGCCAGCGCACCCGCAACCACCCACGCATCCGGAAATTCCGAGTTCTCGTCGTAACGGCGGCTCCCGTCGTCGGTGTAGGGGTATGGCGTGTCGAGGGTCTCCGGATAGATCGCGTGGTCGGAGAACGCCATCGCCTCGTAGCCGGCCTCCTCGGCCGCCAACGCGATCGGGACCAGATGCTGCGGCGGCTGGAAGGCGCCGGAAATCACGAACTTCATCGGTGCTCCTGAAGGGGTTGTGACGAGGTGGAGGAGTGCCAATGCACCGGGCCCGTGCAGCGGAATGATCCGCCTACCGGCCTCCGCCCACGCCGTCACGGTGGCTCCCACCACCGTCCGGCGCCCGACGGCCTAGCCAGCCCGCTCGGCTCCGATCAGAACCGCGCACAGCACCAGCGGCTCGTCGCCGACCACGCGCCAGGCGTGACGCGTGCCGCGCTGGATGACGCAGTCGCCGCTGGTGACCCGCTCCTTGCGGCCGTCGTCGAGCTCGAGGTCCGCCGCGCCAGACACGATGAAGACGTAGTCGATCGTGTCCGTGGTGTGCATGGAGGCGTCTTCCGGATCGAAGTAACCGCGGATCTCCTCGGGGAGATCGCTGGTCTTCAAGCCTGCGCCCGCGTGGGGGGGCACGGACAGCAGGCGGAACGACGTCTCGCCGGCCACCGGGAAGTAGCCAATCGACGCGGGCGCCTTGGGGTCGGTGGCGTCGGGGACGCGCAGCGCACCCTTCGTCGTCCATAAGTCGTAGCTGCCGGGCATCGGCTGGTTGGGCGGCTCGCCCGCGTAGGAGAACACGGCCTTGCCGCGCTCATCGTGTCCCGTGATGCAGACCTTCACGCTCACCTCCTGGTCGTTGGATGCCTAGATTACCTGCCAGACCCACTGCATTGGAAGCCCGACGATGCGGCCCCGTCGCCGTAGGGCGCACGAGTCGGTACGGTCTCCCGCATGGCACACCGCGTCGATCCGTGGCGTTTCGCAGGCTCGTTCATCGCCAAGGCGCTGGGAGGCGCCATCCCCGAGGCACCCAGCCACCCGCCGATCCCCTGGGAGCCGCTCGCGAAGCCGCTCTCCGAATGCCGGGTTGCACTGCTCTCGACGGCGGGGCTCTCGATGCAGGGCGACGCGCCGTTCGACATGGACTTCGAGCGCGCCAACCCGACCCGAGGCGATTCGAGCTGGCGGCGCCTCCCGGACGACGCCACTGAGGCGACGATCGTCGCCAACCACCTGCACATCGACACGGGCTACATCGAGCGCGACCTCAATGTGGCGCTGCCGCTCGATCGGCTACGCGAGCTGGCGGCCGAGGGCGTCATCCGGGACGTCGCCCCGAGCCACTACTCGATCATGGGCTACCAGGGCAACGACTCCTCTCAGCTCGTGAAGCAGAGCGCGCCCGAGATCGCGGCGGCGATGCGAAGCGAAGAGGTCGATCTGGCGCTGCTGGCACCGGTCTGACCGGATTGCTGCCGGTCCGTGGGACTGGTCGCGCGGGAGATCGAGGCTGCCGGAATTTCCACCGTCAGCCTCAACATGATCTGGGTCTACCAGAATCTCATCGGCATGCCGCGGGTCGCGGCGATCGAGCACCCGTTCGGGCGCCCCTACGGCGATGTCGGCGACGCCGAGACCCAAGGCGCGGTGCTGCGCGCCGCACTCGACGTCGCCACTCGAGCTCAGGAGCCGGGCCACGTCGAGCACCTGCCCTTCCGCTGGCACCAGGACCCCAAGGAGACGAAATGGCACCCGAAGGAGCCATCTCCGATCATCGCGCTGATCCAGAAGCGGCGCGGCAAATAGGCCGCGCTGCGTCGAGAAAGGGCCCTCCGTGAACCGAAGACATTTCGTGAAGGCGATGGGAGCCGTGGGCGCGGCGGGCGTCGCGGGCAACATCGCGGCCTGGCCGGCAGGCGAGGCGCGCGCCGAAGGGGCGAGGCGCGCGCCGCGCAGCGAGAGCCAGGCCGCCTTTCGCGAACTCCTCGCCACCCTCGCGGAGATCGACGAAAGCTGGCTCGTCGCGGAGCGCGGAGTCCGCGAGGCGGACATTCCCCTCGCCCACCGCGCACTCGGCATGGTGTTGTCCGGCGCTCTCGATCTCTACCTCGAGGCCGACCCGGAGCGGCCGCATTTCACCCGCCTGATCTCGCCGTTCCGCAAGTGGGGCGACAACCCCGACGGCATCTACTTCTTCACTTCGATTCGCGGCGATCGCCGCTACCGGATCCGCGGCCGGCGAGGTGCCGAGGTGTACCTGTCGTTCACCGTCCACGGCGGCGACGCCGAGGGACACTGGCCGAAGCGTGTGGTCGCGGACATGAACCTCCGCGACATGACGTTCGGGCCCGACGGCTCCTATGAAGTCGTGCTCGACGCGCAGAAGCCGTCGGGTGCACCGGGCAACTGGATGGCCCTCGCACCCGATGCCGGCTCCGTGGTGGCGCGTTTCTACTTTCTCAACGAAACCCCCGCCGCCGCCGACCCGACGATGCTCCCCGAGCTCTCCATCGAGCCCGAGGGATCGCTCGTGGGAGCGCCGAGTCCGCCGGACGACGCCATGATCGCTGCGCGCTATCGGCGCGTCGCGAACTGGCTGCGCTCGAAGTACGGCGGGCAGCTCTTGCGCACCCCCGGTCGCAAGATGCCATCCTGGAATTCGACGACGCCGAACCAGATCGGTTCCCCCCTCGATTGGAGCGACAGCCAAGGGGGCGGCTGGGGCGCTGTGGACATCGTCTACGCGGCGGGACCCTGGCAACTCGAAGCCGACGAGGCACTGGTGATCGAAGGCCGCATGCCGAAGTGCCTGTTTGCCAGCGTGGTGCTCTGGAACCCGTTCGGACAGACCGCCGACTACCGCTACCGAACGGTGTCGCTCAACAAGGTGCAGATGGAGCTTGCCGAAGACGGCGGCTACCGCGTGGTGGTCGCGAACACCGACCCCGGCGTGCCGAACTGGCTCGACACGGCGGGACGCCGCGAGGGAACGGTCTTCTGGCGCTTCATGCTGCCGGAGGAGTCGCCCGGCCGGCTCGACTGTCGGGTGGTGAAGACGGCGTCCCTGGCCGGCGCCGGCACGAGGAGGGCGAAGAGTTGAAGCGTCGCGCGTTCCTGCAGTGGCTGGGTGTGGCGGGCCTGCTGCCCGTCGCTGCCGCGCGGGCGACGGCGGCGGCAGCGGTGGCGGCGAGTGCCCAGGGAGAGCCGGGCTCCGACGAGTTTCGACGCGTCGTGACCGGTGTCGATGCCGACGGCCACAGCGTCGTCGTGAGCAACGGCGTACCGCCGACTCAGCTGCACCCGCGTCATCCCCAGCAGGTGCTGACGGATCTCTGGATCACCGACGCGGTTCCCGCCGACCACTCGGCGCCCGTCGACCGCGAGTTCCAGTTCCAGCCCTCACCGGGAGGAGTGCACATCATCCGCAACAAGCTGCCTCCCGACGCTGTCATGTACAGCGACGAAGCAGGGCGACCACGCGTACCCGGGAAGCACGAGTACCTGCATCGCACGAAGGCCATCGACTTCATCCAGGTGCTGGACGGCGAGCTGTGGCTGATTCTCGAGGACGGCTCCGAGGTGCAACTCGTGGCCGGAGACTGCGTGGTGCAGAACGGCACGCTCCACGCCTGGCGCAATCGCAGCGACGCGCCCGTCACCTTCCTGGCGGTGATGGTGGACGCGAACCCTGCAACCCTGCCCGCGACGCCCCTGGGCGCCGAGCCCGTTCACGGCTGAGCCGCGTGCCGGCCGGGGGTGCGGCCCTCGATCCGTCGCCGGAGCGCGCCAGCGAATCCACGGAGCAAGGGTGCCGCTCGAACTGGGGCCAATTTCCCCAGAAAGAGCCCCGGACTCTTGCGCCTCGTCCCCGAGCGCTGGACGGGATGCCGTGGAAGTAGTACGGATAAGGATTACCCGTTGCACCAGCCAGGGCCACGACCACCGAGGAGAGACGACCGTGACGAGCTTCTTCGACCGCTTTCGAGCGGTGGACACCGACACCCATGTGACCGAGCCCCCGGACCTGTGGACCTCGAGGGTTCCTCGCAAGTGGCAGGACCAGGTGCCCCGGATGGAGCGGCGGGGTGGGGAGGACCTGTGGATCATCGCCGGCGAGCCTGCCGGTGCGCCTGGCTACACCGCCATGGCGGGCTTCGACGGAACCGTGCCGGATCACCCCAAGACCTTCGACGAGTGCCCGCCCGCCACCTACGACGCCAAGGCCCGCCTCGAGCTCATGGACGCGGAGGGCATGTACGCCAACCTGCTCTACCCGAACACCGCCGGCTTCGGCTCGCAGCTCTTCCTGCGGCTCGATGAGCCCGAGCTGCAGCTCGCGTGCGTCCAGGCCTACAACGACTTCCTGATCGACTGGTGCAGCGCGGACCCAAAGCGCCTGATCCCGGTGATGGCGTCGCCCTTCTGGGACGTGGACGCCTGGGTGAAGGAGATCCAGCGCTGTGCCAAGCGCGGCCACCGCGCCGTCCTCGCCTGCAACCAGCCCCAGGACTGGGACCTCCCGACGCTCTGCGACAAACACTACGACCCGGTGTGGGCTGCGGCGCAGGACTGCGACCTCTCCATCAGCTTTCACATCGGCGGTGGATCTATGGAAGGTCTGATGGTCGACGCAGCGGGCCTCGGGATGAAGACGAACTTCGCAAGGCTTTCCTCCCTGCTCTTCATGGGCAACGCCTGGCAGATCGCGGATCTGATCTTCGGCGGCGTCCCCCACCGCTTCCCGAAGCTCAAGATGGTCTCGGTGGAGAGCGCCGTCGGCTGGGTCACC
>JAFDDG010000108.1 GCA_019310965.1 Deltaproteobacteria bacterium
CTTCGCGGGTCTGTCGCTCCACCCGCGTTGCCAACCAAGCGAGCGGCAGACGCCCGGGGGGTCGCGAAACGCCCCGGGCGTTCTGCATGAGCGCCACGTAGTGCAGGCAGAACCCACTCGTCGCGGGGCGCGCGCGGCCACCCTGGCGCTCTTCTTCGCGTCGGGCTTCGCGGGCCTGGTCTACCAGGTGCTGTGGATGCGCGAGCTCGGGTTCCTCTTCGGCAACGATGCCCACGCCGTCGCCACCACCCTCGCCGCGTTCTTCCTGGGCATCGCGGCGGGCAGCGCGGCCTTCGGACGTTGGGCGGAGCGCACCGCGCGGCCGCTGCTGGCGTACGCGGCGCTCGAGGGCGGCGTCGCCATCGCGGCGCTCCTCTACTTCGGGTTGCTGGATGCCTTCGCCGCCGCCTACGAGCCGCTCTTTGCGACGCTGGGGGAGAGCCCGTACGCGATGACCGCCGCGAAGTTCGGGATCGCACTGCTCGCGCTGTTTCCGGCGGCCTTCTTCATGGGCGGCACGCTGCCGCTGATGAGCCAGCACATGGTGCGTCGGCAGAACGCGCTCGGCGCGACGGCGGCGCTGCTCTACGCCGTCAACACCGCGGGTGCCGCCGCCGGTGCCTTCGCGGCGCCCTTCCTGCTCGTGCCGCGCCTCGGCGTGCGGGCCAGCTACGCGACCGCGCTCGGCGCGACGCTCGCCGTGGCCCTGCTCGCCGTCGCGCTCGCGCGCAACGAGACCGCCCGCCCCCCCTCTGCCGCAGGGACGCAACCGCCCGATGCGGGCGCAAGTGCGCCGCGTGGCCTCGCGCTGCTGGCCCTGCTGTCGGGCTTCACGACGATCGCGCTCGAGGTGCTCTGGACGCGCATGTTCGCGCAGGTCCTGCAGAACTCGGTCTACACCTTCGCCGTCATCCTGGTGACCTTCCTGCTGGCGCTGGCGGCCGGCGCGGCGTTGGCGCGGGCGCTCTCGCGGCGCGAGCTCGACGCACGACGCGCCCTCGGCGTGCTGCTCGTGGGAGGCGGCCTGCTCGTCGCCACGACGCCCTTCGTCTTCGCCACCTATACCGACGGACTCGACAGCCTCGGGAGCAGCGAAGGCTTCGGGGGCTACGTGCTGCGCGTCTTTCTCGCGGCCGGAGTCGTGCTGGGGCTGCCCACGCTGTGGCTGGGCGTGCTGTTTCCCTATCTCGTCAAGACCGCCGAGGCCTGGCGGTCGAGCCCCGGGCGGACCGTGGGCCGACTGGCATCGGCCAACACCCTCGGAGGCGTGGCCGGCTCACTCACCGCCGGCTTCGTGATGCTCGAGGCGCTCGGGCTCTGGCTCAGCATCGCCGCACTCGCGCTGGCGTACGTCGCCGCCGGGCTCTGGTTCGCGGCACAGGGCGGCGGCGCACGGCGCGCGGCACCCCTCGCGCTCGCGGCCGCGCTACTCGCGGCCGGCACACTCGTCGCGACGCAGCGCCTGCCGCGCGCGGCCGCGTCCACCGGGGGAGAGCAGATCGTCGAGGTCTTCGAGGGCCCGGCCGCGACGGTGGCCGTGGTACGCGGCCGGCGCGGCATGCGCCTGAAACACAACAACCACTACGGCCTGGGCGGCAGCGACGACCGCAACCAGGAGGCGCGCCAGGCCCACTGGCCCCTGCTGCTGCACCCCTCCCCGGCAAACGTCTTCTTCCTCGGGATGGGCACGGGCATCACGGCGGGCGCCGCGCTCCAGCACCCGATCGAGCAGCTGCTCGTGACGGAGCTCTCGCCGGAAGTGGTCGAGGGATCACGACGCCACTTCACCCCCTGGACCAACGGACTCTTCGAGGATCCGCGCGCGACGATTCGCGTCGAGGACGGCCGCAACGTGCTGCGGGGCTCGCGCCAGCGCTACGACGTGATCGTAGCCGACCTCTTCCTGCCGTGGAGGGCGGGGGTGGGCAGCCTGTACAGCCGCGAGCACTACGCGGCGGCGCTCGAGCGGCTCGCACCCGGGGGCTCGTACGCGCAGTGGCTGCTGCTCATCCAGTTCTCGGAGGAGGAGTTCAAAGCCGTCGCCCGCACACTGGTCGAGGTGTTTCCGCGCGTCACGCTGTGGCGGGCCAACGCGCGCGCCACGCACCCGCTGGTGCTGCTGCTGGGCGAACGAGACCCCGCGCCGCTCGACATCGCGGCCCTCGAGCGACGTATCGCGGAGCTGACGCCCACTCCGCTCGACGCACGCGGCCGAGCGGAGGATCGCGCCATCCCCGACCTCGCGATGCGCGTTCTGTACGGCTATCAGGGCAACCTCACCGCCGCCCGCGCGCTGCTCGCCGACGCCCCGGTCAACACGGACGACCGGCCCTACGTCGAGTACAGCGCACCGATCACGCACCGGCGCAAGCGCAGCGGCGACGCGGCAGCGTTCCGCGGCGACGCCCTGCTCGAGTTCTACGACGCGGTATTCTCGGCGGCGCCTCCCGAGAGCGATCCGCTCCTCGCCAATGTGCGCGCGAGCTGGCGGCGCATTCCCCGCGCCGGCCTCGATCTGTTTCGCAGTCGCGCGCTGCAGCACGCGGGAGAGGCCGAGGCCGCGCTGGCGGCGTTCGCGCGCAACGAGCGCGAGCTGGCGGCCGCGCTCGCCGACAGCGGCACGGCGCCGGAGGCGAAATGAGCGGGGCTTGCGCGAGCCTCCAGCGCGGGCTGAAATGCCTTCCGTGAGACTCCTCCGCGCACCGCTCCTGCACTTCCTCCTCTTGGGGGGGGCATTGTTCGTCGCACAGGGCCTGTGGACCGGACCGGCAGACGCAGGACGCAGCGCTCCCGTCGTCGTCGGCGCCGAGCAGGTCGCCCAGCTGCGCCAGATGGCGCAGCGCGAGACCGGACGCGAGCCCTCGGCTCGCGATCTCCAGTACCGCATCGACGCCTGGATCGACGACGCGCTGCTGTTGCGCGAGGCGCGCGCCATGGGCTGGCACCTCAGCGACCCGGTGGTGCACATGCGGCTCGCACAGAACCTGCGCTTCCTCGGAGCCGAGCCCGACGCGGACGACGCGGTACTGGTCGAACGCGCGTACGAGCTCGGCATGGACCGCAGCGATATCGTGGTGCGGCGGCGCCTGCTCGAACGCATGCGCCTCGCAATCACGTCCGCCGCCGTGGCAAACGAGCCGTCCGACAGCGAGTTGAACGCAATCCTCGTCGCCGATCCCGAGCGTTACCGCCGCGCGCCGCTGGTCAAGCTGACCCAGGTCTTCGTGTCCAGAGACCGCCGCGGCCCACACCTCGAGCGCGACGCCGGGAGCCTGCTGGCAGAGCTCGAGCGCGACGCCCTGCCGATTGCCGCGGCTGCCGAGCGCGGCGACCCCTCGCTGATTGCCTCCGACCTGCCGCTCTCGTCCGAGCGGGCGCTGGCGGCGCGGCTGGGGCCGGACTTCGCCCGCGTGGCGATCGGCCTCGAGCCCGGCGGCTGGCATGGCCCCGTATCCTCGAGCTACGGGCTGCATCTGGTCTGGGTCGAGCGACGCGTCGAGGCACGCGACCCCGATGTCGCCGAGGCACGGCGGGAGCTGCTCGCGACCTGGCGGGCGGAGACGGAGCGCGCAGCGCTGCGCCGGGCGCTGGCGACGCTGCGCGAAGGCGTCGAGATCCGCATCGAGGAGGCGCCCACGAGCGGCTGAGCGGGCCGCCCGGCCGGGCATTGTCGCCCGACGGGGCTTCGGGTAAGCCATGGGGCCGCATGTCCGAGGCCGCGACCGCAACGCACGAACGCCGAGCCAGCTGGCTGCTGGCCCTCGGCGCCGCCCTGGGCCTGGGCGTCGCTGCGGCCCATCTGCTGGTGGCCCCGGGCCCCGGACGCGAGCTGCCGGAGGGCGCGGTGGCCCGGGTCGAGGAGGCGATCATTCGCGACGAGACCTACCGCCGCCTCGTCGCCGCCCTCGCCTCCGACCGCCGCACCCCACTCACCGCCGCGGACCGCGAGCGCGTGCTCGACCGGCTGATCGAGGAGGAGCTGCTGGTACAACACGCCGTCGCGCTGGGTCTCGTCGGCACCGACCGCCGCGTGCGCGCCGATATGGTCAGCGCCGTGCTGGCATCGATCAACGCCAGCGCCGACGGCTACACGCCCGAGCCGGATGAAATCGAGGCCTTCTACGCCACCAACCAGCAGTACTTCGCGCGGCCAGCACGCGTGCGAGTCCGGCACATCTTCGTCGCGCACGGCGACGAACCCGAGGCCGCGCGCACCCGCGCGCAGCGCGCGAGCGAGCGTCTGCGCGCTGGCGAGCCGCTCGAGCGCGTGCGTGGGGAGCTCGGTGACGAAGTCCTGGCCCCGGTTCCGGATGCACCGCTCCCGCCCGCCAAACTTCGCGAGTACCTTGGACCGAGCGCATTGGAGGCGGCCTTGGCGCTTCCACCCGGCGGGGTGAGCGACCCGGTGGAGACCCCCCAGGGCTTCCACGTCCTGCTGCTGATGGCGCGCAGCGAGAGCCAGGCCCAGCCACTCGAGAGCGTGCGCCCGCAGGTGATCGCCGAGATGAAGCGCCGCGAAGGCGACCGGCGCCTGCGCGAGCGGCTCGACGAGCTGCGCGCCGACGCCGACGTGGTCGTGACGGCCGAGCTGCCGTGATCCGTCGGCTCGCGCTCCTCGCTCTCGTCGCTGTGTGTCTGGCGCCCGCCGCCCACGCCCACAAGCGCAGCCTCTCCTACTCGAGCTGGAAAGCGGACGACGCCGGCGCCCGGCTGCACGCGCGCGTGTCACAGCTCGACTTGTCGCGGATCGGCCTGGCCTTCCGGGGCACCGGGGACACGGACGACCCGATCGCCGCCTACCTCGCGTCGCGACTGCTGCTCTTCCAGGGGGAGAAGCCGTGCCCGCCGCTCGCCATCCCGTCCCGGCGCGAGACCGAGCCCGGATGGGCCCTCTACGCCTGGCGCGTGCGCTGCGCGTCGCGCGGCCCGCGGCGCATCGAGAGCCGCCTGTTCTTCGACGTGGCCCCGTCCCACCTGCACTTTGCACGGGTCGAGCGCAGTGACGGCGCGGGCATCGAACACGTGCTGTCCGAGGCCTCTTCCAGCTGGCCGCTGCCCGACCCGGCAGCGGCCCACGCCGCCGACAGCGGCACCGGCACCAGCCTGCGGGGCTACGTGGTGTTGGGCATCGAGCACATCCTGACGGGTTGGGACCACCTGGCCTTCGTGTTGGCGCTGCTGCTTCTGGCCGGAACCCTCGGCGAGGTCGCCACCCTGGTGACGGCCTTCACGCTGGCACATAGCGTGACGCTCGGCCTGGCGACACTCGGCTGGGTGCAGCCGGAGTCGGGCGCCGTCGAAGCGCTGATCGGATTCTCGATCGCGCTGGTGGCAGCCGAGAACAGCTGGATCTTGTCGGGCCGGCGTCGCGCGATTCCGCTAACGACCGTAACCGGTCTGGTGGCGCTGGCGCTGTTTCCGGGCGGCGCCGTGGCGCGCGCCGCCCTGCTCGGGCTCGCGCTCTTCAGCGCCTGCCACTTCGGCCTGCTGCAACGCGCGCAGCGGCCGGCACGGCTGCGCGCCGCAGTGGCCTTCGCCTTCGGGTTGGTGCACGGTTTCGGCTTCGCGGGCATCCTGACGGAGCTCGAGCTGCCGACCGCACGCCTGGTTCCCGCGCTGTTCGGCTTCAACGTGGGCGTCGAGCTCGGACAGCTCGCCGTGGTCGCCGCCAGCTGGCCCGCGTTGCGCGCGATCGCGCGGCTCGGCGACGGTGCGGCCGGGCGCTGGACGGCGGAGCTGGGCTCGGCAGCGGTCTGTGGTCTGGGGCTCTACTGGTTCGTGGTGCGCCAGTTCGGGTAGATCCGCGCGGAACCGTCGCGTACCGTCTCGCCCATGCGCGGCGTCCGGATTCTCGTCACCGCAGGCGCGAGCCGCCTCTGGCTCGGCGCGATCCGCAGCCCGAGCAAGGTCGTCTTCGCGCGGAGTCTGCCCGACCCGCAGAGCGCACGGGGCATCGCGCGGCGCGCCGGCGTGCTCGATGCGATCCCCGTTGAGGGCGGCTGGCCGTTGCGCCCCCCCGCAGCTGATCTCGGTTCCTGAGGCCGGGGTGGGCGACGCTTCGCCGAGCCGCCCGTTGCGCGCCGGCGCAATCGCCCTGCTGGTGGGCAGCCTGCTGGTCTTCGCGAGCCAGTGCGTGGGCGATCCGAAGATCCCCTTCCTGTTCGCCTCGGACGCTGCACCCTGGATCGGCTTTCCGACGCCACCGGACGGCATGATGGGGCTCGCGCGGCGCGACGCGTTGCCGGTGCTGCGCTTCGAGCGCAGCTTCGAGATCGACGCCGACATCCTCGCGCCCGTGCAGCTAGAAGTGCGCGCTCTGCGCGCGTTCCGCCTCTGGCTCGACGACGCGGAGCTGGCGCTGCCCGACACCCGCCACTGGCGAGAGTTCCGCCGCATCGAGGTGGCGCCCCCACTGCGCGCCGGGCACCACCGGCTTCGCATCGAGGTGACGAACCCCAGCGGTCCGGCGCTCCTCTCGCTGCGATCGACGGGGCTCGAGAAATCCCTGGGCAGCGACGCGAGCTGGAGCGTGACGGACGCCGACGGGGCTACCCGCGCCGCGATCCCCATCGACGTGTCGCGCCGCAACCCGAGCGCCTTCGCGATGCCGACGGTGGCGGAAGGTCTGCGCGCGAGCGGCGTCCTGCTCGCTGCGGCATTCGCATTCGGCACCGTGGCTTCGCTGGCGCTGCAGGGCCGCGGACTCGGGCCTCGGCTCGCTGCGGCAATCCCGGTGCTGCTCGCGGCGCTGTGGCTCGGGCCCCTGGCGCGGACCTCGCTGGCCATTCCCCTCGAGGTCGGCTTCGACGCGCGTCACCACCTGGCCTACGTCGACTTTCTGCGGGAGCACCGCAGTCTGCCCCAAGCCAGCGACGGCTGGTCGATGTTCCATCCGCCGCTCTATTACGCAGCCACCGCCCTCGCCGTCGAGGCGTCGGAACGCGTCGGCGCGCACCCGCGTCTGGGCTGGAAGCTCGTGGGACTTCTCGCGGGACTGACGAGCGCGCTCGCAGTCGGTCTGCTCGCGCGGCGCGTGTTCGGTCGCGACTCCTCGGAGGCGGCCTTCGCCACGCTGCTGGCGGGCACGCTGCCGATGAACGTCATCCTCTCGAGCTATGTGACCAACGAATCGCTCCACGCCGCATTCGCCACGTGCCTGGTCGCCAGCACCGCGGCACTGCTGCTCACTCCCACCACGAAGCGCACCGCTCTGGCCGCCTGGACCCTGTGGGTCGCCCTCGCCGCCCTCACCAAGTACACCGCGTGGATCGTCGCGGGCGTCGGCGCGTTCTTCCTGTGGGCGAAGTGGCTGCGCATCGAGGCCGCCGGCGCCCGCGCCATCACGGGCCGCGTGGCCTGTGCCGCCGGCGGAGTGGCACTGTTGGCCGGCTGGTTCAGCGTGCGCGCCTACGCCAATACCGGGCAGTGGTTTCCACTCAACGTCGACCTGCCCGGCGAGACCCACGTCTGGTGGTCGCAACCCGGCTACACCACCGCTGCCTTCTTCACGCACTTCGGCGAAGTCTTCGGTCACCCCTTCCTGGCCGGCACTCACTCGGCCTGGGACGCGTTCTACTCCACGTTCTGGGGCGACGGGCAGCTGGCGGGTGAAATGATCGCGGCGCGCCGCCACCCGCGCTGGGACTGGCAGCTGATGGCGGCCGGCTACGCCCTGGCGGCTCCGGCCACGTTCCTGATGGGGGTCGGTGCGCTGCGGGCGCTGCGCCTCTCGCTGCTGGCCCGAGACCCCGGCCAGCGCGCGGTGCACGCCTACCTCTTGACGTTCGCCTGGCTGCTGGGCTTGTCGGTGTTGTACATGACGTTGCGCCAACCCGACTACGGCCTGGCCAAGGCGTTCTACGGGCTGGCCGGCCTGGCACCCCTTGCCTGCTGGTTCGGCCTGGGCGCCGCGGCCTGCGAGCGCCGGCTCGGAGACTGGGCACCGCGCTGGGGCCGAGCGCTCTTTCACGGCTGGCTGGCGAGCTTCGGGGTCGCGACGCTGCTGCCGTATCTGTAGCGGCTGCGGCCGGCACCCGGCTCGTCGCACGCCAAGCGCGCCACGACCCGATGCCGTCGGGTCGTGGGCACGCCAGCGAGTTCACTGGCCCCCGAGCCCCTTCACCCGACTAATACGTCGGAGGGCTGGGCGTCGACGCCTCCTCGGCGTCGGCGGCCGCCTCGCGGACGTTCTCCGCAGCATCCCCGGCCGCTATGCCGGCAGCCGACTGGGCATCCGCCAGCGCCGCCCCGGGGCTCTCCGCCTTGGCTCTCTCGACGGCAGCCTGGATCTGCTCGTCCTGGGGCGAAGTCTCCAAGGCTGCGAGACACACCTCGAACGCCTCCGCGAAGCGGTCGGCGCCCACCAGCTCCAGGCACTTCGCCGCCTGCTGCTCGGCATCCAGCGGGGGCGGTTCGGGAATCGCTGCCTCCGAGGCTCTCCCCCCCGCGGCATCGACCGTCGCCAGCTCGGCCTCAGCGGCCCCCTGCTGCACGTCCTGTTCGCCACAGGCGAACAACGCGAAAACAATCCATACGATCACCCAACGCTTCATCGGCATGCCCTCCCATCTGAGCTTCCCTATCACGGCTCGCACCCCGACGACAATCCCCATTCGCCTTCGCACCCGGCACGCTCCTCCGTGGGGTCTGGAAAAACCCCCACGTGACCAGGGCGAGCCCGCGCGGGTCACCCCGCTCGACCCGGGAGACGTTGCCTCTCTTCGAATGCACTCGCGCACGGCCAGCTGTCCCTCGGAACGTTCTCATCCAATACTGGAAAATTCTTTCTCTTTTGGAGAAGAGCTTTCCGCACCAGCCGCTGGAGAGAGATGCCTCTAGCAACGTAACTCGCTGGATTTGATGAGTTATATCTCTCATGACATCAGGCCCGGGAGCTGGCTCGGTTCTTGCTTGGAGAGTTCTCGTCGGACTTTCTTGGGAAGGGAACCTGGCGATGTTGCTGTCCTCTGCGCGTTTCGTGCTCTCGCTGGCTCTGGCTTGCTCCACCTGGGTGCTGACTACGGCCAAACCGGCGGCGGCCGCACCGATCTGCGGCATATCCATCTGCACCTTCGACATCGGCGGCGGTTGGGACGTCGAGGTCGACAAGCCCTTCATCGATGCCGGGCTCGTCGACATCATCACCGACGACGTGAATCCGCCGGAGTTTCCGGACTCGGTCGTGATCCAGAAGTTCGCGGAATTCCTCGCGAATAATACGTTGATCCTGACCTTCAAGCAGACGGCGGTGGACGCCGTCAGCCACATCGTCTTGAACGACATGGGCCTCACGAACAGCACGGGCACGGACTGGGCCGGCTTCACGGAGAAGCTCGTCGACAGCGGCGACGCGGTCTTCGACACCGTCGCCAGCGCCGGCTTCTCCATCGCTCCGTTCACCATTGCGACCTTCGCCGAAGCCGATACGAAGTGGACCGCGAGCGGCGGCATCGTGCCGGACGGAACCACCTGGACGCCGGGAGCCTCGATCTTCAACGGCGAGCTCGTGATCGACACCATCCTGGGTGCGGGTACAGTCGAGGATCCGTACACGGTGTTCTCACTGAAGGAGACGCCCATTCCGGTGCCCGAGCCCTCCAGCCTGCTGCTCGCCGCCCTGGGAATCGCGGGCCTCGCGCTGCACGGTCGCCGCCGGGCCTAGCGGCGCAGTTGCGCCCCTCCGGGGGAATCGAGCCTCGAGACGGAACGGGGTTGCCCAGAGTGGGCAAGTCTTTTCCGTGACGTCGATGCGCGTCTATTCGGCCCAAATCCGCAAGACATCGAAAGCATTGAGATTTCTCTGGGCCTTCCCGGATCTCGGGAGCTGGCTCGATTTTTGCTATAAAACCAGCACCGGGAAGGGGTGGGAGCGCTTGAGTGCCGCCCACTTCCCGATGCCTTGCGCCTGAACGAAGAGCTGCACAGCTAGGACGGATCGTCGTCCTCTGTTCGCTGCTACTGACGTGGGCGTCACCGTCACGAGCGGTCCCGATCTGCGGCAGCAGCGTCTGCACCTTCGCCATCGGGGGCGGCTGGGAGGTCGAAGTCGACAAGGATTACGTCGACATGGACCTCATCGACGTCATCTCCAACGGCGTCAATCCAGGCACGTCGGTCGAGATTACCAAGGAAGCCACCTTCCTCGTCAACAACACGCTGATCCTCATCTTCAACCAGGTCGCCGCCGACGCCGTCCCCAGCATCATCATCAACGACGAGATCATCACCAACAGCACGAATCTCGGCCCCGACCCGGCGACAGCGTGGAGCGGCTTCGAGATCGTGACCGTGAGCGGCGCGAGCTTCGACGCGGCCGCCAGCGCGAGCTTCGACGTCTCGCCCTTCACCAGTCTCGTCTTCAGCGACGCGGATACCAGAGCCACCGCGAGCGGTGGTGGCAGCATCCCCATCGGCGGAAGCTGGACTCCCGGAGCCTCCGGTGACCTCGTCATCGACGCCGTACTCGGAGCCGGCACGACCGAAGATCCCTTCACGGTGTTCGCGCTCAAGGAGACGCCGATCCCGGTTCCCGAGCCCTCGAGCCTGGGGCTCCTCGGACTGGGAGTCGCGAGCCTCGCGCTGCGCAGGCGTCGCCGCCCCGTCGCGTAACCGCGCAACGCGGTGGCTCAGCCGGTTGGATCGTGCAGCCCCTCGAGGGCCTGCACCCGAGCCGTCCCCGTTTTCTGCGGCCCCAGACGGCAGCCCCGAGGCGCCAAGCCCCGCACCGCCGCCACAACGAGAGAGCCCCGCCGCGCGAACCGCGACGGGGCTCTCAGTTCCTGGAGCACGAGACCGGACTCGAACCGGCGACCCCCACGTTGGCGACAGACTCCGAGGACGAGGACGACCGCTAGGTTGCGCCCTCACGACCGGAGAGCAGCGTCGAGGAGCGGAATCCCGCGGAACCTAACACGGCAGACGGCCCCCCCGCGGCACCAAGGGGGGCGGTCTCCCTCCCCTCACCCATCGGTGACGCTGACAGTCGCGCGCCTGCGGTTTTGTCGCCGACGAGCCCGCCCGGGCGCAGAGAGGTGCTCCTGCAGCACTACCACCGCGATCTCGCGGAGGCGATCGGGATGCCGCTGACCTAGCGGCCCCAGATTCCTGGCGGCAGATCAGCTCCGGGCGACGCGCCGCATGCGGCCGCCGACCACCAGGGTACCCAGCGCAAAGAGCGCAGCGGCACTCGGCTCGGGAATGGGGGTGCCGGCGTTTCTGGAAAAGGTTGCTGTGCTGATCGGCGGAACGCTGAACGTGAATGTCCCATCGATCACGCCGCCCAAGATGCTGGCGAACTCGGTCGACACGGATCCGCCGCTGTCGCTCGTCACGTCGAACACGCCCTGGCCGACCACGTAGCTCCCCGGAACGTTGAGGGGGATGAAGGACAGGGTGTCGTAATTCAGGATGTCACTTCCTACGACGTTCACGCCGATCGCCAGCGGTGAGAAGAACACGCCGCCGATGAAACCCGAGAGCTCGGTACCTGAGACCGCCGTGACGCCTGTCCCGAAGAGGTTGAAGGCGGCGGCGGAGAACCCCTGGCCGTCGACGATGATGATGACGTCGAGGGTCAATTGGTCTCCGCTCTCGGCTTCGATGGCGGAGCCTCCGATCGTGCCCGAGCCCGTGGTGCCCGTCCAGACGAGGTCGTAAAGCGGCGCCGCCGCCCCGGGGTCTGCCAGCACCAGCGTCGCGACGCCGACCAGAACAGAGACTGCCAACTTCCGCATTTCGGCTTCTCCCCCAGCGCTGGGATGGTGGCGCACCGCCATCCACGACCGGGGAGAGTCCCGCCCGAGCGCTGCCCAAGCACTGCCGGTGCGAGGGAATTATACCACATGATGCCGCCGGTCAATTTGTCCTGTTGCCGGATCCCACGCAGGAACGTGCCGGGTGCGAAGGCGGTGGCGCGCGGAAGCAGAGGTGCCCCGACGTGGACGCTTCGCAACTCCGGTGCGGGACGAGGGGCGCCGGCGCATGAGCACGACACCGCCTTCGCACCCGGCCCTGGCACCGCTCGCCGAGCCATTGCTGCAGTCCGCATCAGAAGATCCGAGCCCTGAGGAAGAACGCTAGGTTGCGCTCCCGCGGCGGCGAGGAGCAGCGAGGAGCGGAACCCCGTGGCACCGGACACGGCAGACGGCACCCCCGCGGCACCAAGGTCCGTGCGATCGCAGGAACGAGAAAGCCCCGCCGCGCAACACCGCGACGGGGCTCCCGTTTCCTGGAGCACGAGACCGGACTCGAACCGGCGACCCCCACGTTGGCAACGTGGCGCTCTACCAACTGAGCTACTCGTGCCAAGATAAAATCAGGGGAGGACGATAGCACCGCCCCGGAACCGCGCCCGAGCTTGCCGATCGGAGACTGGCGGACAGCCCCGCAAGGATCAGCGGCTCGTGGTCGCGCATGAGGGCGGTGCGCAGGCCACGGAGAAACGTGCCGGGTGCGAAGGCGCTGGCGCGCGGAAGCAGAGGTGCCCCGACGCAGGCGTTTCGCACCTCCGGCGAACGCACGCGGGGCACCGGCGCATGAGCACGACAGCGCCTTCGCACCCGGCCCTGCCACCGCTCGCCGAGCTACTTCAGGGCTAGAGCCGGCGGACCTTCTCTCCCGCCGCCGGCACGTTGCGGGTGGCGTTGCGGGTGTCGAAGACGCGCCGGGCGAGGTCCACCACCCGTGCGTAGTC
>JAFDDG010000109.1 GCA_019310965.1 Deltaproteobacteria bacterium
CTCGAGATGACCGACCACGACCACGAGTCGCTTGAATCCCTGCTCGCGCAGGCACGAGACGAATCGCTCGAGTATGGGCCTGCCGTGGATCTCAGTGAGGCATTTCGGAGCGGAATCCGTGAGGGGTCGAAGTCGGCTTCCGGTCCCCGCCGCCAGCAGACACGCGGTGGTGATTCGAGTTTCGGGGTCCTGATCGCTCGGCATTTCGCGCAAGTTCTGCCCTCCATTTTCCGCTCGGTGATTCACATTCTTCTATGAAGCGCGCAAAGCTCTCCTGTGCTTGCCCTCTGCGTGCGCTTTCAGGCGTTCTTCCCCCATTTCCCACCAGCCGATTTCAGCGGCGGACACGAGATCCGAGAAATCTGCCCCTGGCGACGCGACCGGCCTCGCCACCAGACGCCGATGAGTGACGGCGGCAGGAAGATCCGGTCGGTTGCCGACAGATTCGACTGCGGCACACACGTCTATTCAGACCTGAGGGCGACCTGCTGCCCAATTCCAACTGCCCACAACGAAAGCACCCGCGCTCCCGGCGCGACTCGGCGAAAGGCCTACTCTCGGTTGTGGTTGTCGCAGGGCGACCGCCCGCACGCGCATGAGGAGAACTGCCAAATAGCTGCGCGTCCGGTCAGTTCATGAGTACTCGATCCGAATCTAAACGTCGAGCTTCCTGTACCGTGCCAGAAGTCTGCCGACCCAAAATACGACCGATTTCGGGATCGCCATCAACCCCCAACCTGCCCAGGGCGAGAACGTCGTCCCGCAAGTGCAGAGCAGACCACCCATTTTTGGCCCCTCGGCTTTCCCCCACTATTGACCGAAACGACCCGATCTGACCGCTTCAGGCGAAAAGCCTCAATGACTGCTCGACGTGTGGGGGCACTTCTTGCCCTCGGAGTAGACCGGCTACTCGGACGCCCTGTCACGGCCCGCAGGCGCACCCTGAGCCTCCGGTTCCGGCCGGCTCTCCTGTGCATGATCGGGGATCTGGGGCCGGTGATGGGTGACCCGCCTCCCTCCCATCGATCCAGCCAAATTTTTCGGCTCGAGGCAAGTTTCAGCCCAACCCCGTAGTTAGTCCAGCCTGGCTCCTTTTTCTCAGCCTTGTGAACACAGTGCCGGGGCAACGCCCTGGATCTGCGCTGCAAACGCCGCCGGGGCTCACCATGCGCTCGGACAACGAGAGCGGGAACACGATCGGAGGCTTCGTGGTCCAAGCAGCCGTCCCCGAGCCGGGAAAGGCTACGCTACTCGTCTCGGAACGCCTCGCGCTCGCCGTGCGGGGAAGGCGAGGGGGCCATGAGAGAACATGAATGATTTCGAAGGACAGGCCGCAATCGTCACAGGCGCCGCATCGGGCATTGGCAAGGCGACCGCCGAGCGACTAGCAGCGGGCGGTGCGTCGGTCGTCGCAGCTGATCGCGACGCAGCGGGACTCACATGGACAGACAACAGGGATGAGGTCCTTGCCTGTTCGGGGGACGTCACCGACGAGGCATTCAACGCAACGATGGTCGAGACCTGCCGCAACGCCTATGGGCGCCTCGATGCCCTCATCCTGAATGCCGGGATCGGCGCCAACGGTTATATCCAGGAAATCGACCTCGAGATTTTCGACCGCGTGATGGACGTGAATGTCCGCGGCGTCGTATTGGGACTGCAGGCCGCCCTCCCCCTCCTGCGCGCCGACGGCGGTGGAGCAGTCGTCGTGACGGCCTCCATCTCTGGGCTGGGAGGAGATCCGGGGATGTGGGCCTACAACACGTCGAAGGGAGCAGTCGCCAATCTCGTTCGCGCCGCATCCCTCGATCTCGCCCGCGATGGAATTCGCGTGAACGGCGTCTGCCCCGGGCCGATCCACACCGGCCTGACCGATCCCGAGGCGCTCGACTCCCCCGATCTGCTGGAAGGACTGCGACGCAACATTCCGCTTCAGCGCATCGGCGAGCCATCGGAGGTCGCCGAGTTGATCGCCTTCCTGGCCTCCTCCCGGGCATCCTTCGTGACCGGCGCGCTGGTCCCGGTCGATGGTGGAATCGCCGCCAATATGGGCACCATCCCCGCACGCGCGCTGACGGGCGATTTCGGCTGAGCTCCGGCGCCGATGCGAACGGCGACTAACTCTGGAAACAGGCGTTATTTGCGGGGTTCTTGGCATGTGCCGCTTCCTGGGCAGCTTGCTCTCCTCGATCCCATCACTCGGTGCGGATCGATCTGAGGGGGGAAGGTCGGGTACGATCGTCTCCTCGTGGGGATCCGACCGTTGCTCTCGATGACCCCTGGCCGCGCGTGCGTCGCACTGCTCGGGTGCTTCGCAATGGCGTGCGGCGAGGACGCCTCACCGGACGACCCTGTCCTGCAATGGTCCGTCGCTCCCGGCTTCTCGGTCCAGGTGGACGCGGCGGCCTTTCGCATGCCCACGGCCATCGCCTTCGTCCCCGAGCCGGGTGTCGCGCCCGAGGACCCGCTCTACTTCGTGACGGAGCTGCGCGGCAGAATCCGGGTCGTGACGAATGATCGTTCGGTGCACACCTTCGCCGAGGACTTCTTCCGGCTCGAGCCCGAGCGCGAACTACCCAGCCCGTCCGGCGAGCAGGGCTTGGTGGGTCTGTGTCTGGCTCCGGAGCACGGGTTCGTCTTCGCAACCTTCGCCTACCAGGACGCACGAGGTGCGATCCGAAACAACGTGATGCGCTTCTCCACGAAGCCGCGGACCTTCGCGACTCGTGCCGGTGCTCGACTCGACTTCGCACGGGTGTTTCAGGCCGAGGAGACGGGTCCGTCCCATCAGATCGGTGGCTGCCAGGTGCGGGGCGGGGAGCTCTTTGTCGGCGTGGGCGATGGCTACCGCAATCCGCTGAACGCCCGCAGTCTCAGCTCGACACAGGGCAAGATATTGCGCCTGTCTCTCACCGGCGATTCCCTGGCGGGCAATCCCTTCTTCCGTGACGAGGCTCCCCTGCAGGCGGCCAGTGCCGTCTGGGCCTACGGGCTGAGGAATCCCCAGGGTCTCGTAGCGGTGGGGCGGCGCCTGTTCGCCGCCGACAACGGACCGGAGGTGGATCGGCTGCTCGAGGTGGAGGCCGGCCGAGACTACTTGTGGAGCGGCAGCGATTGGAGCCTGGGAAGCGACGCGATCAGCGTCTTCAGCGATGGCAACGGAACAGGACAGCTCGCCTATCTGGCTGGCGACGACCGGCTCTTTCCCAGCGAGTACCGGGGCGGTTTCTACGTGGCCGTCACGGGCAACCCCGGTTTCGTGGAGGAGCAGCCTCCGGGCGTCGTTCAGGTCGACTACGACCTCGGCTCCAATCGCGTTGAGGCAACGCCGCGCTACCTGCTGCGGTACCGGGGGTCCGGTCTCCAGGTGCTGGCCGGCATGGCGTTCGGACCCGACGGTCTCTACTTCGCTCCCATGTTCGGACCGTCGGAGGACGAGATGAGCAGCGTGCTGAAGCTCGCATACGAGCCCGAGGTGTCGCACCCGTTTCCGCTGGCTCGGAACGCCCGGTCGCTGATTGCAAGCTACGGGTGCCTCGGTTGCCACGACGTTGGAGGAAGCGGAGGCCGCGGCGGACCGTCCCTCCAGGCGGAGCCGCTCTACGCGCGAGTGCGCGAGCGGCTCGACTCCGCCGAGTACCTCGCGGTCCTGCGATCCGCGCCAGACGAGGGGGAGGGCGATGACGCGGCCGGGGCACGCCGAAAAGTACTGGAGAGCCAGGGGCGGGAGCAGGTGAGAGCCTGGATCGAGGCCCGCATTCGCCATCCGAATTTCGACGACCCGTCCGTGCAGATGCCGCATCTGGGGATCTCGGCGGTTGACGCCCGCACCATCGCGGAGCATCTGGTGGACGAAGGCCGGGGCTTCGACCTGCGGCCGCTGAAGCGCTTGCTGCCCGAGCACCCTCGGCAGCGCCATCTGATCTACGCCTTCGGCGCCGGCGTGGTCGCGGCGGCCGCCGCGATGACCGGCATCCTCGCCGCGCGGCGGTTCAGAAATCACCGGGTTCGACGATCCCCGCGTCTCCCAGACGCATAGCTGCGGCGCGGCCCTGTCGAGAGGAGCCCCTTGGGTAGGGGTGCTATGTCAAACCTCCGCGGGGTCTTCTGAGCGGGCGGGCCGTACGGCCGATGGGCACCCGCCTGCGCACACCGCGGTACCAGCCCCTGACGCGCAGGTGCATGCGCCAGGCGCCCGGCGCCACACCGACCACGAGATCCATGGCAAGGCGGGCCCAGTTGAAGCGGCCGATGGGCCAACGCAGCAAGAGCAGCGCGCAGCGAGCCCGCTCACTGGTCGCGAGCTCTACGCGTCGCAGCGAACGGGCGTACTCGATCCACAGACGCCAATGCGGAAACACGCGCTTGCCCATGCGAGGGGGGTCGAACCATTCGGCCCGCAGGTAGAAGGGCATGGCCCGCACCGAGCGCCCGGGGTGGTCCCGCAGCGAGAAGAGGTCCTCCGAGAGCTCGCGGAAGCGTCCTCGCAGCGCCAGCTCGGCGAGGAAGCCGCGATCGGAACCGATGTAGTCGGCGATCAGCGGCGTCTCGGCAGCGTCCTCCCGCCGCATCACGCCCCAGACGTGGAAACAGCCGTGCCCGGTGAGCACCAGATCGCCGAATCGAGCACTCGGCTGAGTCGAATCGAGCTCCCGGAGGTCGTTGCTGAAGTCTGACTTCTTCTCGAAGCCATCCGGGCCGATGACCCGCATCCTCGAGAAACACAGGATCACCGACGGGTCCGCGTCCAGCGCCTCGACGCAGCGCGCCAGAAAGTCCGGAGCCATCACGTCGTCATGCGAGGCCCACTTGAAGTACTCGCCCCGAGCCAGCCCGAATACGTTGGAGAAGTTCCGCGCACCACCGAGATTGGTCTCGTTGCGGACATAACGAACGCGGCTGTCGCGCTCGGCAAAGTGACGGCAGATCTCAGGGGTGGCATCCGTGGATGCGTTGTCGGAGACGATCAGCTCGAAGTCGTCGAAGCTCTGCCCGAGAATCGAGTCCAGGGCCGCGGCCAGAAAGCGCGCTCCGTTGTACACGGGCAAGCCGATGCTCACCCGCGGTGTCGGAGACTGCATCGAATTCCTCCCGCAAACCAGGCGTATTCCCCTTTATACTACGTTGACGGACTCGAAGGGCCGGGCGTTTCCACCGCTGTGGCACCTCTCGTGCAGAGGAGGCGCCCAACCCTTCGGTTTTCCGGGCGTTCCCGAGTTGGCAAAGAGCTGGATCGTATAGCGGTGTGGAAACAGGAGGCGGGAATGAAGGTGGCAATTCTGGCCGGCGGAAAGGGCACGCGGCTCCAGGAAGAGACCGAGCTGCGACCCAAACCGATGGTGGAGATCGGCGGCAAGCCGATTCTGTGGCACATCATGCGCCAATACGACCACTTCGGCTTCCGCAACTTCGTCATCGGTCTCGGCTACATGGGGGAGCACATCAAGCGCTACATGGTGGAGTCCTGCGCGCTGAGCGCGAACCTCACGGTGAACCTGCGTACGGGCAGCGTTCTGCCCCACGGAGCGGCCAGCCCGGACTGGCAGGTCGAGCTCATCGACACGGGCCAGACGACGAATACCGGGGGGCCGCATCAAGCGTCTGGCGCCCTACCTGGGGAACTCGACCTTCCTGCTGACCTGGGGCGACGGCGTCTCGAACCTCGACCTCTCGAAGCTCCTGGAGTTCCACCGCAGCCACGGCAAGCTCGCCACTCTCACCGCAGTGCGTCCGCCGGCGCGCTTCGGCGCCCTCGAGCTCGACGGTGACACCATCGTCCGCTTCACCGAGAAGCCGCAGATCGGGGAGGGCTGGATCAACGGTGCCTTCTTCGTGTTGGAGCCCGAAGTCTTCGACACCATCGCGGGCGACGACACTCTCTTCGAACACGAGCCGCTCGAGACGCTGGCTGCCGAAGGCCAGCTCATGGCGTACCGCCACCAGGGCTTCTGGCAGTGCATGGACACGCTGCGCGACAAGCAGCAGCTCAACGCGCTCTGGGACTCGGGCCAGGCGCCATGGAAGGTCTGGACCTGATGCGCGTTCTCGTCACGGGTCATGACGGCTACATCGGCACCATTCTCGTTCCGATGCTGCGGGGGGCGGGGCACGACGTCGTGGGCCTCGACTGCGGCTACTTCTCCACCTGCGTGTTCGGGGCCGATGCGGATCCGGTGCCGCAGATCCGCATGGACGTCCGGGACGCGACCTGCGAGGACCTGCGCGGCTTCGACGCCGTGATCCACCTGGCGGCCCTATCGAACGACCCGCTGGGCGATCTGAATCCCATGTGCACGCACGAGATCAATTGCGACGCCACCGTGCGGCTGGCGCAGCTGGCGCGCGACGCCGGCGTCTCTCGCTTCATCTACTCGTCATCGTGCAGCGTCTACGGTGCATCGAGCCCCGACGACGTGCTGGACGAGAGCGCTCCCTTCCGCCCGGTGACGCCCTATGGCGAGTCGAAGGTGCGCGCCGAGGAGGGCCTGGCGAAGCTCGCCACTCCGGACTTCAGCCCGACCTACCTGCGCAACGCCACCGCGTATGGAACGTCACCGCGCCTGCGCGGCGATCTGGTCGTCAACAACCTGGTGGGCTGGGCCTTCACTACGGGGTCGGTCCGCCTGAAGAGCGACGGCCAACCTTGGCGGCCACTGGTCCACGTCGAAGACATCTCCCGAGCCTTCCTGAGCGCGCTGGAGGCGCCGCGCGAAAGCGTTCACGACCAGGCGTTCAACGTCGGACACGAAGGCGGGAACTACCGCATCCGCGAGGTGGCGGAGAGGGTGGCAGAGGTCGTCGTCGGAAGCCGCATCACCTTCGCGCCCGAGGCCGGCCCGGATCCCCGCTGCTACCGCATCGACTGCGGCAAGATCACGCGTGCGCTCCCCAGCTTCGAGACCCGCTGGACCCTCCAGCGTGGCATCGAACAACTCTACGCCGCCTACCAGGCGGTCGGGCTGAAGCAGGAGGACCTGGAGGGCGCCCGCTACCTGCGCATCCGCCACATCCGTCGTCTGCTCGAGACCGGCCAACTTCGGGACGACCTGCGCTGGAGTCGAAGCGAACTCGCGTGATGGAGCCGATCCGTTGCTGCCGCTCGTGCGGCGAGCCCGACCTCGAGACCGTGCTCGAGCTGGGCGAGATGCCCCTGGCCGATGCGCTCGTTCCCGCCGCGGCGGCGGCTGAGCCGGAGGCTCGCCATCCCCTGACCGTGGTGTCGTGTGGCAAGTGCGGCCTGCTCCAGCTGCGCGAGACCGTGTCGCCGGACACTCTCTATCGCCGGGACTACCCGTACTTCTCTTCATTCCTTCCCGCTCTGCTGCGACACACCCGCGCAAATGTCGAGGAGCTCATCCGCGAGCGCGGCCTCGGGGCAAGCTCGCAGGTGGTGGAGCTGGCCAGCAACGACGGTTACCTGCTCCAATACTACGCACGCGCGGGTGTGCCCGTGCTCGGCATCGACCCGGCCTCCGGGCCGGCGCAAGCCGCCCGGGAGCGCGGGATCCCGACCCGCGAGGCCTTCTTCGGGCTGGAGCTGGCTCGGGCACTGCGTGACGAGGGTCTCGCGGCCGACGTCATCCACGCCAACAACGTGCTCGCCCACGTGCCGGACCTGAACGGCTTCGTGCAGGGCATCGCGCAACTCCTGAAGCCCGAGGGCGTCGCCTCGATCGAGGTCCCTCACGTGCTGGAGCTGGTTGCCGGCTGCGAGTTCGACACGATCTACCACGAGCACCTCTGCTACTTCTCGCTGCACGCTCTCCGCGAGCTCTTCTCCCGCCACGGTCTCGTGATCTCGGACGTCCGGCAGCTGACGATCCACGGGGGCTCCCTGCGCCTGTACGCGACCCACGGCGGCCGCGAGAGCGACGCCGTGGCGCGCATCGTGGAGCAAGAGCGCAGCGCGGCACTGACCAGGGCCGACGGCTACCGCGCCTTTGCCGAGCAGGTCCGTGCCCTGCGCCGCGAGCTCCTGTCGCTCCTGAGGGAGCTCAAGCGCGACGGCGCGCGGATCGCCGCCTACGGGGCTGCCGCCAAGGGCGCGACTCTCGTCAACTACGTCGGAATCGGCCCTGACCTGGTGGATTTCGTCGTCGACCGCAACGCCCACAAGCACGGCCGGCTGATGCCCGGCCAGCGGCTGCCGATCCATCCGCCCGAACGGCTGCTCGCCGAGCAGCCCGACTACACGCTGCTCCTCGCCTGGAACTTCCGCGACGAGGTCCTCGAGCAGCAGCGTGCCTACCGGCAACGGGGCGGACGCTTCATCGTGCCTGTGCCCTGGCCCGAGATCGTATGACGGCGAGGGGCAGCGTCGCGCGATGATCTTCCACCCGGCGGCGGTCGCAGGTGTCCAGCGGATCGAGCTCGAGCCGGTACGCGACGAGCGGGGCTTTTTCTCTCGCACCTTCTGCACGCGGGAGTTCGCGGAGCACGGCCTCGCCGACGCCTTCGTCCAGAGCGGCACCTCGTTCAGCGCGTCGAGCGGGACGCTGCGCGGCCTCCACTACCAGGCGCCTCCGGCGGCCGAGTCGAAGCTCGTTCGCTGCATCGCCGGCGCCATCTTCGACGTGGTTGTCGACCTGCGCCCGGACTCTCCGAGCTTCGAGCGATTCTGCACCCACGTGCTGCGTGCCGCCGATCGCGAGCAGCTCTATGTACCCACAGGCTGCGCCCACGGCTTCCTGACCCTCGAGGACGACACCGAGGTGACCTACCTGCTCTCGAACTTTCACAGCGTGGAGCACGCCCGAAGGGTGCGCTGGAACGATCCGCGCTTCGGCATCCCCTGGCCCACCGAGCCGAGCGTGATCTCTGCCGCCGACGCCGAGTGCCCCGACTTCTCCGACTGAAGGGGGCGACCGGAGACGGGAGCGCTCAGCCGAGCTCCTCCAGCAAACCGTGCTCGCACAGCGCGACGGCGGCGGAGTGCAGGTCGGCCATCTCGAGGCGAGACTTCCTCGCCACGTCGAGCAGGTCGTGGTGACCGTCCGCGTAGTTGAGGATCCAGAGCATCGCCACCTCCGAGGCGAAGCGATCCTGGAGACCTCCCATGGGAGCGTAGAGCCCGCGCTTACCGAGCTGCGGCTCCCCCTTCGGTGACAGGCTCAGGTAGCGGCGGTTCTGCTCGAGCACCTCGATGATCGAGAGATACTTCTCCAGCGAGTCGGCCAGGAACTCGGGCCGCACGAAGTCGAGGTCGTCCGCAGAGGTGTGGTACTCGGCGTAGCGGGTGTGAGTCGAGCGAGACAGGGAGCCGACCGGCAGGTCGAAGGCCGGCGATGAGAAGTTGCGTTCATCGTAGCCGTACGGGGAGAAGTCGATCACCTGATGGTCGGCACCAGAGCGTTCCAGCACGTGGAGCGCCGCGCGGTCGACGTCAGCGTTCTCCCGGCGGCTGCGCTTGTAGGTCAGCGAACCGGGATCTCCCACGCAGACGGCGACCAGGCCGTGGCGAATGCGCTCGAGCCGCTCCTCGTTGCGACTGAGCCAGGCGATCGATCCGATGCCACCCGGGTTGAAGAGGAAGCGATAGGTGTAGCGGAGCGGCAGCTCGCGCAGAAGCGATGCGAGAAAGGTCACCAGCGCGACACCACTCAGGTTGTCGTTGCAGGTCGAGGGATGGCAGGTGTGGCAGGAGACGAGGATCTCCTCGTCGCTGCGACCGGGAAGCACGCACTCCGCGTAGGACAGGCTGCCGTCCTCGAGGGTCGAGTCGATGAACACCTCGTAGGTGCCGGCGGCGAGAGCCTCGCGCTGCCGATGCGCAAGACAGAAGCCCCAGAACTCCCGGTAGTAGGACGTTCGGTAGGGAATCCACTCCGGATGCTCGGGGAGGGAGAAGAGGTGCTCCTGGAGGTCCTCGAGCGAGAGCTTCCTATGGACGGGTGTGCTGTAGCTCACGACGTGCAGGTTGGAGTCGCAGAAGTCGACGACCTTCTCGCCGTCCGGACCCCGGACCCAGGCCTCCCGGACGTTCCACTCGCGTGGAATCGTCCAGTCGAAGACCTCCGTGCCCGTGGGTACCTCCGAGATTTCGAGTGGGATGCGCTCGCCGATGGCGTTCAGCGTCTCCCGCAAACCGGCCCCCGATATGCTGCGGCAGATGGGATAGAGCTCGGCCATGAAGGCGTGCATGTCGCGACCGACATTCGCGCCGGCGAGGGACGCGAGATCGTGGATCAGGTCGGGCGGGTCCGGCATCGGAAGATCTTACCCGGCACTTCCCCGCCTTGGGGCCTTTCGGGCCTGCCAAGAACCCTCGAACGGCAATATCCCGATCGGAGACGGCGGCATCGGGCTCCACAGCGTGCTCGTCTGCTCGGACCGGGAAGACACGGACCAAAACTTCAGATTCAACGAGGCGATCCCGAACGGCGCGGCGTTCCGGTCGCTCGGCTCTTCCGGCGCCTCGCCGTGGTGATGCCGCAGCCTGCCAGGAAGCTGGCCAGGATGAGCAGGGCGGGCAGCCGCAACGCGGGCACGAAGAGCGGCTTGTCCGTGGCGTTCATCGCCAGGCCCCACAGCGTTTCGTACGTTCCACCGATGGGTGTCGCGAGTCCCGTCTGCCCGTCAATCTCGTAGAGCTCTGTGCCGCCCGCGAAAAGCTTGCTCGTCGTCCGGTCGAAGCGAACGTGCTCGAGGCTCTGGAGCTCGCCTCCCGGCGTGCCCGTCGATCCGACCAGAGACGCAACGCCCGACGTCACCTCGATCGTGTAGAGCTCCGGGACGTTCGAGCCCTCGCCCGCGGTCACGGCGTAGAGCAACTCGCTCGACTCGGAACACCCGAGCCCGACGACGCGCACGTCCGCCGCGAGGTGGACCGCGGGATCCACTGGCGCGCCGATGCCCGTCTCGGGGTCGATCCGGATCAGCTGTCCCTGCTGGGCCGTGTAGTCGTAGTCGACGCTGTAGAAGGCGCCGTCGGGGCATTTCGCGAGGCTCTCGAGATTCGTGTAGCCAACGGCGGGTCCGAGACGCGTCCCCGTCGCACAGGGCGCCGCCGCCATCCTGTAGAGGAACACGTCGTTCGGAGGCACTGCACCGGCATCGACCTCGAGCCCGTAGAGCGCGTGGAAGCGATAGGCGAGCCCAGACGTGAACCCAACGTCATAGACGGTGTTGAGGGGGTCCGTGCCCGTGTGGCAGGTGGCGTAGAGGAGCGAACGATCCGAATCGCCGTTCTGCGGATCGATGTCCTGCAGCAAGGCTTCCGGAGCCGTTCCGGGATCGGCGACGTCGTAGCCCCGCAGAACGCGCTCACCGAGCGGAAAGCCGTGGGTGAGCGTGCCGTAGCAGACGGCCTGGCTGCACCCGTTCCTGCGGTCGAGAGAAGAGTGCCACCCGGGAACGACGGGATCACTGCTCTCGAAGTAGTAGTAGCGAAACGCCACCTCGAGCCCGGCGTCGTGCCGCCATTTCGTCCCCGAGTCGTCGATGATGGCCTTGATCGCCCGTTCGATCGAGCCCCGACCTGGCAAGAGGTGGGTCGTCTGGAGCACGCCGAGGGGATCGAGAAATCCGAAGCTCGGGAGGTCCGTCATGTCGACGTTGCTGAAGCACGACGTGTCGCCCCGCCGGAGCATCAGGTCACATTGCTGAATGTTGTTGCTGAGGTTGATCTGCGGATAATTCTGGTACGTCCCGTCGTAGACCTGGATATTGCAGAACTCATCACGTCGCGCGTCGGCGCTGACGATCCCGATTTCGCTGATCATTGACTTCACGGGATCCCACGCCGGACTCTGGGCCGAGCCGTTCATGTAGTCGCAGGAATTGGAGCTCTCGTAGTCCACGCCGTAGCCGTTCATCCGGCCGAGTGCGAGCTGATTCGCCTGCGCAAACGCCTGGGCCGGCGTCAGCGACTGGTCCGCCCCCTGGTTGACCTGGGGCGGGTGGCGGTGGACGAGCGAGACACCGGTGCGGTCGGCGAGATAGTCGGCGACGAAGGCTGTCGCGTTGGTCGCGGCCGCCCCCCAATTGGTCCCGGAGCTGCTCGCGAAGTAGGACACGACGTAGTAGGGATTCTTGACGAGCCAGTTCTGGAAGAGCTGCTTGCAGTCTCCGGTGCCGATCGTGGTGTCGGAGTAGCTGGTGCTCGTGGGTCCGGTGCAGGTGAGCGTGCCCCAGTAGTCCTCGATCAGATAGGCGGCCGCTACGAGCTCCGGCGTGCTCCACGCGAAGTTCAGGCCGCACTGCGGATCGACGATCTCGATCGTCAGGACTTCGGTCATGATCTGTTCGAGCGCGTTCGTGACTTCCAGCGCATAGCTCGCATCGCCCGTCAGACCGTACGCAAGGGCCTTGGCGTAGAGCACCCGCAGGCCCGTCTGGTTGTCCTGCCAGGTGGGGCTATCCGCGCTCGCGCAAGCAACGTGCGTGGCGAGCACGTAGCTCCAGCTGCTCGCAGCATGCGCGAGAACGACCTCCACGGACGTCGCGTACGGCTCGATGCCGGCGTCCGACTTCTTTTTGATGGTCTCGAGCTCGCTGATGGTGGTCGTGTAACCGAGCGGCGGGGTGCTCGCGCGCGACTCGCAAGCCGCGCCGGCCAGCAGACCCGCGATCGCGATGAGGTGGACCGCGGCGCCATTCCAGAAGATATGTGACGATGACGCCGGTTGATTCGCCACGATCAGCGGGCCTTTCTCGAACTGCTGCGGATCGA
>JAFDDG010000002.1 GCA_019310965.1 Deltaproteobacteria bacterium
GAGGTCGTCGCCTACATGGGGGACGTGGGCTCCGTGGCTGGCCTGGGCATCCCGCTGCTGTTGGGAGCGGTGGCCTATGCGATCGGCGGCGTTCGGCTCGTTCGGCCGCTCGCACTGCCGCTGGTCTTTCTCATGCTCATGGTCCCGCCGCCGCAATTCCTCGTGTACGAGGCGTTGTTCCGCTTGAAGATCTTCGTGACCCAGGCGTCCGTTGCCCTGCTTCGCGCCGGCCAGTTCAGCGTCCTTGCGCAGGGAAACCAGATTCTCGTCCCAGATCATACGCTCTTCGTCGCGGACGCCTGTAGCGGCCTCACATCGATCGTCACCATGCTGCCCATCGCCTGCATCGTGGCCTATTTCATGAGTCGAGACATCTGGCGGCGCGCCGTCGTCATCGCGAGCGTGGTTCCCCTGGCGATCGCCGCCAACGTGTTGCGAGTGACGCTCACCGTTGCCTTTGTTTCGCAACTGGGGATCGACGTCGCTCAAGGCCTGCTCCACGAGAGCTTCGGCGTGGCCGTGTACGTCGTCGGGCTGCTGGCCCTCGTCGCGGTGGCACGGTTGGTCCGATGCGTGTGAAGCGCCGTCTGCTCGCGGTTGCGATTGCTCTGGTGGTACCGGGGATCGCGTTCGCGAGCTGGATGCTCCAGACGTACCAGCCTCCCGGCCCCGTGACGACCATCGAGGTTCCGGACGAGGTGGGCCCGTGGCGCGGCGTCCAGGACGACGTGTTCAGCCCTGAGGTCGTCAGCAGACTGGGGATGGACTCGTATCGCTTGCGGCAGTACGCCGCGCCCCAGCAGGCCACCATCTGGCTCTACGTCGGCATGTACGGGGCGCTCCGGGCCGGCGGCGGGAAGTACCACGATCCCGCCGGTTGCTTCCCCGCGCAGGGGTGGGAGGTGATGGACTACCAGCAGCTTGAGATCGACATGATCGGGTCAGGCACGCTTCATTCCCAGATCATGGAGGTCCAGCGGGGAAGCGAGCGCCAGTCGGTGCTCTACTGGTTCCAACCGTTCGGGCGCTGGCCCGCCGATCGGTCGGCCGCAGAGTTACTGCGAGTCTTCGACGCCATTCGCGGATCGCCCGAGTACGCATTCGTCCGACTGTCGGCACCGGCCGGCCCGACCAGCGAGCGAAATCTCGTCGAATTTGCAGCGGAGATCGCACCGACGGTGAGGGCTGCAGTGGAGAGCGTCGGCCCCTGAGCACAACCCGGTCCTGCCCAACCGCGTGCGCGAATTCCCGCGCAGCGTCCACAGCCGCCGCCTCCAAAGCGTCCGCGTCCGCCCCTACTCGACCTGAGCGAGAAGGGCCAGCTGAAAGTCGAGCTGGGGCATCCGCAATGTCTCCTCCTGCGGTGCGCGCAACTTCAGGGTGGTGTAGGCCCTCACCGCCTCCTCGAAGTCACCCACGACGAGCATCGCGAGGGCACAGTCTCTCAACTCTCCCAGGTGCAAGGTGTCCGGGTCGAGATCGGAACACCCGGCCAGGAGCTTGCTGGCTTTCGCGACCATCCTCTTGGCGTCGCCGAGCTTGGCGCGCGCAGGCTCGTGATTGGGGTCCGCTTCCAGCGCGCGCTCGTAGTAGCGTTGTGCGTCTGCATGGCTCAGGAGCCTCGTCTCGATGACTCCGAGGTTCGTCCACGCCACCTGACTGTCGGGATCCAGATCGACGACCCGGCGGTACATCCTCCGCGCGCTGCGATAATCCCCCGCCTCGAGTCGAAGCACCGCAAGATTGTTGAGCGCCGCGATGTGATTGGGATCGAGTCGCAGAGACTCCTCGAGAGCTGGACTCGCGGGTCATCGTCGACCTGCTCCGCCAGCGATGTCCAGAGCGCCACTTCGTCACGCCAGTCTGCCGCCCGGAGTGCGGTGAGCACTGCAAAGAGGGCCAGGCAAATGGCGGGCGCTCGACGCAACACGAGCTGAGTGCGGATCGATGGACGAAGAGACGCCAGCCAGGACACTGCGAACAGAGCGGCGCCAAGTGATGGAGCGAAGAGGAAGCGCTCCGCCATCAGCGCCTGGAAGGGCACCACGTGAGAAACCGGGAAGAGAAACGCGAAGAAGGTCAAGGCTCCGAAAAGTGCGGCGGCACGCAGGGAACCCACCGCGGCTGCGCCTTCCTTCCCCGCCCAACGCACTTCGCGCATCAGCCACAAGAGCATCGCAGCGAGCACGATCCAACCCAGAAGTCCGCAGAGAGATGCACTCGTCTGTATTCCGATCGTGCTCTGATAGAAGTAGTCGACCTGCAGAGGGTGCGGAAAGACCAGGAGCCTCAGATACTCGAAGAAGACCCGGCCCACCGTAAATGCGTGTGTCGCGAAATCGACGTCACCGAGGATGGAGGTAGCGGGGCGAATGCGGCCCAAGACCGTCCAGCGCACACCCAGATAGATCGGAGCGATAAAAAAGTAGGGAAGCGCGTGGAGCCCCGCGGCAAGGCGCCCCAGCGACGAGGCCCCGCGCGCACCCTGGTGATAGATCAGGAGATGCGCGAGGAAGACGCCCGGCAGCACGATCGCGGACTCCTTCGACAGGAGCGCGGCAACGTAGAAGACGGCTGCTGCCAGACCTGCAAGCGTGCGCACACCCGCACTCGGAGCTGTCCATCCTCCCCCCTTCGAGCGAAGCGGATCGAAGTCCACGAAGCGATGGAAGGCCGAAAGGCTCAGGAGAACGAATAGCAGCGAGAGGAGTTCGCTATGCCCCGCGATGCTATCGACGGCCTCACAGTGCGCCGGGTGAACGGCAAATAGAAGCGCAAGCCATGTCGCGTAGCATCTGGAGCCGAGATAGCGACAGCCCAGCTGATATACGAGCAGCACGATTGCGAAGTAGACGAAGAGATTCGCCCGGTGGTAGCCACCGGGATTCGCCTTCCAGAATCCGAATTGAATCGCATACGAGAGGTTCGTGAGTGGGCGGTAACGACCGAGCTCCGGGAAATGGGGGGGGAAGGGCTCGTCGAAGCTATCGATGGCGGATTCGATGCCCCGGATACTCGCGTTGGCCTCGACGAATTCGGTGTCGTCGAAGCTGAAGCCCCCATTCCAGACCCCGAGGTGCGGGAATACGGCAGCGATGAGGAGCAACGCGAATCTCACATGCCGAGGCACGTCCAAACTCCCCTGCCCTCGAGCACGACCACCCCCTTGCCGCATGCGCAGCCACCTCGATGATCTATCGACCTCCCCTGTCCAGGCTTGACTGCTCGACCGCGACCTGGCGCAGACGCGCAGCCACACACCCTTCGGACTCGGCGACAGCTTCTTCTCGCGATCCCGCCTGGCAAGCACCTCGACGAGGACTTCGACATCCGCCCGAAGCGCCTCCGCCTGCTGCTGCAGGCGCCCCGGCGCGGTTCGAGCACGTCTGATCGATCCCACGCAGGGCCTCGACAGCGCGGCCGAGGGCCATCAGGGATCCGCTACCCCCTTTGGTGCCGTGGCGCGGTGGGTCTTCAGCAGCCGCTAACGCGCCAGCCGGCGCGCGACCCGGCGGGACAGCAGCGCCGCACCCTCGCGATTTAGGTGGTCCACGTCCGCAAAGAGCTGCGGTCGGTTGGCGAAGACCCGGCGTGCGTCGAGGAGCTCTGCGTTCTCCGACGCGTCGACCATCCGCGCAATCATCGCATCGCTCGCGGCCGGGTCCGGCAGCGCCTCGAGATACGCGTCGCCCAACGGGAAGCGCACCAGCAGAACGCGAATCCCGCGTTCTGCACAGAGCGACAATAGCTTCCCCAGGTAGTAGCCCAGGGTGGGATCGAGCCCCGGCGCCTGCCCGAAGTGATACCCCATCCGCTCCTGCGCCTTCGCGCGACGCCCGGCAGGTGAGAAAGCGGTCACCAGGCGATCGCTCGCGAGGCTACCGGCGTGCATCGGCACTTCGTCGAGCCAGCGCACTTCGGGCGGGCGCCCCGTCTCCAGATAGGCCAGCAGGTTGGCGCGCTGGCCCGCATACGGCGCGAGGCGCCCCCTCAGGCTTTCGATCACGCGGTGCAGCATCTCGCCATCGACGCGTCCGAGCTCGAACGGATCGACGAATGCCGCATAGTAGTGACGAAACTGGTGGTCCGAATGGCGCGCCAACGAGTGTGGGTCCGCCGGCAACACGACGGCCCGCAGCACCTGCCCCTCGTCGTCGAGAAGCGAGCGCAGCCGGTAGTAACTCTGGACATAGGACTCGCCGGGCAGAGCGAAGTTGAAGGCACCGGGAATCGCCTCTGCCTCGATGCCCCACTTCACGTGCGAGTCACCCAGCGCGACGATGTCGACCTGTTCGCGCAGCGACTCGAACTGCTGCAACGTGCGCTCGGCGATGCCGTAGCCCATCACCCCGTGGCGGTACCAGTGGACCAACGCGACATGCACTGCCGCCACGACGACACAGGTGATGAGGATGTGGAGATGGCGTCTCTGCATGGCTCAGAACTGGAAGTAGATGAACTGCTGGGAGTCCATCGGCCCCAGCAGAAGGATGACGAAGAAGAGACCCACCCCAAACGCGAGGCGCACCGCGAACGTGCGAGAGGCCGTGAAGGGCAGCCAGCCGCGATCGCCCTGCCAGAGTTCCAGGGCCGTCAGCACCAGCGGAGCGACGGCAATCGCACACCACTCGACCGGTGAGAACCCCGCCAGCAAGACGGCGAGGCTCCAGCCCCCGTCGGCCACGATGCCCTGCAAGTAGTTCAGCGCATCCGCCAGGCTCGGCGAGCGGAAGAAGATCAGCGAGAAGACCCACAGATGGAAGACGAAGGCAGCGCGGCAGAACGGCAGGCAGCGCGCCACGGCCGCCGGCAACCGCGCAGTGAAGCGTTTCCGCGAGTTCGCGGTCGCCGCCCCACAGAACACGTACACCGCATGCAGGGCGCCCCAGACCACGAAGGTCCAGTTCGCCCCATGCCACAACCCGCTCGCCAGAAACACCACGGCAATCGCGACAGCCCACCGCGCGGTCGTGCCGCGACTGCCACCGAGTGGAACGTATACGTAGTCGCGAAACCAGGTCGAGAGCGACACGTGCCAGCGCCGCCAGAAGTCCTGGACCGTCTGCGCAACGTACGGTCGGCGGAAGTTCTCCATCAAGCGGAAGCCCAGCATCTGCGCAGAGCCAATGGCGATGTCGGAGTAGCCGGAGAAGTCACAGTAGAGCTGAAACGCAAAGAGGTAGGACGCGGCGAGCTGCGCGAGCCCGCCGTGAGCGTCGGGATCGGCATAGACGGCATCGACGTAGAGGCCCGCCTGATCAGCCACCACCAGCTTCTTGAAGAAGCCCCAGAGGATCAGCCACAGGCCGCCCTTCAGCCGCGACCAGTCGAAGCTGTGTCGTTCGCCGAACTGCGGCAGCAGCCGCAGCGAACGCTCGATCGGGCCCGCGACCAGCTGTGGAAAGAAGGCGACGTAGACGGCGAAACGGCCGAGGTGCCGCTCTGGTTCGCGATCACCGCGGTACACGTCGATCGAGTAGCTGAGCGTCTGGAAGGTATAGAACGATATGCCAACGGGCAGCAGCACCTGCAGTGTGGGGAAGTCGATCCAGAGGCCGAGCCGCTCGGAGACGACTCGTGCCGATTCCGACGCGAAATTCGCATACTTGAACACGAACAAGAGGCCGAGGTTGACGGCGAGGCTGAGCCACAACCACTTCCGGCGCGGGCGACGCGTCTCGCTGCGGCCCATGGCGAGACCGGCCCCATAGTCGACGAGCGTCGAGGTGATGATCAGGACCAGGTACTCGACTCTCCAGGCCGCGTAGAAGAGGTAGCTGGCACCGAGCAGCAAGGCCCAACGCAGGCGCTGGGGGCAGCAAAAGTAGAGGCAGACGACCGCGGGCAGGAAGACGAGGTAATCGAGCGAGTTGAAGAGCACTCGGCCTGCCTCGGGGGGTGAGGTGATCGCCGCGTGAAGAGTGGCCGCAGCGTGGAGACGCCGCGCCCTCTTCCCGTGCCACGGTACCCCAGAGCCTGCCCGGATGGCGGTGGAACTTCCCCGCAGCCGTGTCGGGTCGCGTATGCTGTTTGGCTCCTAGAAACCAGGAGCCGGCATGCTGAGCAAGTTCGACGACTATCCGATCCACCAGACGCCCGAACCCATCGCCCACAAGATCTCGAGCGAGCGCCACATCTACGACCGTTACTGGTACAACGGCTACGACCGGGATGGCGAGTTCTACATCGGCATCGCGATGGCGCTCTATCCGAACCTCGGAATCCTGGATTGTGGCTTCAGCATCGTGCGCGACGGCGAGCAGCACGCCTTCCACGCCTCGTGTCGCGCCCCAGAGGAGCCGAGCAATCTCACGGTCGGCCCGTTCCGCCTCGAGATTCTGGAGCCGATGCTCTCGAACCGGCTCGTCATCGAGAAGAACGAGACAGGCATCGAATGCGATCTCACCTTCATCCCGCGCACCGCGAACGTGGAAGAGGGCTACCAGAAGCACCGCAACGCCCGCAGCGTCGTAATGGAGTCGACGCGCTTCGCCCAATACGGCTGCTGGCAGGGCAGCGTGAAGTACGACGGCAAGGAGGTGAGGATCGATCCGTCGCGAGTCTTTGCCACGAAGGACCGTTCCTGGGGTCAGCGGCCCGTGGGAGATCCAGCACCCCCCGGGGCGCCCATCGCGGCCATGCCCCAGGTCTTCTTCCTGTGGGCGCCACTGCACTGGGACGACCAGTGCACGCACTTCGGCCTCTTCGAAGACGAGAACGGATTCATGTGGCACGCCGACGCGCAGGTCGTGCCGGCCTACGCCAGCCCCGACCAGATTCCCGGCGTCACCGATCCGGGGACGCAGATCTGGGGCGAGTGTGAACATCGCATCGAGTACCAGAAGGGCACCCGCGTGGCCACGTCGGCGGACATCGCCATGATCTCGAAGACCGGCGATCGCCTCGACATCCAACTCGAGCCGCTGATCCTCTACCGCATGAAGGGCAGCGGGTACTCGCACCCGACGTGGGGACACGGTCAGTGGAAGGGCGAGCTCGCTGTCGGCGGCGAGATGTGGAAGTGTGACGATGTCGACCCCATGGCCCTCGAGAACCAACACATCCAGCAGGTGGTGCGCGCGCGCTGCGGTGACCGAGTCGGCGTGGGCGTCCTCGAACAGATCTGCATGGGGCCACACGCCACCTACGGCTTCAAGGAGTTCCTGGACGGCGCCGCCTGAGCCGACGCACCCGCCATGGCCAAACGTTTCGAGGGAAAGGTCGTCGTCATCACCGGTGCGGCTTCGGGCATCGGCGCCGCAACCGCCCGGCGCTTCGCCAGCGAGGGCGCCACGCTGCTACTCGGCGACATCGACGTCGAGGGAGCGGCTGTCGTCGGAAAGGAGTGCGGTGACGCCAACGTGATCGCCACCGACGTGACCCGGGCGAGCGAGGTCGACGCGCTACTGCAGACCGCCGTCGACCGACACGGGCGCCTCGACGTGCTCTTCAACAATGCCGGCATCATGGGCGCCGGAACGCTGCCCGAGCTCGAGCCCGAGGCGTGGAAGCGGGTGATCGATGTCGATCTCAATTCGGTCTTCCACGGCTGCCGGGCCGCCATCCCGCTGCTGCGGAAGCAGGGCGGCGGCGTGATCGTGAACACCGCATCGATCTCCGGCCTCGGCGGCGACTACGCCCTGCCCTCCTACAACGCAGCCAAGGCCGCGGTCGTCAATCTCACGCGCTCGCTGGCCATCGAGCACGCGGACCAGAACATCCGGGTCAACTCGGTGTGCCCGGGGCCCATCGCCACCCCGATGACCGCCACGGTCGAGTCCATGCCCGAGATCGGGGCCGAGTACGCCCAGGTCATCCCGATGGGGCGCCTCGGCCGTCCGGAGGAGGTCGCAGGGGTCGTCGCCTTCCTGGCGTCGCCGGACGCCAGCTACGTCACCGGCGCGGCCATCGTCGTGGACGGCGGGCTCAGCGCCTGCACCGGCCAGCCGAACTTCCGGCGCCGGCTCGGCCTCGGCTGATCCAGCGAGTCTCAGCTCGGAAGCGTCATGGGCCCGCAGCGCAGCTGCGGCAACAACCCGCCGACGCGCGCGCGGGTCCGGGAATCCCTGCCAAAATGCACCGAGACCTGGGTCACGCGGCCGCAGCCCTCCGAGCGCACGATCTCGGCCGACAGCGTCAGGGAGCTCTTTCCGGTGAGCTCAGCCGGGAGACACACCTTGATGTGACTCCCGAGCTTCGGCGCACCGGCGATCCATAGAGAACAGCCCCAGCGCGACAGCTCTGCGAGCATCGCCTCGCAGCGCCGCCAGCCCACGCGATAGTGAATCGGATACCCCGTCGAGAAGCGCGGCTCGCAGCGGCGCTCGTCGCCACGATACAACGCAGCCCGCAGCAGATGCCGAAGCGCATCGGGGTGCACCGGGCGTTCGACCACGTAGTCGTACCCCATGCTCCGCACCTGCCGCACCAGGGTTTGCGAGGGCTTCGACAACAGCGCCAGCTTCACCACTCGATCGTCCTTGTCGACGGCGCGATGATCGAAGTGCAGCACCCGGCTGCCCGAGGCGACCAGCAGCCGGCGCGGAACCTCGTCCCCAGACGGCACTCCCGTGGTGAGGCGCACCGAGGACGTGCCGAAGTCGTCGAGCATGCGCTCGATGTCGAGAAGATCGCCACCGTCCAGCACCAACGCCCACGGGCGCAGAGAGCCCTCCAACTCGCTGATCTCTTCGTTGAGCTCGAGCTCGTATTCCGCCGATTCGCTGCGCCACACCAGCTCGGGCCAGCGGCCGGCGCACTCTTCCGCGTTTGCGTCGACATCTCGAAGCAGTCGTTCGTCGTCGTGGAGAAATTCGTTCACACCATTCACCCCTACCGGACTCCGCTCCGCCCCGGTCTATTCGGCTGCTTCAGGTGTGTGCCGATTCTCGTCACCGAGGTAACGAAAAAGCGCACGGTGATGCAGTGAACGCGCAACCCACAGGCACCACGGCGGCAGGTGGCCGCGGAGCTAGCGCTCTCGATTCTCGACCGTCACGATCTCTGCGATCTTGCTGTCGTCGGCGATGAAATCGAGTACAACGCGCCCGATATCTTCCGGTGCCAGCAGCTCCACGGAGTCGACCAGCGGCTGCAGCCAGGCTGGGATCTTCCCCCCGCCTGTGTCCTGCAGCAGCAGCTGGGTCTCCACCAGCCCCGGACACACACAATTCACGCGCACGCCGTGGGTCTCGGCCAGCGGCGCGCACGACTTCGTGAAGTGCACGACACCGGCCTTGGTGGCGGCATAGACGGCCTGTGGAGGGAGCGGCGCGTGGGCCGCCCCCGACGAGGTGTTCACGACGACACCACCGCCACTGCGCCGCATGGGCTCCAGCGCAAGCTGGGTTCCGAGCACGACGCCCCGCAGGTTCACGTCGACGATCGCTGCCGCGCGCTCCGGAGCCACCCCGGGCCAGTCCGTCGCACCCTCGCCGATACCGGCGTTGTTGAAGAGCACGTCGAGGCGCCCGAAACGCGAGTCGACCTCCGCGAAGACACGCCGCAGCTCGTCGAGACTCGCAACGTCGGCCACGGAGATCACGGGCTCGGCGCCGGCCGCCTTCACCAGGGCTGCGCTCTCTGTCAGCTGCTCCGCCTTCACATCGACCAGCACGACCGCCGCCGCCCCGGCTTCCGCCAACATCACCGCCGTTCCGCGTCCGATGCCGCGCGCCGCACCCGTCACCACCGCCACTGCTCCCGCCAGATCCATGATCATTCCCCCGAGTGAGTCGGTCCGGCCGGGGCGATCAGGCGCCCGTGCCCTGCAACGGGAGGTCTTGCTCCCACACCACGAGAAGCTCGCGGCGAGCGATCCGCCACCCGCCGGAGTCGCGACGATAGAGATCGTTGTAACGAATGCCCCAATCCAGCTTGTGGGGCACGCCGTCGACCTCGTGCAGATGGTTGGCGATGCAATAGGTCACGCCTTCGGCCGAGTCGCCGGCGAGCTCCAGCGTCTGATTGTGAACACAGTGAAGAGTCGCGCTGTACTGCTCGATGCCCTGCATTGCGGCGCGGATCTGATCGCGTCCGACGAGCGAAAACCCGGGGCCAACGAGCTCGCCGTCCTCGCTGAAGACCTCGTCGACCAGCGCGTAATTGCGATCGTCGGGGATGGCCGCGTAACGCGTCACGAGGTCGCGCAGTGCCAGGCGATCCGCCAGCTCGTGCAAAGTCATCGGCTCCTCCGTCGCCGAGCGATCCTAGCACGGGCGCACTGGCCCAGAGCGGCTGCATGTCACGCCTCGATGGCGAGCGCCATGCGCTCATCGACGGCCTGCGCAAGACCGCTCGCATCGGTGTCGGCCGATACACGCCTCGACGCAACGCCTCGCGCTCGCGCCTCAGCTCTTCGGCTTGCGAAACGGGTTCGGGTAGACGACGGCTTCCTTGAAGGCGCCTTCCATCTCTTCGAAGGCCACCCCCATGTCCCAGACACCCGGGGTCGTCACCTCGCGCTCGATGGCGGGCGAGTTGAAGAGGCCGATGCGCCCGTTGCCCGCCTGGATGATGCGCCCGTTCAGCCACTCCGACTGCTCGCTCGCGAGATAGACGACCGGCGGCACCACATTGGCCACCGAGATCTTCTCGTTGTCCGGGCTGTAGTCCATGACGGTGGATTTTCCCGCCAAGCTCTCCGTCATGCGCGTGAAGGCCACCGGGGCAATGCAATTCGCCGTGACGCCATAGCCGACGAGCGCACTCGCGCAGCTGTTGGTGAGCCCCACGATGCCCATCTTCGCCGCTGCGTAGTTCGGCTGTGTCGGCGAGCCGTAGAGGCCGGAGCCCGAGATGAAGTTGATGATCCGGTACTGGCCACCCCGATTTTCGCGCCAGTAGACCGACGCGTGCCGCGTCGTGTTGAACGTGCCCTTGAGGTGCACGGCGATGACCGAGTCGAATTGCTTCTCGTCCATCTTGAAGATCATGCCGTCGCGGATGATGCCCGCGACGTTCACCAGGATGTCGAGCCTACCGAAGGAGTCGACGGCCTGCGCGATGAGCGCCTCGGTCGCGTCCCAATCGGTGACATTGCAGCCGTTCGAGACGGCCTTGCCGCCGGCCCGGCAGATCTCCTCCACCACCGCGTCGGCCGGAGTGCCCTCGCTCTGGCTGCCGTCCATGCTCGCACCCAGGTCGTTCACGACCACGGAGGCTCCCTCGCGTGCCATGCAGCGCGCCACCTCGGCGCCGATGCCGCGTCCTGCGCCGGTGATCACCGCGACGCGTCCGTCCAACCTGCCCATGTCTTTCTCCCCGGTCCAACTCGCCCTGCAACCGACCGAGGAGCCTAGCTCAGCCCGACGACGGCGAACGCAGCCCAGCTGCGGGCCGAGCCGCACGGCAGCCAACGGCTCTCTCGTTCGTCCGCGGTGCGCTGGCGGGCCGAATCCGACCGCCAGCTTCCTCGTACGGGCCTTGCCGTTGCTCGTCACGAGCGCGTGGGCTGACCCCAGCCGGTCTTTAGGGGGGACCCAGTATGGCCTGTCGGCGTGAGAGCAGAGGACGAGAGGCGTCGGCGCATGAGCACGACAGCGCTTTCGGACCTGGCACCGCTCGCCGAGCGATTGCAGCCTGCTAGTCGCTGCTCTTCTCGGTCGTCCGGTAGTCGCCAAACTTCTCGTCGCGCTTCTGGAGCGCCGACGTGAGCTTGCCCTTGCCGGAGCCCGTCTGAGTGATGAATTCCTCGAAGCTCTTCTGGTGGATCGCGAGCGTGCAGATCTCGACGCCCTGGCGGATGCCCGCGCGCAACCCCATGACCTCCATCTGGCGGTGCACCGCGCGCTTGTTGAGCTGCACGATGTCGGGCGGCAGCGATGCCATGCGCTGGGCCATCTCGAGGGTCTTCTCCTCGAGCTGATCGGCGGGAAAAGCGCGCGTCGCCCAGCCGCGCCTCTCCGCCTCGATGCCGTCGATGGAGTCGCCGGTGAGCACCATCTCCATGCCCTTGCGCATGCCGAGGAGCCAGGCGTGGAATTGCATGTCCGGAACCCCGAAGCGCACGGCCGGATAACCCATCTGCGCGTCCTCGGCCATGTAGACCACGTCGCAGCCCGTCGCGAGCTCGCTGCCGCCGGCCAGGCAGTAGCCGTGCACCTGGGCGATCACGGGCTTCGCGAGATCCCAGATGCCCATCCACCCCTCGGTGACGTGCCGCGGCCACTGGCCGTCGCCCCCCGGCGTGTAGAACGGGTAATCGAGGCCTTCGTTGCCGCCGCCGAGGTCATAGCCGGCGGAGAAGTGCGGCCCGGCTGCGCGCACGATCATCACGTGCACGTCGGGATCCGCATCGCCCGTCTGCAGCGCGTGAAGCACCTGGCCGCGCAGGGCGTGGTTGAGCGCGTTGCGCTTCTCCGGGCGATTCAATGTGACGCGCCGGACGTGAGGCGCGGGATCGTCGACGAGCACCACCGTGTAGTCGTCGGCGGACTGCGGCTGGCTCACTCTGGCGTTGCGGTCGGCGTAGGGATTGGATTCGGCCATGGGCTCCTCGGATGTTTCAGCGAGGCCCGGAGTATGCCATCTCCCCGACGGGAGAGCCCGGTTGCTCAGCGGCGGATCAGAGCGCGAACGCCTCGCCCAGCATCTGCTCGGAGAGCGTCCACAGGCGCGCGGCAGCAACGGGGTCGAGCGCATGAGGCGCCACGCCGTCCGTCGCTCCGAGCTCTTCGCACGACCCGGCCACATGACAATCTTCCAGGTAACAGCCGCCCTGCCCCTCCAGCTCCGGCGCCGTCGCCGCGTACACCTCCGTGGCCGCCCCGGCCTCCACCGGCTTGAGCTGGAGCCCCTTGCCGCCGGGCGCACGGGCTTGCAGGGTGACCATATCGTCCCGGGTCAGGTGCCGTCCCAGGTCGGTCGCAATGGCGCCGGGGTGAATCGCAAACGCGCGCACACCACGCCCCCGAAGCCTGCGATCGAGCTCGACGGCGTGCAACACGTTCGCGGTCTTCGCCTGTCCGTAGGCGATCCACTTGTCGTATTCGGAGCTCTCGAAGTTCGGATCGTCGAAGCGCACCGGCGAGAAACGGTGGCCACCGGAGCTGACGTTGACGACCCGCGCCGGCGCCCCAGCCTCGAGCGCCGGCGCCAGCAGCGCGGTGAGCAGAAAGTGCCCCAGGTGACAGGTGGCAAATTGCATCTCCCAGCCCGCATCGGTGCGCGCTAGAGGAGAGGCCATCACGCCGGCGTTGTTGAGCAACAGGTTCAGCGCGCCGTGCTCGGCGAGCCAGCCCTTCGCGAACGCCCTCACGCTGGCGGGCTGCGACAGCTCGAGCTCCATCACGTCGACCGCCGCATTGCCGGTGCTCTGTCGGATCGATTCCGCGACGGCCGCGCCCTTGGCCAGGTCGCGCGCCGTGAGGGTGACGGCGGCGCCGGCCTGGGCCAGCCCGCGTGCGGCCTCGGCCCCGAGCCCACCCGACGCCCCGGTGACGATGGCCACCCGGCCCGAGAGGTCGATGCCCTCGAGCACTTCATCCACCGTCGTCTCTGCGCCGAAGCTGCCGCGATCTGCCATGGAACCCTCCAATGCACCCGATCTAGTGCATGCCTCCGGCCACGATGAGGTCTCCACCGGTCACGAACGACGACGCCTCGCTCGCGAGGTACAGCACCGAACCGATGATCTCGTCCGGGTGCGCCACGCGCTTCTGGAGCGTCGCCGCCGCCGCACCCTCGCTGAAGCCAGGCACCGCCGCGGCCGCTCCGCGCATCATGTCCGTGTCGAAAGGCCCCGGAGCCAGCGCGTTGACGCGAACGCCCAGCGGCGCCCACTCGCTCGCCATCACCCGCGTCAGGTTGAGCAGCGCAGCCTTGCACGATGAGTAGACACCGACCCCGGCGCCACCGAAATACGCGCCCACGGTGATCACGTTGATGATGCTGCCGCCAGCGGACTGGCCCATGCGCGGCGCCACCAGGGCGGCCAGCCGCATGGGGCCCTTCAAATTCACGCCGTAGACCTTGTCCCAGTACTCCGATGTCACGTTCTCGACCGTGACGAAGGCCGGGTTGATTCCCGCGTTGTTGACCAGAACGTCCACGTGGCCGCAGGTGTCGTAGGCACGGGTGACCAGCGCGTCGATCTGATCCCAGTCGCCCATGTGGCAGGCCATACCGAGCACCTTGCGCCCCGTGCGTTCGGCCATCTCCTTGGCCGCCGCATCGCAGCCGTCCTGCTTGCGGCCGGTCACGATGACGTCGGCGCCGGCCTCGGCCAGGCCCCGCGCCATGCTGTTGCCGATACCGCGGGTGCCGCCGGTGACGAGCGCCACCTTTCCCGAGAGGTCGAAGAGTTGATTCACTGCCATCTCCAGATCTGGAAGGGGACGAGCTGGGCTACCAGCGATTCCAATGGGTGACACTGCTCGACGGCTGGCGCGCGGCTCGCTTGAACTCGGTCCCGAGGGTATACGCCACCGGAAAGAGACCCGCCTGCGTATAGCGCTCGTACGGAATACCCAGCACGTCGGCGGCTTGCTTCTCGCGATTCAGATGCACCGTGGTCCAGGCGCTGCCCAGGCCCCGACTGCGCAGCGCCAGCATGAAGCTCCACGCCGCCGGCAGCACGGAGCCCCACTGACTCGCCTGATGGAAGATGCCGGCGCCTTCCATGCGGCCGTTGATGCAGGGCACCACCAACACCGGGACGCGCTGCAGGTTCTCGGCGAGGTAGGTCGCCGACTCGGTCAGGCGATCGAAGCCCGGGGTGGCGCTGGCCCCCATCCGCAAGGCGTCCGTGTCGTACTCCTTGCTGTAGGCCTCGATGGCCTCTCTGTAGATTCGCGCGAGTGCCGCGATCTGGTCGCGATCGTCGACGATCACCCACTGCCAGCCCTGCAGGTTCGAGCCGTTGGGAGCCTGGAGAGCGAGGTCGAGGCACTCCTCGACCACGGCGCGCTCGACGGGCTTGTCGAGGTCGAGACGTTTGCGAACGGCACGAGTGGTGGTGAGCAGGTCGTCAGAGCTGAGTGTCATTCTACGTACGAGTCGCGATGCCGCGGTACATCTGTGCGACGATGCCCGGCCCCTTGGCACGGAAGCGATCGAGGTTGGCGAGCTCGAAGCCCGCGCTCTCCACGAGCCGATCGATCTTGCGATTGATGTTGCAGCCATCGCACACGCGCCGCCACAGGGGGTTGATGCGATCCTGCCAACGGGCCGTGCTCGCCGCGTCGGCGCGGCCGTGCTCGATGAAGCAGTAGAGGCCGCCGGGCTTGAGCACCCGGTGCATTTCGGCGAGAGCAGCTGCGGCGTCCGGGATCGAGCACAGCGTCCAGGTGGTGACGATGCAGTCGAAGCGGCCGGCGTCGAAGGGCAGCTCGCCATCGGCCCGCAGTGTCTTGCGCTCGACGGGGAACGCCGCTTCTCGAATGCGCTCGCTCACTGTGGCGACCGCTCCTACCTCCATCGGGTCGAGGCCGGTCACGGCTGTCACGCCCGGCGGATAGTGCTCGAGATTGAGCGCGGTGCCGAAGCCCACCTCCAACACCTCGCCGTGGGCTGGCTCGAGCGCCTCGGGGCGCAGGGGATTCATCTGGCGCATGAGCAGATCCTGGAGCCGCGGTTTGACGAATGCTCTGATACCCATGCTGTGCAGAATCGCACGCCGGCGGGCGCCGGCGCCAGCCCCACATGGGCCCGGCCCTTGATCCGCCGGGCAGATGCGGGGAAGATGCGGAGTCCGCATGCCCCTACCCAACGAGGAGAATCCGATGTCCGAGAACGTGGTGATCGTCGAGAAGGAAGGCCATACCCAGATCGTCACCCTGAACCGCCCGGAGAAGAAGAACGCCGTCAACTGCGAGGTGATGTGCCGGCTCTACGAGGCGTGGGTGCGGCTCGACGAAGACGACGACGTGCGCGTGGCCATCCTCACCGGCCGCGGCGACACCTTCTGCGCCGGCATGGATCTCGGCGAGATCGGCAAGATGCAGTCGGGCAAGCCCGACAACGAGTACATGGAGCGCGTGATGAAGGAGACCGACATCATCATGGGCGCCTGGCTCAAGACGTACCGGCCGACGAAGCCCGTCATCCTGGCCGCCGAAGGCTTTGCCCGCGCCGGCGGCACCGAGATCCTGCAGGGCACCGACATTCGCGTCGCTGGCGAGAGCGCCATGTTCGGCGTCACCGAGGTGCAGCGCGGCCTCTTCCCGATGGCCGGCTCCGCGGTGCGGTTGCGGCGCCAGATCCCCTATGCAATCGCCGCCGAGATGCTGTTGGCGGGCGAAGATCTGCCGGCGCGGCGCGCCTTCGAGCTGGGGCTCGTCAATCATCTCGTTCCCGATGGGCAGGCCCTCGCCAAGGCGAAGCAGATCGCCGAGCGCATCTCCGCCAACGGGCCGCTGGCGGTGAAGGCCATCCTGGCAACCCTGCGCGAGACCGAGACGCTGCCGGAGGCGGAAGCCTTCGGCATCGAGACGGGTCACGGCATGAAGGTGATGACGAGCAAGGACGCCGCCGAGGGACCGCGGGCCTTCCTCGAGAAGCGACCGCCGGTCTTCAAGGGCCAATGAGCGAGAACGACTGGAAGCTCTACCTCGAAGAGCTCGAGCGTCGGCGCGCCGCTGCGCGCGCCATGGGCGGCAGCGAACGCATCGAGCGCCTGATGACTCAGCGGGGCAAGCTCGACGCGCGAGCGCGCATCGAGCTGCTCTTCGATGCCGGCACCTTCGTCGAACTCGGTGCGCTGACCGGCGGCCCCGACGTCCCCGCCGACGCGCTGGTCGCCGGCTTCGGCGACGTGAACGGCCGCAAGGTTCTCGCCGCCGCCGAAGACTTCACCGTACTCGGCGGCTCGATCGGCAGCGGCTCGATGGCCAAGCGCTACCGCATCTGCCAGCTGGCGCTCCAGGAGCGCGTGCCGTTGGTCTTCATGCTCGACGGCGCGGGACACCGACTCACGGACACCGGCGGCGGCGGGCGCGCACCGAACGATCTGCTGGCGCTGGCCGACTGCTCGGGCGAGATTCCGATGGTGTGTCTGGTGCTCGGCGCGTCGGCCGGGCACGGAGCTCTCACCTCGCCGCTCTCGGACTTCACGATCATGACCGAATCGGCCTCGATGTTCACCGGCGGCCCGCCGCTGGTGAAGGCCGCACTCGGCGAGGAGGTCACCAAGGAGGAGCTCGGCGGCGCCAAGCTCTGCAGCGAAATTTCCGGTACGGCGCACAATGTGACACCCGACGACCCGAGCGCCATCGCCATGGCGCGCGAATACCTTGGCTATTTCCCGCAGAATCGAAGCCAGGCGCCACCGCGCCGCGATGGCGGCGACAGCGGCGCACGGCTGCTCGACGGCATTCTCGAGCTGGTGCCGGTGAACGACCGCAAGCCCTACAAGATGCGCAAGGTGCTCGAGATGCTGGTCGACGACGGAGACTTCCTGGAGATCCAACCGAAGTACGGCGCGAGCCTGCTGACGCTATTGGCGCGCCTCGGCGGCCGACCGGTGGCGCTCGTCGCCAACGAACCGTGGGTGCGCGGCGGCGCCGTCGACTCGGCCGCCGCCATCAAGGCGACGGATTTCATCGAAACCGCAGACGCCTTCAACCTGCCTCTGATCTTCCTGACGGACAATCCGGGGGTGTTGGCCGGCACTCGCGCCGAGCGCGAAGGCATCCTCAAGTGGGGTGGCAAGATGTTCGCAGCCCAGCGGCGCGCCAGCGTGCCGAAGCTCCACGTCAGTTTCCGCAAGGCCTTCGGCTTCGGCTCGACGGTGATGGCCCAGAACCCCTTCGACGCGCAGACGCTGACGCTCTGTTTCCCGGGGCTCACCATGAGTTCCATGCCGGCGTCTTCCGGCGGCCGCGCCGCCAACCTCGACGAGGACGAGCAAGCCCGCGTCGAGCACATCCAGCGCTCCGGCCCCTGGGGCATGGCTGCGGGCATGACCTACGACGACGTGATCGATCCCCGCGAGCTGCGCAATGCGCTGCTCGGCGGCCTCGCTCTCGTCGACTCTCGACCCTGAGGAGGCAGCATGGACCTGGGACTCGCGGGCAAGACGGCGATCATCACCGGCGGCAGCGGCGGCATCGGCCGCGGACTGGTGCTCGGCTTTGCCGAGGAGGGCTGCAACGTCGTCATCGCGACCCGAGACGCGAAGAAGGGGCAGGAGGTCGCCGACGCCGCTGCCGAGCTGTCCGGCGAAGCGAGCGTGATCCAGACCGACGTCACGCATCGCGACCAGGTCGCTTCGACGGTGGCGCAGACCCTCGAGCGCTACGGCCAGATCGACATACTGGTAAACAACGCCGGCGGGGTCGCGCATCCGCACCCCACGCTCGAAAAGCCCGACGACCAGTGGGAATGGGAGCTGAATCTCAACATCTGGGGTGTCGTCCATTGCACGCGCAGCGTCGGCGCACACATGGTGGAGCGCGGCGCCGGCAGCATCGTGAACATCACCTCGAACTCGGCGCTGGTCGGCGAGGCCGCGCAGCAGGTGGCGCATTACGGCGGCACCAAGGGCTACGTGATGTCGTTCTCGAAGGCGCTCGCCTTCGAATGGGGCCCCGCCGGGGTGCGTATCAACTGCGTGGCTCCCGGCTGGATCGTCCCCTGGGAGAGCGATCATGTGGGCGAGGGCAGCTTCTGGAGGAAGTACGGCTACGACGTCTTTGGAACGCCCGAGCAGATGGCTGCGTCGGCCGAGAAGGGCGCAGCCCTTCCCAACGTCGACTCACAACCGATCCGCCGCATCGGACGCCCGGAAGACATTGCAGACCTTTCGCTCTTCCTCGCGTCGGAGCGCTCCGCACACATCACCGGCCAGCTGGTGAGCGTGAGCGGCGGCGCCTACATGCCCTAGAGAGGCTGCATGGCCGTCAGGCATCTCCCGCCGCGCCCCGACTGGCACCGCGTCTTCAATCGCATCGGCCGACCCGAATGGCTGCCGATCGCTGCCGGGGCGCTGCTCGACGAGGCCCGCGCTCGCACCGGCCTTTCGGACTTCGGCGGCGACGGCTGGCGCGAGGGCTTCGAAGTCTTCGTGGATGCGCTGAATGCCGAGGCACAGCTCAACCTGGTGGGCCGCGTGCTGGCGAAAGACGACCTGCTCAACTGGCTCGAGAATCGGCTGCGCATCACCGACGCCTTCGCGCGCCACCCGGAGATCGGCGAGGAACGCATCGAGGCGCCGCTCTTCATTACGGGTCTGCCACGCACGGGCACGTCGATCCTGCACGAGGTGCTGGCACAGGATCCCGCCCACCGGGCGCCGCTGGCCTGGGAGGTGCGGCATCCGTGCCCCCCGCCCGAGGCGGCCAGCCACGCCACGGATCCCCGCATCGCCCTGACCGACGAGGAGGTGCGTTTCTGGTGCGAGGTGGTGCCCGAGTACGACTCGATGCACGAGCTCGGCGCGCAGATCCCCGTCGAGTGCGTTCAGCTCACCGCCCACGAGTTCTGCAGCGACGAGCTACCCGGCCGCCACATGGTGCCGAGCTATTCGGCGTGGCTCGCGGAAGCCGACCTCGAGCCCGGCTACCGCTTCCACAAGAAGATGCTGCAGCTGCTGCAATGGAAGTGCCCCACCGAGCGCTGGGTTTTGAAGGCCCCCTCCCACATGCCGGCACTCGCGCCGTTGCTCGAAGTCTATCCGGACGCGCGGATCGTGATCACGCACCGGGACCCGCTGAAGGTGATGGCCTCGGTTGCGAGCATTCTCTTCTCGACGGCATGGGTGCGCTCGGACGCCGTGGACATGGACCAGGTGCTGACCTGGTTCACCGGCGAGACCTGCAAGTTCCTGATCGACGCCGCAGAGAGCGTGCGCGCGAACGCTGGCGAGCGCAGCGCCCAGTTCTTCGACGTGCGTTATGCGGACATGCGGCGCGACCCGTTCGGCACCCTCGCCGGGGTCTACGCCCACTGGGGACTGCCCTTCTCCGACGAAGCCGAGGCGAAGATGCGTGCGTACCTCGACCACAAGCCAAAGGGCAAGCACGGCACCCACCAGTACGGTTTCGAGAACACCGAATTAGACCTGGACGAGGAACGCAGACGCTTCGCCAGCTATCAGGCCCGCTACGGCGTGCCGTCGGAGGCCTGAATGAGTACGGCCGAGAACAAGCGCGCCATCCAGCGCTACTTCGAGCAGCTGGCCAACGGATCGCCGGAAATCCCCGATCTCTTCACCGAGGACGTCACATGGTGGGTGCCCGGGAGCTCGTCTCTCGGCGGCAGCCATGAGGGCCGCGAAGCGGTGCTCGCTCTCATGGGCCAGGGTGTCGACCTCTACGACAGGTCCGTTCCGATGCAGATGGAGATTCAAGAGATGGTGGCGGAGGGCGACCAGGTCTGCGCGCAGCTGGTGATCCGAGCGCGCACGGCTCGGGGCGAGGACTACGAGAACTACTACCACTTCGCCTTCCGCCTGCGGGACGGCAAGATCTGTGCGGTGAAAGAGTACGTCGACACACTCTACGCACAGCGCAAGCTCTTCGCTGCGGGCGAGGCGTGATCTCGCTCGACGGCAAGGTCGCCGCCGTAACCGGCGCCGGCTCCGGCATCGGTCGCGCATGCGCCGAGGCAATGGCGACGGCGGGCGCGGCCGTGGTGGTGAACGACCGGGACGCAGACGCCGCAGCGGCGGTCGTGGCGGCGATCGAGAGTGCTGGCGGGCGCGCCAGCAGCTTCGTCGCCGACGTCACCCTGCCCGACACAGCCAACAGTCTGGTTGCCCACGCCACGGAGACGTTTGGCCCGCTATCGATCTTTCACGCGAACGCCGGTGGCGCCCAACCGCTGCCGACCGATGAGACCGACGACGAGGCGTATCGCAAGATCATGGCTCTGAACCTCGACGCGGTCTGGTCCGGCATCCGGGCAGCGCTCCGGGTCATGCTTCCGGCGGGCGGTGGTTCGATCGTCGCCACCTCGTCGGGCGCCGCCGTGGGAGCCGCCTATGGCCTGGCTGCCTACGGCGCTGCCAAGGCCGGCGTGTTGCAGCTCGTACGCAGCATCGCCGTCGAGTACGGGGCACGCGGCATCCGCGCCAACGCGGTGATCCCGGGCCCCATCGAGTCTGCGGCACTTCGCGAGTGGCTCGACAAGCTGCCCGACGGCGCCGCCGCGTTCGGCGCCCAGGTGCCCCAGGGTCGCCTGGGTCGGCCCGAGGAGGTAGCCGCCGCGGTGGTATTCCTCGCCTCCGACGCAGCCTCCTTCATAAACGGTGCGAACCTGCCAGTGGACGGCGGCGTGACCGCGAAGCTGGCCTCGCCGAGCCCCGAGTGAGGGCACGCCGGCACACGCAGCATCCAAGTAGACGGCGCAGTCGGCGGGCTCGCAGAGTACACTGGGACGATGGCTGTCGAACTCCGGGGCGTCGCCCACGTCAATGTGAACTGTTCGAACCTCGCGCGCTCGTCCGAGTTCTTTCGGGAGGTGCTGGAGCTCGACGTCGTGGCTCACACCTGCCCGAAGGAACCCCAGGACGGGAGCCTCTTCGGACTGCCCGGCAAAGCGCGCTGGGATGCACACATGCTCTGCGATGCGCGGGGGTTCAGCGCGCCGGCGATCGACCTGCTCGAATGGCTCGAGCCGAGGCCCATCGGCGCGCCGCACGCGGAGCCCCATCACCTGGGCTTCTATCGCATCTGCTTTCTCGCCGCGGACCTCGACGCGCGCTACGAGGCCCTCCGGGCGCGGGGAGTCGAATGTCTGAGCGAGCCGCTGGACGTGCCATTGGGATCCGCCGTCGCCGACAGCGTGCGCGCCCTGTGTTTCCGCGATCCGGACGGCACCGTGCTGGAACTCATCGAACGCCCCGAGAGTTCCGTCCAGGCCGCGCACGTGAACATCAATTGCTCCGACATCGCGCTCTCCCACGAGTGGTACGAGCGCGTGCTCGGTCTGAAGACCCTGGGAAGCTCGGCTCCCGGCCCCGTGCCGGGCACGCTATTCGGCATGCCCGGCGACATCGAGTGGGATGCTCGCTTCCTGCTGCCGCCGGAGGGAGGCCAGCTGGCAGTCGACCTGCTCGAATGGAAGCATCCGACACCGGTCGGCTCACCCTCCGCCCGCGCGAACCAGCTCGGTATCTTCCGCATGGCATTCCTGGTCGACGACGCCCACGAAGCACACGCGGAGCTTCTGCGCCAAGGCGTCGACGCGCCGCCGCCGGTCTTCCTCGACATGGGACCCGAGATTCCCGTCGACGGCGTCTGGGCGGTCTTCTTTCGCGACCCCGACGGCACCTGCCTCGAGTTGATCCAAAGCCCCGTGTAGCAGCAACGCAAGGAGACCTCATGTCCATCGAAATCTCTGCGGGCATTCTTCCCGGCCGCGACGCGCCGCAGATCGCAAAGCTGGCCGAGGAGCTCGGCTACCGGCGCGTCTGGGTCTACGACTCGCCGGCGCTCTTCGGCGATCTGTGGATGACCCTCGCGCGGATCGCCGATGCGACCGAGCGCGTCGGACTCGGCACCGGGGTGATGATCCCGCATCTACGCCACGTGATGGTGACAGCCAGCGCGCTCGCGAGCCTCGAAGAGCTGGCGCCCGGCCGCAGCATCGTGGCCGTCGGCACCGGCTTCACGGGGCGCATGACCTTCGGCGAAAAGGCGCTGCCCTGGAAGTTCGTCGCCGAGTACGTCCGGGCACTCAAGGGCCTGTTGCGCGGCGAAACCATCGAGTACCAGGGCCGAAAGATGCGAATGCTGCACACCGAGAGCTGCGCGCCGCCTCGCCCCATCGAGATACCGATTCTGATCGGCGCGAACGGACCGAAGGGGATCGCCGTCGCCCGCGAATTGGGCGACGGCGTCATGGCCGCCGCCGCACCCGTGCCCGGCTTCGCTCACAGCGCACTGCTCCAGACCGGTACGGTGCTGCGGGAGGGAGAGAGCCTGGATTCGCCCCGCGTCATCGACGCCCTGGGGCCGAGCGCTGCGGCCGCCTACCACGCGGTCTACGAGACGGCGGGCGCCACTGGCGTCGACGGCCTGCCCAACGGCAAGGCCTGGCGCGAAGAGATCGAGCGCTTCTCCGCGGACGAGCGCCATCTCGCCATTCACGAGGGCCACTTCGTACGCCTCTCCGAGATCGATCGCCGCCACGTCGACCTCGGCCTCGCCGCCGGCGGACTGGTCGGCAGCCCGGAAGAGATCCGCGAGAAGGTCGCCGCCCTCGAGGCCGGTGGCTGCACCGAGATCTTCTACGGACCGATCGGCGCTGTCGAAGCGGAGCTCGAGGCGATGGCAGAGGTGCTCCTCTGACCCGAGGACCAGCCTCGGCATCGCCTAACGACATCCGCGAACTCGGAACGCCGGATGCGGGCCATGCGATCATCGAATCACGCGGAGGCAGAGTGCCCGAGGAGAGGGACACGAGGCAGGCCTGGATCGCGGGCATATCGATCGGCCTGGCATTCGTGTCGCTCACCGCCTGGAGCGGGGCGCGCTGGGCGCTCGCCGCAGGCCCCGCCTGCGCGCGGCGCCGCGCCGACGCGGTTCGGGCAGATCTGCGTCGGACAGCTCCCGACCTCGTCGCACTGCTCCAGCGCGGCCACACCGAGTTCGGTGTCGGCCCCTTCGGCGAGGATCTGAGCAACGGCCGCGGTATCGTCACTTGGGTGCACGACGAGTACGAGTTCATCGATCGCATCGGACCGCAGCCGCTCCGAGGTCGAGGCTTCGGCGCAAAGACCTGGCGAGCCAAGGACGCTCCCGCGGCCCGCCCGCTGGAACCTCGATGAAGCGGCCCGACTTCCGCACGGCGCTCTGGCTCTTCGCCGCGGCCTTCATCGTGCGCGGGCTGCCAGCCAGCAGCGTCTTCTCGCAAGGCACGGTCTTCCTCCGCGACGGGGACGCCTACTACCACTTGCGACGCGCACTGTTCGCAATCGAGAACTTTCCGCACGCACTCGTCTTCGACAGCTACGTACAGTTCCCGCACGGTTCGAAGATCATCTGGCCGGCGTTCCTGGACACGTGCTTCGCCATCCTGCTTTGGCCGTTCGTCCAGATCGGTGGCTTCGACTTGGCAGCACGCGCCGCCGCCTGGCTGCCTCCGCTGCTCGGCGCGCTCACCGTCGTCGTGACCTGGGCGATCACACGCCGGCATTTCGGCGAGCGCGCCGCGCTCTGGGCCGGTGGTCTCCTGTGCGTTCTCGGTGGCCACTTCGTCTCCTCACGTCTCGGCGCGCTCGATCACCACGTCGCGATCTCGCTGGTCTCCGTGGTCCTGTTGGGATGCACGCTGCGCATGCTGGCAGGTACCGCCAGACGTAGAGACGCCGGTGCCTGCGGCGTCGTGGCAGGAGTCGCACTCTTGATCTGGCCGGGCTGTTTGCTCTATGTCGGCCTGGCGCTCGCCGGATTGGCTACAGCGGCGCTCTTTGCTCCCGAGCGACAGAGCGCCGCCGGCCGCTGGCACGACCTGGCGTGGGTGTCGAGCTGCGCCGGCATCGTGGTCGCCCCGTTCTCTCTCGGCGCCGAGTGGCCGCAGTGGAGTTCGATGAGTCCGGTGGTACTCACGAACTTCCAGCCCTGGCTGCTCGGCTCGACAGCGGCGCTGGCACTGCTCAGTGCACGCGCCGCAGCACGGGCGCCCTTTGGCGCCAGCGCTGCCGGCCGGGTGGCGGTGTTCTCGAGCGCCGGCGCACTGCTCCTGTTGGCCAGCGTGCTGATATCTGAGGACCTGACCCAAGGCTTCGCCGACGCATGGCGCTGGCTCGGCAAGAAAGAGGCGTTACAGGGCGGCATCATGGAGTCCCAACCGCTCTTCGTCGTCGGCGGCCGTGTGTCCGGCTACAGGGCCAACCTCCAGCTCTCGCCGATCATTTACGCGTTTCCTCTGCTCTGGCTCTACGGATGCAACGAGGCACGGCGGTCGGATGCGCCGGGGCCACGCTACTTCCTGCTGGGATGGACCGGCGTGCTCCTCGCCATGACCGTGCTCCAGAAGCGCTTTCTCGACGCGTTCACGGTCGCCTTCGCGATGCAGACAGCGGTTTCCGTCGAGGGCCTCTGGCGGCGGAGCGGCCTGGCGCCGGATGGAATCATTGCGCGGCTGGCACCGCTGGCCGCGCTCGCCGTGCTCTTTCCGCTTCACGCGAACTACACACCGCACATCGACAACCTGCTGCGCGCCTTCCAGGACGAGCCGCTGCGACTCAGCACCTATCACCGTGCCGATCGAATACTCAATGGCGTGAGCCGCTGGTTGCGCACCTACACACCGACGACGTCGGGCTGGCTCGACCCGACCGAGCGACCCGAATACGGCGTGCTGGCGCGCTGGAGCACGGGGCACTTGATCCAGCAGGTCGGGCGACGCCCGACGGTGACGGACAATTTCGGCGATGTTGCCGGCGCCGAGAACTTCGCGCTCGAGCAGCGATTCTGGTCCGCCCCGCCCCACGAGGCCGACAGAATTTTGGAGCGCCTGGGCGTGCGCTACGTCGTCGTGGCCGAAGGGGATCCCTTCATCGACTATTACGACAACCGTTCGATGTATCGCACGCTATTCCGGCGGGACGGAAGCGGCGTGCTGGCGCGTCCGGGCGAGGCCTCGACGCGCGCCGCAGGCCGCTACCGGTTGTTGATGGAATCCATCCCTCTGGGCGAGCGCACCAAGCGACCGTTCGCGAAAGTATTCGAGTTCGTTCCAGGCGCGCGGCTGCGGGGACGCACGACACCGGACACCAAGATCGGCCTATCCCTGCACGTCGACACCAACCGCGGTCGACGCTTCTCCTATCGCGACCGCATGAAGAGCGGGCCCGAAGGCCATTTCGAGTTCGTCGTACCCTACGCCAACGAGGGCGGACCCGACTGGCTGAAAGTCGGCGAGCGCTACGCCGTGCGCTGTGGGCTCGCGACGCACTGGACCGAGGTGTCCGAGCAGCAGGTGCGAAACGGAGAGACTGTCCGGGTCGGTGACCCATGCAGCGCGGCACACGGACCCGTCCAGAGGCGCAAAAGGCGAGACTGACTACGCTATGGTGTCGCCCCCCCAACGCGAGGAGATGCAATCATGAAGGCACTGGTGTGCACGGAGCCCGGCAAGTTCTCGGTGGAGAACGTGACACTCGATCCGCCGAAGACCGGAGAAATCCGCGTGAAGATGGGGGCGACCGGAGTCTGCCGCTCGGACCTGTCGGTGATCAACGGCGTTCTGCCGCTGCCGCCGCCGGTGGTGCTGGGGCACGAGGGCGCCGGCACCGTCGCCGAGCTCGGCCACGGCGTCAACGGCCTCGAGGTCGGCGACCACGTGATCCTCTCTTTCGTCCCCTGCTGCGGCAGCTGCGATGCGTGCCTGCATCACCGCCCGGTCTTCTGCTCTGCCGGCGTGCCCGACGGGCGCATGATCGACGGCACCTACCGCGTGCATCAGGGCGAGAAGGACTTCGGCACCATGCAGTTCCTCGGGTGCATGGCCGAGGAGTGCGTCGTACCGGCTACTGCCGCCGTCAAGATCGACAAGAGCGTGCCCTTCGACAAGGCCTCGCTGGTGGGTTGCGGCGTGATGACCGGCGTCGGCGCCGCGATCAACACCGCACAGGTGACTCCGGGCTCGACGTGCGTCGTCTTCGGCTGCGGGGGGGTCGGCCTCTCCGTAATCCAGGGCTGTCGAATCAGCGGAGCCGATCGCATCATCGCCGTCGACGTGCTGCCCAACAAGCTTGAGATGGCGAAACAATTCGGGGCGACGGATGCCATCGATGGAAGCGACGGCCAGGCTCCCGGGAAGATCCACGAGCTCACCGGCGGCGGCGCCGACTACGCCTTCGAAGCCGTGGGGGTGCCCGCGCTGATGGAGGCCGCCTACGCCTCCGTGCGCAGCGGCGGCACCGCCGTGCTCGTCGGCGTGGGCTCGCTCACCCAGAGCTTCTCGATCAACGCGCTGATGGCGCCGCTTTCTGGCAAGACCATCAAGGGCAGCATGTACGGCGACGCCAATCCGCACGCCGACTTCCCGCGCCTGCTGGGCCTCTACCAACGCGGCAAACTCGACCTGGACGCGATGGTGACCCGCACCTACTCGATCGACGATGCGCCCCAGGCGTTCACCGACATGGAGAAGGGCGTGAACGCCAGAGGCGTGATCGTCTTCTAGAGGCTGGCCCGTCGACTTCTGCACAGCACTCGGAGGTGCACAATGAGCGACTACAACTCCCCTTGGGTCGTTCGCTTCGCGTCATCCGCCTTCGGTGCGGAGCTCGATCGCGTGCTGGTGCGTTGGATCGGGCACTCGCTCGTGAACCTGCTCTTCTCGCGAGCGACCCATGTCGAGTACAACCCACCGCTGCTCCTCACCAGCACCGGCGCGCGCACCGGTCAGCCGCGACGCGCCGTGCTGCCCTACTTCCCGGCAGGGGAGCACATCGCGATCGTGGGCTCTCGCGGTGGAATGCCGAGCGATCCGAATTGGGCCCACAACCTGCGCGCCCATCCCGAGGCCACGATCCACGTCAACCGCCGCGCCCGGCGGGTTCGCGCGCAGCTCGCGACTGGCGAAGAACGCGCCGCACTCTGGCAGTCCATCGCAGAGCAGGCGCCCGTCTACCTCACCTACGAGAAGCGCGCGGCCGGGCACCGCGAAATTCCCGTCTTCGTGCTGAAGACGATCGGCGCCGACTAGTAGCCGTCGGCTGCGGGCCGTCGGCCTTTTTCACTCCGTTCGCGCTCCCACTGCCGCCGGAGCGCGAGCCCACCGGCGATGCCGAGGGCAGGTGCCAGGAGGAGGAGGGCCCCCGAGCCCAGGGCAGGCACCTCCGGCGGCACGGCGCCCACCCGCAATGCCACCATGGCGAGCGTCGCTCGTGTCACATCGCTGGCGAACCCGAGGTCCAGCGTTGCCAGCGTGTCCCCGGCACCGTGGTAGTTCGGATTCCGAAAGTTCGCAGTGTCGGTGACCATGATCGCCGGGAAACCCTCATCCCAGAAGGGGGCGTGGTCGCTTCTCCGAGAATCCGGAAAACAGGCTCCGGTCCCCGCCACCTGGGCCCACACGACCGGCAGCCCGGCGACGTGGCCGCTTACGGCCGTCTCGAAATCGGTGATGAGACTGGCAGAGGCACTGTTGGCCACGACACCGACGAAGTCTCCCGCTGTGACGCCTTCGGTCTTGAAGGTCACGCAGGGCGGCGTGTTGGTGAACGGCACCTGGCAGGGGGAGGCGCAGGTGTAGCCGATCATTTCGAGCGAGATCATTCCAATCAGGTTCCAACCTGCGCTCCCCGCGGCCTGGGCCAGCTGGTTACTCCCCACGAGCCCCGCCTCTTCCAGGGCGAAGGCCACCAGACGAACGGTCGCATCGGTCTCGGTCCCCGCGAGAACCCGGGCGATCTCGAGGAGCCCCGCCAACCCACTGGCGTTGTCGTCCGCTCCAGGAGTGCCCGAAACCGTGTCGAAATGGGCGCCTACGAGAAAAATCTCGTTCGGCCTCAGCGTCCCGGTCAGATCGGCGATCAGGTTCTCACTGCTTCCGACCGGATCGCTCTGCACGGTGTAACCGTAGGCTTCGAGCTCATCCCGGATGTAGTCGGCCGCAGCGGCCTGCTGGAGCGTCGTGGCCCGCTCTCCCTGAAGAGCCGTGATGTGCCCTTGCAGGTTGGCCTGGGAGACCTGAGTGACGAGGTCAGATACCTGGGAGGAAGCGACGACAGACGCACACGTGATGGTCCAAAACACGACCGTCGCTGCAACGAGATTCTTGAACTTGCGCATTTCCGACCAGCGTTTCCTGGGGACCGGGGACGCCCTTACCTATTGCCTCTTCTCGCGCGGTGGAGAAGAGGCGTAGCTCCCGCGCCTGGCGCGATATTGTGGAGTGAGTGCGCCTCTGGGCGAGAGACCCATCAGCCCTCGGCGAGCACCCGCCCGATCGCGCTCTCCCACTCTGCCGGCTTGAAGAACATCGGCCCGACGCCACCCTTGTAGGCCACGCGCCCGTCGCGCCCGACCACGTAGAGGCGCTCCGGCACCGCCGCGTACGCCTTCGCGATCGCATCGTCCATCTCGTCCACCACAGCCGGCATCTCGAGAGCGAGCTTCACCATGCAGCTTTGACCCACCTCGATGCGCTCCTCCATCGAGCGATGCTGGCGAACGAGGACAGCATCCCGCTCGTTTTCCTTCACTTGCCAGCCGTCGGTTGGATGGATCTCCTGGATGTAGACGACGCAGCATTCGACCCGATCGCGAAAACGTCGATAGATGCGATTGAGGGTCCCAGCCTGGGCCCGGAACGGCGGTCAGGTGTAGCTACCGAAGACCAGGGCAACGGGCCGGTGCCCGCGATGCGCCGCCAGCGAAAAGCGCTCGGGCTGGCCCGCCGGCCGCGCCCCCAGCCAGGGCAACTCGATCTCGGGCGCCGGCTCGCCCGGCTGCACCGAGGTCGCTTCGAGCGCAAACATGGCCTCGATCGTCGCCGCGGCCTTCGGGTGCGCAATGGCTTCGGCGAGGTCGTCGACCTCCATCCCCGCCAGGTCGCCCTCCCCCGGCTGCGCCAGTCGCTCGCGCAGGTCAGCCATCAAGCGTTGGGTGTCGACCCGGACCATCGTCGCTCCTTCGCGCGCGCTCAGGGAGAATACCATGCCCGCCGACGCCAGAACCTGGCGCCGACCAGGCAGGCCCCGACGGGGAGCCACACCCAGAGCACCTCGTTGGCCAGGATCGCGAGCGCCGGCCCGCCGAAGAACGCGTCGACACCGATCGGCGACGTGGCCAGGGGGCGCCACGGCGCAAAGCTGCGGTGTGCATCGAAGGGAATCCAGAAGCCGACGCCGAGCCCCGCGTCGCTGAAGGCGTCGAGCACGCCGTGGGACGCCGTCGCCAGCCCCAGCACGAGCGCGAGCACCCAACCTTCACCCGAGCGCAGCAACGCCCCGCGAGACCCGAGTGTTCCCGCCAGCAGCCCCGCAAGTGCGGCAAATGTGAGGGAATGCGTGAAGCCGCGATGGCCGAGCGCGTGGTCGTAGGCGATGCCAAAGCCAAAACCCAGTACGTCGATGTCGGGCAGCACCGCCAGCAGCGCGGCGCAGGCGAGCAGACGCCCCCGATGCGCGGGCGCGGGCGCCACCTGCGCGATTGCGGCACCGACCAGAGCATGGGTGAGAACCGTCGCCATCGCGCGACAAGGCTACCGCGCCGAGCTCAGACGCCCCCGCGCTCCAACAACACCAGCAACCCGCAGCCGTAGGCGGGCGCCACCACCACCGCCGAGAAGACCACGCCGAAACGGCCATAGAGCCCGCGCTCCTCCTCCGACAGCTCCGGATCGCGATCGATCGAGCGCAGGTCGAGGGCCGTCGACCAAGTGTCCCAGGTGATCGCGTAGATCAAGATGGCGACCACCCAGAACCCGAGTCCCTGCGCGAGCGGAGCCGCCCAGTACGCGACGACCATCAGCAGGCTGAACGCCGCGGAAAAGGTGCCGGTCAGCAGATACCAGCGCGAACGGCCGTCGCGCAGATCGTCGATCAGTCCGCTGGTGGAAAGGCCCACCAGAACGATCGTGTATGCAGCCGCCCACCAGGGCATCGCACCCCCCTCTCACCCCATCGGAGGCCCCGACGCCGCGCTGGAGCCGCCGCACGGCGCGTGCCTTCACCAACCCGCAACACCAGCCCCTGAGAACCCCCGAAGACACGCGGCAGCGGCGGCGCTCGAGCACGGCGGCCCAGAACCCATAGCGCAGCCGAGGCACGCCACACCCAGCCCAACCGGTGGCCAGAGGCATTCTCGAGGAGCTGCCAGAACGTGCCGGCCTGCTCCAGCCCCCTGCGATCCCGCAAGCGCCCAGGGGGGGCACGGGCCCAGCGGCCCGAGCGCGAGCAGCCACGCATCCGGTCGCCACAGGCACGCGACGGGGAGACCGGTTCGTGGTTCAGGAGCGTTGCCCGGCGCCCGCTCGACAGAGATCGACACGGAAACTCCGCTCACTGTGGCGCAGAGGCTACCATGGGCGGCCACCGGGCATAGCGGTCCGGCCGTGGCGAGCGGGATGCCCCCGGCGCCACCAGGAGGAGCATCGTGAAGATCGAAGATTGCGTCCTGTTCAGCGGAGCTGCCCAGGGTGCCGAGTCGGAATTTGGCGCCGCCGCAGAGCGGCACGGCATCGAGGAAGTGAACTTCACCTTCGACGGACACAACGACGCGCGTCCCCGCGGCATCCGCGTGCTGACCCACAAGGAGCTCGAACAGGGCGACGTCAGTCTCGCCTACGTGGGCCGGCTCATGCATCGGCGCTACCGGGACACGCCGCTCTTTCGCAAGGTGCTCCAGAGCATCTGGCACCAGATCAACAGCGGCCAGGAGATCTACGTCGTCGGCAAGATCCTCGACGACCAGACAGTCAAGGGCGGCACCGGCTGGGGCGCCGAGTTCGCAAAACTCTGCAACAAGCCACTGTTCGTCTTCGACCAGGAGAAGGACTCCTGGTTCCACTGGAACGGCGAGATCTGGGACGCCCAGGAGACGCCCACGATCGCACACCCCCACTTCGCGGGTACCGGCACGCGCTTCCTGCGCGACAACGGCAAGCGGGCCATCGAAGACCTGTTCTCCCGCTCGTTCGGCTAGAGCGAGGCACGAGCGCCACTCGCGCCACCGGGGATCGCATGTCCAACCGCCGAGGCCTGCCGTGCCGCAGACGCCCATCACTCCCGAAGGTGCTCACAAGCTGCAGCAGGAGCTCGAGCACCTGTGGCGCGTCGAGCGCCCGCGCGTCACGCAGGAGGTGTCCGAGGCCGCGGCCTTGGGTGACCGCTCGGAGAACGCCGAGTACATCTACGGCAAGAAGCGCTTGCGCGAGATCGACCGACGCGTGCACTTTCTCCGCAAGCATCTGGAAGAGCTGCAGGTGGTGCAACCGGGCGAAGTGGCCGACCCGTCGCGCATCTTCTTCGGTGCCTGGGTCACCGTCGAGGACGACAACGGTGATGAGCACTGCTACCGCCTGGTTGGCCCCGACGAGATCGCACCCGAACGCGGCTGGATCAGCGTCCAGTCGCCCCTCGGCCGGGTGCTTCTCGGCAAGGCAGCAGGTGACCAGGTCGAGTTCGCCCGTCCAGCCGGCCGCGCGCACTTCAGCATCTGCGCAATCTCCTACTCACGCCCGGATTGAGCGATCAGGCCCCGAGCCAGCGCGACGCCCGTGACGGGCCGAGAGCACGCCGGGCGAGCCAGCACAGTCCAATTCCGCCGGCGAGCCCTGCCGCGACCAGCGCGGCCACGCGCGGGCCTTCGGGCCAGTCGGCAACCCACGGCCGCAGCCAGAGGATGAACAGGAAGTGGGAGAGGTAGATGCCGAGGGTGGCATCGGCGAGGAAGCGCTCGGCGCGGCTGGCCGGCCGCGACGACAGCAACAGGGCGCAGCTCGACACCACGCCGAACGTATAGACGGCACGATCGAAGTAGCCGAAGGACCACGGCGTCCAACCTGCGACGAGGAGCAAGCCGAGCGTCGCCAGCAATGAGCTCCCCACGACGGCAGGCACCGGATGGCGCCGGACCCAGGCCGACAGCTCGGGGCGCCAGAGCGCGGCGAGCCAACCGGTCAGGAAGTAGCCGAACGCGTAGAGCTGGAGCGGCTCGCGCATCAGCCAGAAGAGCGTGTCGCCGGTCATCCAGCCGGGCCAGACGACGGCGCCCACAGAGTAGGCCGTGTAGGCGCACCACAGGGCCAGCGCTCCCCGCCGCCCGAGAAACGAGAGTGGCAGCATCAGCAAGATGCAGCCGCTGATCAGCATCGCGTAGTAGTAGACGCCCAACGAGGATGCGGTGACGAGCTGGTGCAGCATTTCCTTGCTGCCGGTCGCGCCGCTGAGCCCGGACGCCTGCGCAATGCACGACCACACCAGGTACGGCAGCACCACGCGGAACAGCCGGGCCGCCACGGTACTCGCGGCGATGGGTTGCGGCTTCGCGTAGAGAAAGCCCGAGACGAAGAGGAAGCTCGGAACGTGGAAAACAGTCCAGCTCTTGGTCAGAAACCAGACGGCCGAGCTCCCCTCGACGAACCAGGAATCCGGGCCTGCGTGGGTGAAGACGACCGCAACGATCGCGGCGGCCTTCAGGTGGTCGAAGGCGTGCAGCCGAGCGGGTGCGGCCAACGTTCTAGCGGGCGAGCTTCACCACGCGGCCTTGAAGCGCCACGTTCGCCAGCGCGACAGCGGCCGCGCTGGCGCGGTGTACGGCATCACCAGCAAGAGGAACGACAGAAGACAGGCACTCCCATTTTGCGGCTGCATCGGCTCCTTCCCGAGCCTCCGGCACGACCGGCAGCATCTCAGGGCAGATAGGGTACTCAGTGCTCGCCCGAGCTGCGAGCCGGCGTCATCGCAGCATCTGGCCGAGCAACACCAGCTGCTCGCGCTCTCTCGGCGTCACCACCCCATCCGCGGTGATGACATTCTCGATGGCCTTCACGAAGGCGGCGCGGTGCTCTGCGGGCACGAGCTGTGGATCGACGCCCTCGGGATCCGGCGGCACCTCGAGCCAGCCGTCGACGATCTTGCGCTCATCCGCGTCGAGCTCGAGACGTTCGACGAGATCTGCGATCGTGCGCCGCTCCTCGGCCTGGACCTCGAGGTCCGCCCAGGCGAACGAGCAGACGAATTTCAGCAGCAACATGCGATCCTCCCGCGCCAGCGATCGCAGGCCCCCGGCCCTCGTTCCCGCCACCTTTCCCCCTCTCCTCAACACGCAACACCGCTCGAAACCCTTCTACCAGAAAGCCTGATGGCGGTCACCCCCGACCGCGAGGCTGTTGCGGGAGCACCGGCCGGCCGATACGGGAACGGACCGATCGGGATGCCAGCTTGCCTACCCAGAGACACCAGAATGCGCTCTCGATCGCGGCGCTCTGTGTCGCCGCAGCAGTACTCGTGCAGGTCGGCATGATCCGCGTCACGGAACGGGGCCGCAGCGAGACACTCGCGGGCGAATTGGAAGCCCTACGGCGGGCGAACAGCGAAGAGGTCGAGCAGCTGGAGGCGGAGGTCGAGCGCGCCGAGCGCGAGGTGGAGCGCCTGCGGCGCCGGCTGGCCCGGACGGCGACCGAGGGCACGGCGCTCGAAGCCGCCCTAGGGGCGGCCGACGTCGCCCGCAAGCAGCTCGACGAACGGGTGAGTGCGCTCTCGGACACTCTGGAGGGGGAGCGCCCCTTCCTCGACGTCTACATGGTGCCCACCGAGTCACCGCACATGCTCGCAGCCATCGCCGAGAATCGCGGAGCCCAGCCACTGGCGATCCGCGAGTCCCACGGCTGGCTCTGGGTGAACGGCGAGCCGCTCGCCCTGGAGGGCAGCCTGGCACCCACCGAGCTGGCGCCAGACAGCGCAGCCGACGTGTTCGAATTCGACCCGGGTAGCCAAGCTCTCGAATTCGTGACAAACAGCGGCCTGCCGGTGAGGGGAGCGCTGTGCTTCGTCTACGGGCGCATGCTCCGAGACCGCTCCGCACCTTGGGTGGAGGAGCGCTGGTTCGAGTATCGGCCCGCCGACGGAATCACGGCCACGGTCCGGCGCGACAGCTGGCCTCTGACTGAAGACGTCGCCCCCTGCCAGCTCGACGAAGCACAGCCGCCATGGTGAGCGGGCGCCAGTGTGGAGTCAGACTCTAGATCGCCGCGGGCCGCATCTGGGTTAACGTGCTCGCGTGTCGAAGCGCGTGATCGTGACGGGCATCCGACCGGCCGACCTCACGCCCGCCCGGGTGAAGCGCGAGTTCATAGCCCTGCTGAGCGATGGCGTCGAGATCGCCTGCGCGGGCAGCGCGCGCAAGCGACCGCGCTCGCTGCTCGCGAAGGGCTACACGCCCAGGCACAAGCTCTCGCTCTTCGATGCCACCTTCTACCTGACGAACTTGCGGGAGGACGACCACTTCCGATTCTTCGTCGTCTATGTGCGAATCGGCGCGGAGCGCAGGCTCCATCCGCGCATCTTCTACAAGGACTCCTCCCTCGTCTGGCGCTCTCCCACCCACTACATCCGCTCGGAGACCGAGAACTGGATCGGCAAGGGTGACCTGAAGACGACCACGGTCGACGGCGTCGAGATCGAATACGGCGCAGAGGAGACGACCAACCTGCCCTTCGAGATGCAGGCAGCGCTCGACGATCTGAGCCGCCTCGGCCGCGTGCGCCGTGATCACCGGGCGATTGCGCTGGTGTTACGCCAAGCACCGGATGGTCGCTTCGAGCCCTATCGCGATTTCAGCGAGCCGCGGCGCCGCGCCATGGCGACCCCGGCCAATCGCATCCACGGGGGGCGCAGCGTGGCGTCCTTCGCCCGCAGGAACGACCCGACGTCGCTGCAGTTCGTGCGCGGCTACGAGCCCGACTTCGACGCCGGGGTGATCGAGGAGAGCCACCTGCGGAGCAACCTGTACGGGGGCGATATCCGCAAGTTCCGCGTGCTCTCGAGCAACTGCAGGATCCAGTACCAGTTCGTGGCCGGCCCCCGCCACGCTTGGATCATCCCACCGCAGACGCTCACCACCGAGCTCATGACCTACGGCCTGCGCACCATCGACGTGGACGCGGACGAGGACATCTTCGTTCCGGGCTACGAATATCACTTCAGCGACGACAGTGTCGATCCACCGGAGCTGCACTCTCAGATTCCGGAAGGCTTCGCGGGTGAGGCGAGTGCGGTCGACCCATCCCGCGCCGACGCGTCACCGTGGATCGACCGCATGCCGGTGATCCAGGAGTTCCGGCGCAAGCTGCTGCGGCGCTGACCCCGCCCCGGCCAATTCTGCTATCCTGAGACTCAACGTTCACAGGCGGTTCTGGGGCGCGCTGGCGCTTTACCCGTTCGCTAAGCCCATCGCCCGCTCTGCCAGAGCCTCCGACCCGCCACAACGCGGACGGGAAGGAGAGCCCGATGGAACGCCAGCACGTACAGCAGTGGTTCAATGAGCACCCCCACCTGGTGCACGGAGACGCGCACGAGTTGATTGCCCGCTGCGAACCCGCGGTGCGGCGCCACGCGCGCGAGGACGCCTGGATCGCCGCCAAGCGCTACGTGGCCGAGCGCGAACTCGAGTGGGATGGCGGCATCGGCGCCCACGCCAGCGAAGCCTACGTGGCGCGAGACGTGTGCTCCCAGCTCGCCTACGAGCTGAAGCACCACGAGCCGAGTCTGCACGATGGCGACGAAGACCACCTGGCCGGCGGCGCCATCAAGGCCGCTCTTGAGCCCGCGGGCTGGAACTTCCTGGTGCGCTGGATCATGGACGTGGCGCGCGAAGAAGAGCATGCGACGTGGCTCGAGATCGTGCGTTACACCGAGCGCCGAGCGCGAACCCTGATCGCGGAGCACCATCTCTCCGCGGACAACCGCTTCGACCACACGAAGTGCTACGGGGAGATCGCGCCGCAGATCATGGAGATGCTGACGCAGGACTACTCGCAGCACGCATTTCCCCGCTGAGCCAGACGACGCGACGAGGCGCGCCGGTCAACGCTTGCGTTGCACCGAAGGACGCACACCGAGCCACGGGGTGAAGTCCACGTCTGTCAGCGGATCTTCGCCGCGCAAGTGTAGATCCAGATTCGACAGATCGTCGTTGCCCCAGAAGAGGACGCCCTCGAACCACACACTCGGCACGCCGAAGACGCCGCGCTCGATGGCGCCATCGGTCCGCGCGCGCAGGGCTGCCTTGACCTCTGCCGCACCGGCGCGCTCCACCAACGCCCCGCCATCGAAGCCGGCAGCAGACAGCGTCGCAGCCACCACCTGTGGATCGCTCACGTCGAGGCTGCGCACCCATGTCGCTTCGAAGAGGGCCGCGACGCAGCGGAGCTGCTCCCCCCGAGCCAGATCGAGAGACGCGATCCGCAGCGGAAGCAAGGGATTGAAGGGATGTGAGTGCGGCGGCGCGATCGGTATCCCCTCGAGCGCAGCCTTGCGCACCACGTCGCGCAGCATCCACAACCCCTTCGGCGGCACCTCCGCAGGTCCGAGCTGCCCGTGGGCCTTCAGCAGTGCGCCGAAGACGACCGGCGCCAGCTCGAATTCGATCTGGTGGCGCTCGGCGAGCGCAGCGAGCCGCGTCCAGGCGAGATACGCATTGTGAGAGATGAAGTCGAAGTAGAAGACGGCCTCACGCATGCCTAGCGAGGCGTGAATACCATGAGCGGGATGATTCGCGGGGCGGCGGTCTTCTCGTAGTGGAGGTAGGCTCCGTCCGCGGTGATGCGCCTCCACAAGCCATCGCGCTCCTCCCCCTTCGCCTCGTGACAGCGCACATCGCGCCAGCGGTGGTTCGCGCGGATGCGCACGTCGGGATGTGCACGCAGATTGAGCGCCCAGATGGCGTCGGTTGGACGACCGCCGTGGGAGCCGACGACGACGAAGCGGTCGGCATCGACGTAGTACGGCAGCACGACGGTGCGCTCCCGGCCGTTGACGTGGTGCCTCGTGGTGAGCAGAAGCGCCGGACGGGAGCTCATGCCCGCCGCCTCCTCGAAGGCACGATTCACGAACGACCAACCTGTGATGCGCACGCAGAGCCGATCCCAGGCGAGCCAGCGCGGCTCGACAGCGAAGCGTCGCGCGAGGTTCTTCCAGTTCACGAGTGCCATGCAACACCAGGATACGCGAGGTACATCATTCGCTGAAGCGCATGCGCAGCTCGTGCTTCAGCACCTTGCCGGTCGGGTTGCGCGGCAATGCCTCGACGACCTCGAGCCTCTCGGGGAACTTCTGCCGCATCAGGCCCGCTGCCTCCAGGTGGGCAACGGCATCTTCGAGAGCGAATCCGACCGAGGGGTCGGCCAGCACCACCACCGCACAGGCCCGCTCGCCCGCGTCGGGATCTGGCAAACCGATCACCGCCACGTCCTGCAACGACTCGTGGGTGTAGAGGAGATCCTCGACCTCCTTGGCGCTGATGTTCTCACCCTTGCGGATGATCACGTCCTTGAGGCGTCCGCTGATGCTGAGGAATCCCTCAGCATCGAGGTTTCCGAGATCGCCGGTGCGAAGGAAGCCCTCCGCGTCGAAAGCGTCCGCATCGAGCGCAGCGTCCCAATAGCCGAGGCACATCTGCGGGGCGCGCACGCGCACTTCTCCCTCCTGGCCGGCGGCGGCGAGAGTCTCGTCGTGGCTCACGATGCGAATCTCGGTTCCGAGCGGCGACGCACGGCCCTCGGTATGCGCACGCTTCTCGTCGGGGTCGTCGACACCGTTCATCACCGGCACGGGGCACTCCGTGAGGCCATAGCCGGAACAGATCGGCGCTCCCATCTCCTCGAGCAGGTCGGTGTAGAGCTGCGGCGGTTTCGGCGCGCCACCCCCCGGGAAGGTACGAATCGCCGGGAAGAGCGGCGTGTCCGGTTGCCGACGCTGCGCGGCGAGATACGCCTGATGGAAGACCGTCCCGGCCGTCGCCTGGGTCACACCGTGCGCGGCGAGAAACGGAATTGTCGTCGCCGGATCAAAGCTGGCGACGACGAGCTGCGCACAGCCGGACAGCAGGCCATTCATCAGCCAGCCGATGCCGCCGACGTGGGTCAGGGGAAATACCAGCGCGACGCGATCGTCTGGCGCCAGCGCCAGGCGCTCGGCGAAGCCCCGAGATGCCGCCAGCAGTGTCTGGTCCGTGTGTTTGGCGCCCTTCGGGTCGGCGGTGGTGCCGGAGCTGTAGAGCACCCAGCGCAGGACGCCGTTCGGATCCGGAGCCGGCCCCAGGCCCGCCGGATCGGCGTCGGGCAGCCCCTCGCTGAGGTCGACCACTGCGAGACCCTGCTGCTGCGCCGCGAGCTGCCGCGCCATCGCCGCGTGATCGAAGCCGCGGAGCGTGCCGGGCACCACCAGCAGCTTCGACTCGAGCTGCCGCACCACGAAGCCCACCTCGCGCTCGCGGTAGATCGGCAGGATCGGGTTCTGCACGGCGCCGAGTCGTGCGAGCGCACCGCACAGCACCAGCGCGTCAATGCTCGTCGGCAGCTGCCACGAGATGCAATCGCCCACCCCCACGCCTCGGGCCCGCAATCCGGCAGCGCAGCGCAGCACCGCAGCGCGGTACTCCTCGAACGAAAGACGGCGCTCGGCTTCGTCGACCGCAAAGAGCGCGTCGGGTGTCGCGCCGGCGCGCTTCTCGATCAGGTTCCAGAGACCATCCGCTGTGAGCATCGGGGTTACGCTACGTGGGCCTACTGCGCTTCGGCCTGCTCGCGCAGCTTGAACTTCATGACCTTGCCGGACGGCGTCGTCGGCAGCTCGTCCACCACCGCGATCCGACGCGGAACCTTGTAGTTCGCCATGTTCTCGCGACACCACGCGATCACGCTGTCGGGCGTTACGACATGATCCGGCGCCGGCACGACAAAAGCCATTCCGACCTCGCCGGCCCGCTCGTCCGGCACGCCAATCACCGCCACCTGCGCGAACTGCCCGCTGCCGTAGAGCGTGTTCTCGATCTCGGCGGGGTACACGTTGAAGCCGCCGTTGATGAACATATCCTTGATGCGATCGGTGATGCGCACGTAGCCGTGCTCGTCCATCACCGCGATGTCGCCAGTGTGCAGCCAGCCATCCGCATCGATGGTCTTGCGCGTCTCTTCCGTGTCGTCGAAGTAGCCTTGCATCAAGTTATAGCCGCGCACCACGATCTCGCCGGGCTCTCCCCTAGGCACCTCTTTGCCGTCGGTATCGACGCAGCACACCTCGACATCGGGAATCGCGCGCCCCGAAGTCGTGGCGATGGTTTCCGGATCGTCGTCGAAGCGGCACATGGTAACGACGCCGCAGGTCTCGGTGAGGCCGTAGCCGGTGATGATCGTCTCGAAGCCGAGCTCGTCGCGCATGCGGTGGATCAGCTCGACGGGCGTCGGCGCGGCACCGGTGACGGCGAGGCGCAACGACGACAGGTCGGTGTCGCCGAGCTGCGGCGACGCGAGAAACGACTGGTACAGGGTGGGCGGCCCGGGCAGCATGGAGATCTTCTCCTTCGCCACCCGCTCGAGCACCTCGGCCGCATCGAAGACGAGGTGTGGGATGATCGTGGCACCGCGCATGATCGCCGACATCCACCCCGCCTTGTATCCGAACGAATGGAAGAAGGGGTTGACGACCAGGTAGCGGTCGCCGGCGCGGAGACCCACCACCTCGGTCCAGGTCGCGAAGACTCGAACGTTCTGGCCGTGCGCGGTCATGACCGCCTTGGGGTTTCCGGTGGTTCCGCTGGTGAAGATGAAATCGGAGAGATCGTCGGGATCCACCGCTTCGGCGCGAGCCCGCGCTTCCGCCTCGGATACACCTTCGCCGGCGGCCAGAAAAGCCTCCCAGCCCGTGACACCTGCGGCTCCGCCGCCACGCTGCATCGCAGCTCCGGACTCGCCGCGCAAGGCGATGATGCCCTCGAGATCCGGCAGATCCTGACTGGCGACGGCCGCCACGTAGTCCGTGCCGAGAAACTCGGTCATGGTGCAGACCAGCTTCGCCCGGCTCTTGCGCAGCACGTAGCCCGCCTCCGGCGCCTTGAAGCGGGTGTTCAACGTGACCAGCACACCGCCAGCGCATTGGAGCCCGATCGCAGCGAAGATCCACTCCGCGACGTTCGGGGCCCAGATGCCGACGCGATCACCGGGCTCGACGCCGGCGGCGATGAAGGCGCGAGCGGCGCGCAGCGCCTCGGTCTCGAGTTCGCGAAAACTCAGTCGAATGTCGCCGTCCTCGAGAGCCGGCGCATCGCCATAACGCTCGGCGGCGCGGAAGACCAGGCGGGGAATCGTGAGGGCGGACTCCGGAGCGAGGCTGTCATCCATACGAGCCGTATCGTATCATAATGAATTCTTCCCCTTCGCTCCGGGAGCCCCCATGGATCTGCGCTTCACCGACGAGGACGAGGCCTTCCGCCGCGACGTCGCGGCGTTTCTCGAGGCCGAGCTCGGCGGCCCGTTCAGCGCCGTGCGTCACCGCGGCGGACCCGGCGACGAGAGCGCACTGATCGACGAGCGAAAGGCCTGGGAGAAACGCCTGGGAGAAGCCGGCTGGATCGGCCTCTCGTGGCCCAAGCCCCTGGGCGGACGCGAGCTGCCGCTGATGCAGCAGGTGATCTTCTACGAGGAGTACGCGCGCGCCGGTGGACCGGGGCGCGTGAACCACATGGGCGAGAACCTCGTCGCTCCCACGGTCATCGCTTACGGCAGCGAGGAGCAGAAGCAGCGGTTCCTGCCGCCCATCTTGAAGGGCGAGGCGATCTGGTGTCAGGGCTACTCCGAACCGAACGCCGGCTCGGATCTCGCCAACGTGCAGACCAAGGCACGACTCGAAGGCGAGGAGTGGATCATCGACGGCCAGAAGGTGTGGACGTCCTGGGCCGAGGCCGCGGACTGGTGCTTCGTGATCGCGCGCTGCGATCCCGATTCGCAGCGCCACAAGGGACTCGTCTACCTGCTGGTGCCCATGCACCAGCAGGGCGTCGAGCTGCGCCCGATCCTGCAGATGACCGGTGACGCCGAGTTCTGCGAGACCTTCTTCGACGGCGCCCGCACCGCCAAGGGAAACATCCTCGGGCAACCGGGCGACGGCTGGAAAGTGGCGATGGCCACACTCGGTTTCGAGCGCGGCGCCTCGACCCTCGGCCAGCAGATGAACTTCCGCCAGGAGCTCGACAGCATCGCCGAGGTCGCGCGCAGCAACGGCAAGATCGATGACCCGATCATCCGTCAGCGGCTGGCCGATGCATGGATGGGTCTCGAGATCCAACGCTACAACGCGCTGCGCACGCTCTCCGATTCGGGCGACGCCGCGGGCGGTGCCGCCATGGTGACGAAGCTTCACTGGGCCAGCTGGCACCGCGATCTCGGCAAGCTGGCCCTCGACGTGCTCGGCCCGGAGGGAGAGATCGCCGAGGCTTTTCCCTACGCGCTGACTCGCCTGCAGCGAATGGCGCTCTTCGTCCGCTCGGACACGCTCTACGGCGGATCGAATGAAATCCAGCGCAACATCATCAGCGAGCGTGCCCTCGGCATGCCGCGGGAGGCCCGATGAGCCGCGTGGTTCCGCCCTACCCCGAAGGCCGCGACCTGCTGGCCGGCAAGACCCTCGTCGTGACCGCAGCAGCCGGCACCGGCATCGGTTTCTGGACGGCACGACGCGCTGCGGAGGAGGGGGCGACCGTTCTCATCTCCGATTTCCACGAGCGGCGCCTCGGGGAAGCAGCAGAGCAGATCGAAAAGGCGAGCGGGCAACGTCCCGCGACCTGCTTGTGTGACGTGACGAACGCCGAGCAGGTGGAAGCTCTCGCCCAGACCGCCATCCGTGAGCTCGGGCAGGTGGACGTACTCGTGAACAATGCCGGGCTCGGGGGCAACGCCAACGTCGTCGACATGACCGACGAAGCCTGGAACCGGGTGCTCGACATCACGCTGAATGGAACGTTCCGCGTCACCCGTGCCTTTCTGCCGCACATGCTCGAACGCCAGACGGGCGTCGTCGTGAACAACGCGTCGGTGCTCGGTTGGCGGGCCCAACCGGGGCAATCGCACTATGCAGCGGCCAAGGCCGGCGTAATGGCCTTCACGCGCTGCGTCGCCATGGAGGCCGCGGAGGCCGGCGTGCGGGTCAACGCAGTTGCGCCGAGCATCGCGAACCACGAGTTCCTGTCGAAGGGCATGCCGGAAGGCCTGATCGAGGAGCTCTGCGCGAAAGAGGCCTTCGGCCGGGCCGCCGAGCCGTGGGAAGTAGCCAACTGCATCGTCTTTCTGGCCAGCGACTACTCGAGCTACATGACCGGCGAGATCCTCTCGGTCAGCAGCCAACACCCCTGATCCGAAAGGACCCCGCCGCATGACCGTGATCTTCGAAACCCCGGCCAAGCTCAAGGAGGCCGTCGGCCAGCAGCTTGGCACCTCCGAGTGGCTCGAGATCGACCAGAAGCGCATCGACCTCTTCGCCGAGGCCACCGGCGACCACCAGTGGATCCACGTCGATCCGGAGAAGGCGAAGGACGGCCCCTTCGGCACGACGATCGCACACGGCTACCTCACCCAGTCGCTGGTGAACTTCTTCATGCCGCAGATCATCGAGGTGCGCGGTGTGAAGATGGGCATCAACTACGGAGCCGACAAGCTGCGCTTCCCGGCTCCAGTGCCGGTGGGCTCGAAAGTGCGCGGCAAGGGCGAGCTCATCGAGGCCAGCGACACGAAGGACGGCGCCGTCCAGGCGATCGTGCGCGTCGTCGTCGAGATCGAGGGCGGAGAACGACCGGCCTGCGTGATCGACACCATCAGCCGCTTCTACCCGGCCTGAGGGATGCCATGACCGCCAGCGACCCGCTCGGGCAATTCCGCCTCGACGGCAAAGTGGCCCTCGTCACCGGCGGCAGCCGCGGACTCGGCAAGGAGCTGGTGCTCGCCTTTGCACGCTGCGGCGCCGACGTGGTGATCGCGAGCCGCAAGGAGGAGAGCTGCGTCGCCCTCGCCGATGCGGTGAAGTCCGAGACCGGCCGCCGCGCACTGCCCGTCCGCTGCCACGTGGCGAAGTGGAGCGACTGCGATGCGCTGGTCGAGAATGCCCTCGGCGAGTTCGGCAAGGTCGACGTGCTGGTGAACAACGCCGGTAGCTCGCCGCTCTACCCGTCCCTCATCGAGATCTCGGAAGAGCTCTACGACAAGGTGATGGGCACCAACTTGAAGGGTGCCTTTCGACTGTCGGCGTTGCTCGGCACGAAGATGGCCGAGGGCGACGGCGGCTCGATCATCAACGTGAGCAGCATCGGCTCGGTGATGCCGAGTCCCGGAGAAATCCCCTACGCCGCCGCGAAGGCGGCGCTCAACAACCTGACGGAGGGCATGGCGCGCGCCTTCGCCCCCAAAGTTCGCGTCAACTGCATCATGCCCGGTGCATTCCTCACCGACATCAGCAAGGCGTGGTCGCCGCAGATGAAGGATGCGCTCACGAGCATGGCGGCGCTCGGCCGTGCCGGCGAGCCCGACGAGATCGTCGGCGCCGCTCTCTATCTGGCGAGCGACGCCGGCCGCTATTCCACTGGCTCGATCATCAAAGTGGATGGCGGCGCTGCCTACGGGCATGGTTGAGCCGCAAGCGATGCTCGCCTGGCTCAACCGCATTGGGATCGCCGCGTCCTCCTCGAAGATCGGCGGCATCGTCTACGACAAGTTGTGCCGGCGCATCGACCGCGTGTTGATCCCGCTGACCGGCGCGCGCCTGGCCATGGGCCCGCCGGGCCAGACGCTGCTGCTCACGACCACGGGTGCAAAGAGCGGCAAACCGCGGGTGGCCTCGCTCGCGTATCTGAACGAAGGCGACGACCTCGTCATCATCGCCTCGAAGGGCGGCGCCCCCGTGCACCCGGGCTGGTATCACAACCTGAAGGCAGATCCACACACCAGAGTGCAGCACCGCGGCGGCAGTGAAGAACGCATCGCCCGTGAGGCCACCGGCGAAGAGCGCGACCGGCTCTACGCAAGGATGGGCGGAACGTTCGCGAACTTCCTTGCCTACCAAGAGCGAGCGACGAACCGCCGAATTCCGGTGATGCTGCTGTCGAAGCCTCAGTAACGCAGCGGCGGCGGCAAGAGATCCGTGCAGGCGCCGCCTTCCTGCTGCGCATACTCCGCGGCGCTCAGGACGGATCCACCCCGCACCATCTCGCGATACACCTCACAGCGTTCGGCCGGCGTCTCGAGGCGTGGATCTCGCGCCACATCCGCGAGCACGGACGCCCGGGTCACGGTGTCTCCGGACATGTGGGTGCCGCCGTCGTCGTCGGTATCCAGGATCAGGAAGCTGCCACCGCGCGCATCCCATGGCTCCCAGCGCACGAGATTCCCCTCACGCCCCGTGCCCGGATCACCGGTATAGGCGAACTGAGACCAGTAGGACATCATCGAGCGCGACAGCGCCTCGTCGAGTGCCGCACGATCCGGATCGAAGACGAACGGGGTCGCGGCGCCGAGTGTCAGACGCCCGAACACGAAGGGGATCTCCAGCGCATGTCCCGCACCCAGCCAGTGCGCAATGTCGAGCCACAGGAGCCGCGGCTCGTGATCCCAATCGAATCGGTAGCCGTAGACACTCGGCCCCTGCACCCCGCGCATCGCCGCCGCGGGCTCGTCGACGCCCATCGCCTTCCAGACCCGACTGGCGAAATCCGTCGTCGCCTCGTACATCCTCTCGTTGCGCAGGGCGACGGGGAGCTGAAACAGGTGGCGCACGTGTGGCGACGTGAAGAGCTGAAACGTGCGCACCTCGTCGCGGTTCGACCCCAGGATGACCGGAACCCGATTGTAGTCGCCGCGACGGTATGCCTCGAGTGATCCGAAACGAGAGAGCACGAAGCCGTCCTGCAGCAGGCGCGGGTTCTCGTACATGGCAGCCATCTCGTCCGGCAGGTAGAGCCGCAGGAAATCCGGCGCCGGCACACCGCGCAGCAGCTCTGCGATCTCCTCGTGCGTCATGGACGCGACCCTCGCCTTGCCGGTCGCACGATCGACAGCTCGCCTTTCGCGCTCGAGCAGGCGCAGCAGGATCTCGCTCGAGCTCGCGTCGTCGCCGGGCTCGGGATCATCCACATAGTTCTCGGCCTGGGCCAGCGTCTTGCCGTGCGCCCAGCCGCTCTGGGAGATCGCACGCTGGAACAGACCCTTCGCACGGGGCGAGCGCAACAGAGCCAGCACGTTGGTACCGCCGGCCGACTCGCCGAAGAGGGTCACGCGAGTCGGATCCCCGCCAAACGCCGCAATGTTGTCCCGCACCCACTCGAGAGCGGCGATGGCATCCAGGGTGCCGTAGTTGCCGGAGCGGTCCTCGGGGCTCGCATCGGCAGCCTGCAGCGCCGGATGCCGGAACCAGCCGAACCCCCCCAGGCGATACTGAAACGACACCACCACCACCCGGCGCTCACCGGCCAACGCGCTGCCGTCGTAGAGCGCGGCGTGGCCTTGGCTGTTGCCCCCACCGTGAATCCACACCATCACCGGCAACGCCAGCAGGCCCTCGGGCACCTCCGCCGGCTCGAAACGCGGTGCATACACGTTGAGGGTCAGGCAATCCTCGCTGCCGGCGGGCTCTCCCGCGGGCCCCTCGGCGCCGACGGGTCCGGCGAGCTGCATGCACGGCGCGCCGAAGGTCAGCGCCTCGCGCGTACCGCTCCAGGGCTCGGCGGGCCGAGGCGCGCGCCAGCGCAGCTCTCCGACGGGCGGTTGCGCGAACGGAACGCCGAGCCAGGTGTGACCTCCCTCGGCATCGGCAAGGCCGATCAGCTCGCCGGCGGAGGTGGAACGCCGAGCCGCCGGATCGGGCAAGGGGGCCGCGGGCACCGACCCACCACACGCGCAGAGCCATGAGGCGAGAAGCAGCAGCGCGGGCAGCGGACGTCGCACCACACGACGCTAGCCAATCGAGACACAGCCCTGGAGAGGGCGAGCGAGCGAGATTCGCGCCTGCCGCGGCCCCGGCCAGCGGAGCCCGATCCTCTGGGCGCCACCAGCCGCGCTTTTCTCGGCTGCATCGGATGGCAGAACGGGGGACAGCGAGCTAACCTCCTGCGGTCGGAAGTCGGGGTGACGCCACACCGCGCCATGCGCGCCCGCGAATTTCCCTGGCCCGGCAACGTCCATCTCCGTGCAGCCCAGTTTCGTTTCCAACCCTCGCTCGCTGCCCCCGGGGAACCGGCGGCGACCGGGCACATCTCATCAGAATGGGGAGAACATGAAGGATTCCAAGAAGTCGATGGACCGGCGGGAGTTTCTCGCCGCAGGCCTGACCACGGCAGCACTGCTTCCGGGTGCGCTGCTCACAGCGAAGACGGCGCAGGCCAGCGAAAAACTCGTCACCGCCTTGCCGGGTGCCGCGCCGATGGTCACCGCCCTGCAGTACGTGGACGAGTCGGCCAAGGCAGACCAGAACTGCAGCAACTGCCAGCTCTACGTCGCCGGCCAGGAGGGCACCGGCAAGTGCCAGATCTTCCCCATGGGTGTGGTGAAGGAGACCGGCTACTGCGTGTCCTGGGCCCTGAAAGTCGCCTGAGCCCACCAGCTCACACGATCCCAAGCGACCGATCGGCGGCGAGCCGGTCGGTCGCTCCCGTTTGGGCCCTCGGCGCGTTAGAAGACGAGCCCTGCGATCCGTTCGCGGTGCCAGCTGGCGTCGCCGAGGAAGGTCTCGGTCGACTTGGCGCGCTTGAAGTGCAGATGCGGATCGTACTCCCAGGTGAAGCCGATGCCGCCAAAGATCTGGATCGCATCCGCCGCGCAGCGGAAGTAGGCCTCGGAGCAGGTGGCCTTGGCGAGGGACGCCGCCACCGGAAGCGCGTCGCCATCTTCGGCCGCGACGCAGCCCGCGTAGTAGGCGGCGGAGCGCGCGCACTCTACGCTGAGCATCATGTCGGCGGCCTTGTGCTTGAGCGCCTGGAACGAGCCGATCACGCGGCCGAACTGCACGCGCTCCTTCGCGTACTCGACGGAGAGGTCGAGGCAGCGCTGCGCCCCTCCCACCTGCTCGGCGGAGACGCCGACGGCGGCCAGATCGAGCACTTTGCGCAGCGCCGGCCACGCGCTGCCGGCCTCACCGAGACTCGCCTCGGCGGGAACCCGTACGCCGTCGAGCCGAAACTCTGCCTGGCGGCGCGTCTGATCGACGGTGGGGAGCGCGGTGATGGTCAGGCCCGCTGCGTCCGACGGTACGAGAAATAGGCTCACGCCGTCTTCCCCGCTGCTGCCTGCGGCGCGGGCGGCCACCACGATCAGATCGGCGTTGGCCCCATCCGGAACAAAACGCTTGGTGCCCGTCAACACGAAGTCGCCACCGTCCGGCGTCGCGACGCTGGCAATGCCATCCGCATCCCAGCGTCCGGAGGGCTCGCTGAAGGCGAGCGTACAGCGCAGCTGGCCTTCGGCCAGCGCCGGCAGGTGCTCCTGCTTCTGGGCAACGCTACCCGCCACGAGCAGCGCGTTGCCACCGAGACACACCGTCGAGAAGAAGGGCGCGCAGAGCAACGCCTCGCCCGTCGTTTCGAGCAGCGCCACCAGCTCGACCCACGAGAGGCCGAGCCCGCCGTACTCCTCGGGCACCAGCAGTGCCGGCCAACCGAGCTCGCTACCGATGCGCTTCCACACATCGGCGTCGTAGCCCTGCTCGCTGGTCATGGCCGCGCGCACCTGCTCCGACGAGCAATGATCGGCGAGAAAGCCACGCGCCATGGCGCGCAGCTCTTCCTGCTCCTCGTTGAAGGCAAAGTTCACGCCGGGCTCCTCAAGTGCCGTGGACCTTCTGGGGAGGCACGCGCTTGCCGAGTAACTCGGCAACGGCTCCGCCGACTTCGTCCGGCGCCCAGCGCGCGCCCTTGTCGACCACCTCGCCGGAGCGCCAGCCATCCGCAATGCTGATCTCGCCACCCGCCAGCTCGAAGATGCAACCGGTCACATCCCTAGACTCGGAGCTACCGAGCCAGACCACGAGAGGCGAGATGTTGCCCGGATTCATGGCGTCGAAACCATCCTCGGGCTTCGCCATCATGTCGGCAAACACCTCTTCCGTCATGCGCGTGCGCGCGGAGGGAGCAATGGCGTTCGACGTGATGCCGTAGCGGCCGAGCTCGGCGGCCTGGTTGAGGGTCAGCGTCGCGATACCGGCCTTTGCCGCCGAGTAGCTGCTCTGGCCGATGCTGCCCTGGAGGCCCGCACCCGAGCTCGTATTGATGATGCGCGCGTCGACCGGATTGCCGGCCTTCGACTCGCCGCGCCAGTACTCGCAGGCGTGGCGTGCGAGACAGAAATGGCCCTTCAGATGCACGCGGATGATCGCGTCCCACTCCTCTTCGCTGCACGAGACGAACATGCGGTCGCGCACGAAGCCCGCGTTGTTCACCACGATATCGAGCCGCCCGAAGGCGTCGAGCGTCTGCTTCACCAGCGCGCCGGTCTGCTCCCAATCCGCCACATCGGCACCGTTGGCAATGGCTTCGCCGCCAGCTGCGCGGATGGCGTCCACCACCTCGCCCGCGGGGCCATCGGTACCCCCGCTGCCGTCGAGCTCGACGCCGATATCGTTCACCACCACCTTCGCGCCCTCGGCGGCGAAGGCGAGCGCGTGCTCGCGCCCGATGCCGCGCGCGGCGCCGGTGATGATGACCACCCGTCCGTCACAGATTCCCATCTTTTCGTTTCCTTCCTTCGGCTAGAGCCGCTCGATGATGGTGACATTCGCCTGGCCGCCGCCTTCGCACATGGTCTGGAGGCCGTAGCGGCCATCGGTGCGCTCGAGCTCGTTGACGAGCGTGGCCATGAGCCGCGTGCCGGTGGCGCCGATGGGGTGACCGAGCGCGATGGCACCGCCATTCACGTTGACCTTCTCCATGTCCCAGTGGGTTTCCTTCTGCCAGGCGAGCACGGGCGACGCGAAGGCCTCGTTGATCTCGACCAGATCGATGTCCGAGGGCTTCAGGCCCGCCTTCTCGAGCGCGAACTGCGTGGCGGGAATCGGCGCAGTCAACATGTAGATCGGATCGTCGGCCCGCACGCTGATGTGGTGCACGCGCGCGCGCGGCGCGAGACCGTGATCCTTCACGGCCTGCTCCGACGCCACCAGCAACGCGGTCGCACCGTCCGAGATCTGGCTCGCCAGTGCAGCCGTGAGGCGCCCACCTTCCTGCAGCGGCTGGAGCGAGGCCAGCTTCTCGAGCGTGCTGCCGCGCCGCGGACCTTCGTCTCTGGTCACGTCGCCATACGGAACGATCTCGTTGTCGAAGCGACCCTCATCGATGGCGCGATTCGCGCGCTCGTGGCTCTCGAGCGCGAACTTCTCCATGTCGAGGCGGGAGATGTCCCACTTCTCCGCGATCATCTCGGCGCCGCGGAACTGTGAAACCTCCTGAGTGCCGAAGCGGTCGACCCAGCCCTTGGATCCCGAGAACGGATCCGTGATGCCGAGCGGCTCCGCTGCCGTCATCGCGTAGGAGATCGGGATCGTGCTCATATTCTGCACGCCGCCGGCGACGATCAGGTCTGCCGTGCCACTTAACACGGCCTGCGACGCAAAATGCACCGATTGCTGGGACGAGCCACACTGGCGATCAATCGTCACCCCCGGCACGTGGAGCGGCAGACCGGCCGCGAGCCAGCAGGTCCGTGCAATGTCACCCGCCTGGCTCCCGAGCGTGTCACAGCAGCCGAAGATGACGTCCTCGACGGCATTCGGGTCGACGCCCGTGCGTTGCATCAGTGCCTTCAGCACGTGAGCACCGAGATCCGCAGAGTGCGCGCTGGCGAGTCCGCCACCGCGCTTCCCGATGGGGGTACGAACTGCGTCGATGATGTAGGCCTCGGCCATGGTCACTCTCCTCTAAAGGTCCGGCCGGGTCCGAGCCGCGCGCTCGCTTCGAGCACCCGCTCTTCGACCCGACTGCGATGAAAATCGTTGCGGCCCCACGCCTGCTCGAGCGACCAGGCACGGCGCATCCAGATGTGCAGATCCTGCTCCCAGGTGTAGCCGAGGGCGCCGTGCACCTGAAGCGCCTGCCGCGAAGCGAACTGGGCCGCGTCGGCGGCCGCCACCTTCGCCATCGAGACGTGCAGGCTGCGGTCGGAGACACTGCGCGCCACGGAATGCGCCGCACGGTGCACCACCGGCCGCGCGTACTCGAGCTTCACCTTGCAGTTCGCAAGCATGTGCTTTACCGCCTGGAACGAGCCGATGGGCTTGCCGAATTGCTGGCGCTGCTCCGCATACTCGGCAGCCAGCGTGATCAACTTGTCGGTGGCACCGACCAGCTGGGCGGCCGCCGCAAGGGCGCCACGATCCAGAGCCGCAGCCCACAGACTGCGCCCTGCGTCGCCCGCGGCGACCCGGGTGGCGTCGCCGGCGTCGAAGTTCACCTTGAAGAGCCGCCGCGACGGGTCGTTCGCGGGCTGTGCCACGATCTCCGCGGAGTCCGGGGCCACGGCGTGCACCTCGTCGCCGCGCTGGAGCAACAGCAGGTGGGACACGTCGGCGTCGACCACCAGAGGGGAGACCTCGTGCCCCACCCCGACGATCGCATCGCCGCCTCCGATGCGCGGCAACCACTCGCCGGCGAGCGCTTCGTCGCCGAGTTCGACGAGCAGGGGCGCCGCGACCGCCGCCGTCGCGATCACCGGCTCGGGCAACGCCGCGCGTCCCGCCTCCTCGAAGAGCAGCACCGAGTCGATCTCGCTCATCCCCATGCCGTCGTGGGCCTCAGGGACGAGCAGCCCCGGCACCCCCAGCTCGGCGAGCTGTGCCCAGAGTGCGGGAGTGTGACTGCGACCCTCGTCCCACGCCTTGCGAATCACCTCGGGGGTGCACTCGTTCGAGAGAAAGTCGCGCAGCGTCGTCTGGAACAGCAGCTGGTCTTCGTCGAAAGTAAATCGCACGGCTACTTCCTCGGCAGGCCGAGAATGCGCTCGGCGATGATATTGCGCTGGATCTCGTTGGTCCCCGCGTAGATGGGACCTGCCAACGCGAAGATGTAACCGTCGAGCCACTCACCGACGCCCTGCGCCTCGGAAGCCTGCGGCAGGAGCTCCGCGCGCCAGCCGAGAATCTCGAGCGCCACTTCGTGCATCTCGACGTCGAGCTCCGACCAGAAGATCTTGTTGAGCGACGCCTCCGCGCCGATCTTGCCACCTTCGAGCAGCCGCGAGACCGTGCGGTAGGTGTCGAGGGTATAGGCCTCGGCTCGCATCCAGCAGTCGACGACGCGGCGCTTGAGGCCCGGATCGCAGCTCCCCTCGTTTTCCTTGTAGAGCGCGACGAGCTTCGCCGCGGTGTCCTGGAAGCGCGCGGGGCTGCGCAGCATGAGCCCGCGCTCGAAGCCCGCCGTCGACATGGAGACGTTCCAGCCCTTGCCCTCTTCGCCGAGGAGGTGATCGACCGAGACCCGCGCATCGTCGAAGAAGACCTCCGCAAAGGCCGCCTTGTGGTTGAGCTTCTCGATGGGGCGCACCGTGATGCCCGGTGCGTCGAGCGGACACAGAATGAAGGAGAGCCCGCGGTGCCGCTCCGAGTCGGGATCTGTGCGGAACATGCCGAAGAGCCAGTGCGCGTAGGCGCCACGGGAGGCCCAGGTCTTCTGGCCGTTTATGACGAAGTGATCGCCGTCGCGAATCGCCGTTGCCTGGATGTTGGCCATGTCGCTGCCAGCGTTGGGCTCGCTCCAGCCCTGGGCCCACACCTCTTCACTGGAGGCCATCTTCGGCAAGAAACGCGCCTTCTGCTCCGGGGTGCCGTACTCCATGATGGTCGGGCCGAGGAGAAAGATGCCGTTCTGGTTCACGCGCGCGGGCGCCTTCGCTCGGAAGTACTCTTCCTCGAAGACCAGCCACTCGAGCAGGTTCGCCCCACGGCCGCCGTACTCGACGGGCCACGGCACCATGGCAAACCCCCCGGCCTGGAGCTGCTTCTCCCACTCGCGGTGCTCCTCGAAGCCTTCTTTCGTGTCGAAGCTCTTGAGCGGGCGGCTCGGCACGTTGGCCTCGAGCCAGGTGCGCGCCTCCTTGCGGAAGGCCTCCTGCTCCGCGGTGTAGACCAGATCCATCAGCCGCCTTCCTTTTCGAAGTCCGCGTCGCGTTTCTCGACGAAGGCGTCTCGCGCCTCCTGCGAGTCTTCCTCGGTGTACAGCTCGAAGGTAAAGCCCTGCTCGAAGCGGTAGCTGTCCTTGGGATCGAGGAGCTCGATGCCGTTCAACGACCACTTGGCCAACCGCAGCGCCTTGCCGCTCTTGCTGGCAATGTTGCGGGCCAGCTCGAACGCCGCATCGCGGAGCTTCTCTTTCGGCACCACCGACTCGACGCCGCCCAGCCGGTAGGCCTCTTGAGCATCGATGGGCTCGCCGGTGTAGAGCATGCGCCGCGCCTTCTGCATGCCGAACATGCGCATCGTGTGAGTGGCGGCGCCCAGCGCGCCGCGATCGATCTCGGTGAGCGCAAAGGTCGCGTCCTCGGAAGCAATCACGATGTCCGAGTTGCCCGCCACGCCGAGACCACCGCCGATGCAATAGCCGTGGACGGCGGAGATGACCGGAACGGGACAATCGTAGACTGCCGCGAAGGTGTCGTAACAACCGCGGCTCGCGGCGACGATCTTGGTTCCGTCCTCCGCCAGCTCCTTGATGTCGACTCCCGCCTGGAAGCCACGCCCCTCCGCGCGAATCACCACGCAGTTCACATCGGGGCGGCCGCCAAAGGTCTTCACCGCATCGGCGAAGGTGAACCAATCCTTGCTGTTCAAGGCATTCACCGGCGGGTTGTTGATTACGATCTCGGCAATGCCGTCCGAGGCAGAAGTGTCGATGGCCATGGGTCTCCTCAGGCTCCCAGCTGTTTCAGCGCGAGCTCGGCTTCTTCCACCATGCGCCCCACCAGCTCGGCGCAGGTTGGGCGGTCGTCGATCATGCCGGCAACACTGCCACTCGGCAGGTAGCCGTTCACCGGGTCGCCATCGTTCATGGCGAGCTTCGCCAACATCGGCGCGTTCGCGGCCAGCAGCATCTGGGAGCGCGTGAGCCGCTGGTTCTTGCGCATGGCGAGCCCCGACTTGAGCAGCTCGGGAATCGATGCCCCCGTCAGCCGTCGCAGCTCGAGCGCGCTGCGAAACGCCAGCCACAAGCGGCCGACGGGCCCCTTGCCGGCGAGCTCGTCGACCAACTCGTTGGTCACCACCCGCTGCGGCAGGCCGTCGATTTCTCGTGTGACGATCACGTCGTCGACGCTGGCCGCGAGGTAGCGGTCCGTCGTGATCTCGGGAACCGGGCTTTCCCGGGTGAGCAGGAAGCGCGTACCCATGGCGATGCCCTCCGCTCCGAGGGCCAGCGCCGCGACCAGACCACGACCGTCCCGAAAGCCGCCGGCCGCGAGGATGGGGACCGAGACGGCGTCTGCGGCTGCGGAGACCAGGAGCGACGTCGGCGTGGCGCCCGTGTGGCCGCCCCCCTCACTGCCCTGCACGATGATGATGTCAGCGCCGAGCTTCTCTGCCTTCAGCGCGTGCTTCACGGCGCCGCAGGTCGGCACGCAGACGACGCCGCCGTCCTTGAGGCGTTGGATCAGCTCGGCGTTGGGAGCGCGGTTGTAGCCCGCGGCCTTCACCCCCTGACGAACGATCGCAGCGATGATGACGTCCGCACCCGGCGCATCCATCAGGAAATTCACGCCGAAGGGTGCATCCGTGAGCTCCTTGAGGCGCAGGATCTCGGACTCAACGTCGTCCGGCGGAATCGTGGCCGCGCCGAGAAAGCCGAACCCTCCCCCGTTGCACACACCCGCCACCAGCTCGGGCGTCGACACCCATCCCATGCCGGTCTGGATGATCGGATAAGAGGAGCCCAACAATTCGGTGACGCGGGTCTTGAGAGCGGGAGACACAGGGGGGACCTCCGGCTGCAGCGGGCTAAGCCGGCACCTCGTTGTTGCAGAAGCCCTTGGGATCGATGACCTCACGGATCCAGCGAAGCTCGTCGGCGTCGGGCTCCCGACTCGTCGGCACGTCGCCCTCGATCACGAGCTCGAAGCCGGTCTGCTCGACGATCTCGTCTACGCTGACCCACGGGTGCACGGAGCGCAGCCGCATGCGCCGATCCGGCGTCTGGAAATCGAAGACGCCGAGGTTCGAGATCACGCGACGCAAGTCGTGAAAACGCGCCGCCTCACCGAGCTCGCTGGCGCGGTCGTTGCCGACGCCCGACACGACATCCACCTTCTCGACGAACGTCTTCGTGGAATGATTCGGCACCCAGTAGCTGGTCAGGTGGCAGATCGTGTTGCCCGGCGCGCCGCGCATGCCGAGGAGCTGCGCCTTCGGCTTCTCGTGCGGCCCGATACATGCGAAGTTCTGATTGCCGTAGCGATCGATCTGACTCGCCACCATCACGACGTGGCGCTTGCCGTTCCACACCAGATCGAAGATGTTCGCAAAGGGCATCCAGGCTTCCGACACGGGCCCCGTATCCGGCTTGCCGCTCACCGGCAGGGGCTCTTCCAGCAGCGTCGCGGTGCCATCCGTCATCAACAGCTCCGGGGCAAACGTCGCCTTCGCAAGCCGAGCACCGACCGCGGGCACGGTTCCGAATGAGCTGGCAAGGATCTCCCCGTCGCCGCGAAACGCTTCCGCCACGGCCACCGCACAGATTTCAGCTCGAGTTGAATCAGCCACGGGCTCGCTCCTCGGCACGCTCCTTGATCGCGGCCTGGTATTCCTCTTCGGGGACATCGAGGTAACGCGTCTTGAACGCCTCCCATGCCTCCGGATCCTTCGCCGTCGCGGCGTACTCCTTCTGGAAGGCTTCGTCCCGGTCGTAGTCGGGCGGGCACTCGGTGAAATGCGCACCGTTCGGTGTCTCGACGACCCCGTCGACCAGCGTGCGATTGATGCGCATGGTGTAGAGCGCACCCTCCTTGGCGAGCTGCTCGGTCGGGACGAGCTTCTCGACCGACATGAAACGCTGCTTTGCCGCGAGGCAGAAGAGATCGTCGAAATACAGATCGGGTCCGAGGAACTGTCCGTTGCCCCGTGTGTCGCCGCGATTCATGTGGATGATCGCGGCGTCGAGCTCGAGGGCCGGCATGGCCAGCAGCTCTTCGCCGTCGTCGTAGGGCGAGCGCACGGTGCGCAGATCCGGGTTGATCTTCGTCACGTCCGAGCCGAGACCCGCGCGGGTCGGCAGAAACGGCAGTCGATACGCCGCGGCGCGCAGCCCCCACTGGAGCATACCCTCGTCGAGCTCGGCCGCCTGGAACGAAGCGGCCTGCCGCGCCTTGCGGAAGTGCGGCTCCAAGGCGATCGAATCCAGCGATACGAAGCCGTAGATCAGCTTCTTGACCTTGCCGTACTTGCAGAGGAGCCCTGCGTCGGGGCCGCCGTAGGTGACGACCGTCAAGTCCTTCAACGGGGAACGCAGGATCTCGCGCACCAGGGCCATGGGCTTGCGGCGCGAGCCCCAGCCACCGATGCCGAGGGTCATGCCATCCCGAAGCTCGGCCACCACAGCGGCCGAGGTCATGCGCTTGTCCATGAGGCCTCCGCAAACCACCCGAGCGGCGCGTCAGCCGGGGGGAAGAGGGAGTATAATAACGATACGTTCCGTTTCTGTAAACGCCGCACACTGCTCGACGGGATGCGCAGTGTGTCCCCAACCGGCCGGAAAAACAAGCAATTCGATGGAGCTCCGCCGATGCCCGTGCTCTCCTACGGCCGCGCGATCACCTGGCACGCCGAGCGGACCCCCGACCGCGTGGCGCTCGTCCACGAAGGCCGAAAGCGCAGCTGGGCCGAGCTCGACGCGCGCTCGAACCGGCTGGCCCGGGCCTACGCCGAGCAGGGGGTCGGGGTCGGCGACCTGGTGACGATCGGCCTTCCGAACGGCTGCGAGTTCTTCGAGGCCGCGGCCGCCGCCTGGAAGCTCGGCGCCACACCGCAACCGGTCTCGGCGCGGCTGCCGAAACTCGAGCGCCGCGCGATCGTGAATGCAGCCGGTCCGGCATTGGTAGTCGGCGTGCCGAAGGACGAGTTTCCCAATCGCCCCACGTTGCCGCTCGGCTACGAACCCCCTGCGACACTTTCCGACGCGCCGCTGCCAGACGTCACGCCGCCCCAGGTCCGCTGCATGACCTCGGGTGGCAGCACGGGGCTGCCGAAGCTGATCCTGGATCTCACTCCCGGCAACGTCGACCCGGAGGTCGCCGTGAACGGCATGCGCCGCGGCGGCGTCACGCTGGTGGCCGGGCCGCTCTACCACGCGGGTCCCTTCATCACTTCGTGGCAGTGCCTGCTCGCCGGCGGCAGCGCGGTCGTGATGACGCGCTTCGACGCAGCGCAAGCGCTCGCGCTGATCGAGAAGCACCGCATCGAGTGGGTGCTCTTCGTCCCGACCATGATGCAGCGCATCTGGCGGCTCCCGAAGCAGGAGCGCGAGCGCCATGACCTCGGCTCGATCGTTCGCGTGATGTGCACCGGTGCGCCGAGCCCCGCCTGGCTCAAGCAGGCGTGGATCGACTGGATCGGCCCGGAGAGGGTCTGGGAGTCCTACGGCGGCTCCGAACGCATCGCCGGCACGCAGATTGGCGGCGTCGAGTGGCTCGACCACCCGGGCTCCGTCGGCAAGCCCACCGAGGGACGCAAGATCCGCGTGCTGCGCCCGGATGGCAGCGAGTGCGAGCCCGGCGAGGTCGGCGAGATCTACATGATGCCCGCCGGCGGGCAGGGCACGACCTATCGCTACATCGGCGCCGAAATGCCGGCGACCGGCGACGGCTGGGAGACCCTGGGCGACCTCGGTCACCGCGACGAGGAGGGCTACCTCTACCTCGCAGACCGCAAGAGCGACATGATCGTGACCGGCGGGGCGAACGTCTACCCCGCCGAAGTCGAAGCCGCGCTCGACGCGCACCCCGCGGTGCGCTCGAGTGCCGTCGTGGGACTCCCCGACGACGACCTCGGCCAGCGCATCCACGCCATCGTCGACGCTCCCGAGGCAAACGCCACGGAAGACGCCATGCGCGAACACCTTGCCGAGCATCTGGTGCGCTACAAGGTTCCGCGCAGCTTCGAGTTCGTGACCCACGTGCTGCGCGACGACGCCGGCAAGCTTCGCCGCTCGGCGCTCCGCGACGCACGCATCGCGGAGCAGCCCTCGTGATCTTCGAGAAGGCCCGATCGCAGGCGGGAGCCCTCGCCCTCGACGACGGCACCCGCCAGCGCAGCTGGGCCGAGCTCGAAGAGCGGGTGCACCGGCTGACCCACCTGCTGCACGACGAGCTCGGCGTGCGGCCCCACGAGCACGCGGCCTATCTGATCGGCAATCGCGTCGAAGCCGTCGAGCTGATCCTCGCCTCGCTCGTCTCCGGCACCTGGATGACGCCGATCAATCACCGCCTGCAGCCCGACGAAATCGCACACGTGGTGCGCGACTCGGGTGCGAAGGTCGTATTCGTCGACGCCGAGCACGGCGAGCTCGCCCGCGCCGCTGGGGCCCCGGAGCTGCACCCGGTGGGCGAGGCACTCGATGCGGCACTCGCCAACGTGTCGGCAGCGCCGCTGCCCTTCGACGGACCCGCCGGCGGCAACATGATCTACACCAGCGGGACGAGCGGCCGCCCCAAGGGCGTCAAGCGGCGTCGCCCGTCGACGGTGGAGGCAGCGCTCGCAGGCGTGAGAGCCTACGGCAAGACCGCTGCCCTCGACGGCTCGGGCCCCCATCTGGTCACGGGCCCGGTCTACCACGCCGCCCCGCTGATGTTCGCCATCTACGACCTGATGAACGGCGCACCGATCCTGATCCACGAGCGCTTCGACGAGCGACACACGCTGGCGACCCTCCGCGAACGCGAGGTACACCACACGCACCTGGTGCCCACGATGTTCGTGCGCCTGCTGCGTCTCGGCGAGAACGAACGCCACGGCTTCGCCGCACCCTCGCTTCATCTCGTATTGCACGGTGCTGCACCCGTCGCTCCGGCGGTGAAGCGGCGCATGATCGACTGGTGGGGCCCGATCCTCGTCGAGTACTGGGGCGGCACCGAGGGCGGCGTCAATACGCTCGTCGATTCGGAGGAGTGGCTCTCGCACCCGGGCACCGTCGGCCGCGTGCTTCCGCAATTCGAAGTGTTCAGCGTCAACGACGCCGGCGAGCGGCTTGCGCCCGGCGAAGAGGGCCTCCTCTATTGCCGCAACAAGACACTCGACCGCTGCTTCGAATACCATGGCGATGAGGAAAAGACCGCCGCCGCGTTTCTAGACGACGCAACCTTCACCCTCGGCGATATCGGTCGCGTCGACGCGGAGAATTTCACCTATCTATCCGACCGCAAGTCGAACCTGATCATCTCGGGCGGAGTGAACATCTATCCCGCCGAAATCGAGGCCGCGCTCCAGGAGCATCCGGCCATCGCCGACATCGGCGTCTTCGGCATTCCCGACGACGAGTGGGGCGAAAGCGTGAAAGCCGCCGTCGAACTCCGCCCGGGCTTCGAGCCGTCGGCCGCGCTCGACGCCGAGATCCGGGCTTTCGCCCGGGAGCACCTGGCCAGCTACAAGGTGCCACGCTCCATCGATTTCGAGGCCGAGCTACCCCGCGATCCCAACGGCAAGCTACTCGTTCGCCGCCTGCGCGAGCGCTACTGGCGCGGTCGGAAGCGCCGGATCTAGCGAAACACCATTCGAGATGGATGGGCTCCGCTACTTGACCGCCACCGGATTCAGCAGGCTCCCAACGCCACCCAGAAAGCGCTGGGGCGAGGCCTCGAGCAGGAACTCGTAGACGCCGTCGGTGGCACAATCCGTTGCCAGCTCTTCGAGATCCCAGTTCTGGCCCTGGGTCATCCCCATCTCCACGATGTGGATCAGGTGCACCGGCAGGAACATCTGCTTCGGAACGCCGGGATAGACCTCCAGCGAGAAATTGTCCGCCGCGACAGCAGCGACGTTACGCTGGTGGAACCACTCGCTGGTCGCGAGGGTCACGCCGGGACACGGCTTGGCGTAATCGGCCTTGTCCTGCGGACGCACGCGATCCCGCTTCAGAAACTGCACCTGACCGGTGCGAACCAGGACGATGTCGCCCCGAACGACCTCGAGCTTCGCCATTGCTTCTGCCGCATCGAGATCTGCGCAGGAAATGGGGTAGCCGGGCTCCAGCCGCTCGACACCCTTGCTGGCCGCGACATCGAGCAGTACACCGCGGCTCACCAGGGTCTCGATCTTGTGAATACCGCAGCGGCTCGCGCCGTCCGCATCGACCGAGTCGGCCGAATAACCGTTGTACATGCGCCCGCTGTAGCTGACGTGCGCGAGCCCGTCCCAATGGGTCGCGGACTGAAGCCCCATCACCACCATGTCGTCGTTGTTGCAAAATTGGCTCGGATCTCCGGTCATCGGGCGATGGATGTCGATCATCGTCCTCACGGGATTGATGCGTCCCGGGAGCAGCCCGGTCTGCAGGCCGTCCTTGTGCAGCGGGAGCGAGAGCGAGAAGCACTTGCCGTGTCGCACCGACGCCGCGGCGTCGCGCACCTTCGCCGCATCGATGAAGTTGAGGGTGCCGATCTCGTCGTCCGCCCCCCAGCGTCCCCAGTTGTTGACGCGCTTGGCGAGCTCGTGAAATTCCGGCGGTAAGGGCATCTTGGGTTCCGATCGGCGCCACTCGGGCGGCGTTTCGAAGGGAGGCCCCATTCTAAGCCTCCCGAGCGCGAGCCCGCTCTCGCCTCCCGATCCCTTGGCGACCGACTCGGCCGGGTCAGAGGAAATGCTCCCTTCTCTGTGATAGAAAGAGGTCTCTCCGCGGCCACCGCCCGCGAGGGACAAGGAGAGCGGCGATGTCGAAGGAAGTGGCAATTCTCGGGGCCGGCATGCACCCCTGGGGCAAGTGGGGGCGCAACTTTGCAGAATACGGTGTCAAGGCCGCCCAGGACGCCCTGGCCGATGCGGGGCTCGAGTGGAAAGACGTCGGCCTGGTGGTGGGCGGCGACACCATGCGCAACGGCTATCCGGGCTACGTGGCCGGCTCGACCTTCGCCCAGGCGCTCGGCTGGACCGGCTGCCCTGTCGTCAGCACTTACGGCGCCTGCGCCACCGGTGCCCAGGCGATCAGCGTGGCGCGCGCGCACATCATCGCGGGCTTCACCGACGTGGCCCTGGTCGTCGGCGCCGATGCCGCACCCAAGGGCTTCTTTGCGCCCCAGGCCGGCGAACGCATCAATGACACCGACTGGCTGCGCTTCCGCCTGATCGGTGCCACCAACCCGGTGTACTTCGGCCTGTATGCGCGACGCCGCATGGAGCTCTTCGGCTCCACCGAACTCGACTTTGCGAAGGTGAAGGTGAAGAACGCCAAACACGGATTCACCAACCCCAACGCTCGTTACCGAAAGCTCTTCAGCGTCGAGGACGTTCTGGAATCGCCCGTCGTCTCGGATCCGCTGCGTCTGATGCACATCTGCGCCACCAGCGATGGCGGCGCGGCGCTCGTGATCACGAGCATGGACTACGCGCGCAAGCGCGGTCTCGATCCGGTGAAGGTGGCGGCGGTCTCCACCGTGACACCGGCCTACCCGAACACCGAACTCGACATGCCGATGTTCGCGACCGAGTCGGCGGCTTCCACGAAGGTGGACACGCCGTTCAAGGATTCCATCGCAAAGCGCGCCTACGAAGAGGCTGGTCTCGGGCCGAACGATCTCGACCTGGCCGAGGTGTACGACCTCTCGTCGGCGCTCGAGCTCGACTGGTACGAGAACATCGGGCTGTGCAAGCCCGGCGAAGCAGAGCGGCTGCTGAACGACGGCGACACCACCCTGGGCGGCCGCATCCCGGTGAACCCGAGCGGTGGTCTCTCCTGCTTCGGCGAGGCGGTGCCGGCTCAGGCCATCGCCCAGGTGTGCGAGCTTACCTGGCAGCTCCGGGGCCAGGCGGGCGAGCGTCAGGTGAAAGGCGCCCGCGTCGGCATCACCGTGAACCAGGGCCTCTTCGGCCACGGCTCGTCCGTCATCCTGAAGCAATAGGCCGCGACATGACCCTCTCGCTCCAGGAAGTATCGGATCGCATCGAGATCCAGGACCTCTTCACGCGTTACACCCGCGCCATCGATACCCAGGACTGGAACCTGCTGGACAGCATCTTCACCGCTGACGCACACATCGACTACACAGCCGCCGGCGGCATCAAGGGTGCCTACCCCGAGATACGAGAGTGGCTCGGCAAGGCCATCGCAAGTTTCTCCTACACGATGCACTTCACCGGAAACTCCACGGTCGAGCTCGACGGCGACACCGCGCGTTCGCGCACCTACTGCATCAACCCGATGGGGTTCACCAACTCGGACGGCTCGACCCACGTCTTCACAGTGTACGTGCACTACGTCGATCGACTCGTCCGCACCGACTTCGGCTGGCGCATCGCCGAGCGCACCGAGGAAGACCTCTTCATGGACGGCACGCTCCCCGCGGAGCTCGAGATCCCGCAGTAGGCCGCGCGCCGCGGATGCGCCGATCTTCCTCACCGCCGCCGGGTAGTTACACGGCGCTGCTCGGCGCGGCCCTTGCGCTGGCGGCTTGAAATCCATCCCCGCCCGAGTCTGCACCCACTTCCACCCCCGAACTGGCGCGACTCCACGCTTCACGCCCTGGGCACTCCGTACAGTGCGACAAAGGCATGGACCGCTTCATCGAGATCGACATCGAGGGCCGTTTTCCGCATTACGGTCTGCGGCAGGTGGCGGGCTCGATCTGCCGCGTGCCGCTCCAGCTGCCGGCCGAAGCCGTACTCACATTCGAAGTCGCGGCCCGGGCGGAAGGCCTCGCCGGCACCCTCCCGGTCGCAGTCGAGTCGGCGGGCGAGCGCTTGTTCGAGGCCGAGCTCTCGCGCGACACGCCGTCACAGACGGCACGCCTCGAGCTCCCGCAGGACACGACCGCGCTGGAGCTGCGCGTTCTCGCCTCTTTCGGCGTGGTGAACTGGCTCGACCTCGAAGTGACGGCGCCGTTCGACGCCAGTGTCGCATTGCCCCCGCGCTGGAGGCCGCCGGCGCGCGCGGCACTTGAGAGCTGGATGGCCGACGTCTCCGTGGCCGCCCCAGCCGCCGATCGCCAGCGCCTGCTGATCGTCGGCATCGACGGCGGTGACTGGGACCTGATCGACGAGCTCGGCGAGGCGGGAGAGCTCCCGGTGCTGACCGCTCTCAAGGAGCGCGGCCGTCACGGAACGCTCCACTCGATGTTCATCCCGGAATCGGCGATCTCGTGGAGCAGCATGCGCACGGGCGTGAACCCGGGCCGCCACGGCGTCTTCCATTTCCTGACGCTCGGCTCGCAGCGGCCCGCCTCCTACTGGGCGGACCTCTCTTCAGCGGGTCTGCGCTCGATCGTAATCGCGGTTCCCACGGCAAAGGCCAGCGAAGCGCCGAACGGCGTATTGATCGAAGGCTGGACCGCATCGGCAGACCGCGGCTACGTGCACCCGCCCGAGCTGCAACCGGCACTGGCACGCGCCGGCTACCGCCCGGATCTCGTCCACATCCGCAACCCACGTTACTACGCCGAACACCTGCGCGCGCGCACCGACATCGCGGTCGCACTGATGAGTGAACAAGAGTGGGATCACGCCTTCGTCGTATTCGAGTATGCCGACACGGCGGGTCACCGGTTCGGACTGCGCAGCGCCGCTTGGCGGCGCGTCTACGCCGCCGTCGATACACAGCTCGGTCGGCTCGTCGCGGCGGCACCACCCGACACGACCGTGCTGATCGTTTCGGATCACGGTTGGAGACGCTTTGCCGGAACGTTGAATGTCGAGCGGGCGCTCCAAGCGCAGGGCGTGCGTGGCTGGAGCACCGCGTTCCGCGACGGGAACATCCCGTCGCTCTACAGCGGCTCGCGCATCGGCATCGGCCCGGCGGGAGCGCGCGACCCGGATCGCGCCGTCGCGGCACTGCGCGGTCTGCGCGGCCCCGGTGGCAAGCCCCTCGTCGAAGCCGTTCTGCCGATCGCCGACGTCTTCTCCGGCCGCTTCACCGCGTCGACCCCAGCGCGGCTCCTCGTGCGTACCCGCAGCGACCTGCGCGCCGGCAAGCGCGGCCCCGTCGTCAACGCCAAGCCGGTCGACCACCACGACGCCACCGGCATGTACCTGGCCGTCGGTCCGGGCATCGAGCCGGGCGCCGGCGCGGACGCTTCGGTGCTCGACGTGGCGCCCACCGTGCTCGGCCACTTCGGTGTGGCGCCTTCCTGGCGGCTCGAGGGCACGCCCATCTTCGGCCCGGCGCCGCCCCCCGGCGACAGCGGCGACCCGCCGAACACCCTCGTGCGGCGCGCCCAGACCGGGGAAGAAGCGCAAGACGACGACGCCGAGCTGCGCGCGCGACTGCGCTCGATCGGCTATCTCGAGTGAGATCTCGGCTGGCGGCGCCGGCTCAGGAGCCTGCCCCGGCGAACGCGATCGGCGTGTCCGGCACCTCGACCGTCGCATCGTAGAAGGTGCGCTCGAGGAAGGCGCGCACGCGGCGCACGATCTCGGGGCTGAAGAAGTCGCCGTGGCCTCCGCCCTCGACGGTCTGGAACACCACCGGAACTCCGGCTCTGCGGAGTGCCGCGTCGAGGTCGACAGACGCCGCGTACGGCACCAGTTCGTCGCGGGTTCCGTGCACGATCAGGAACGGAGGATCGTCCGGATCGACGTTGTGAAGCGGTGAAGCCTCCCGAGCCCGTGCCGGCCGGTCCTCCGGCCTGCCGCCGAGCAACGCCACCAGGGCCCGCGACGTGACCGGCGTCTGGCGATGCTCGAAGCTCGTGAGGTCGGTCGGGCCGAAGAAATCGATGGCACACTGCACGTCGCTCGACTGGTCGAGATGCGAACCCAGCGCACCCTCGACGGCGCGCACACCATTCGTCGTACCCACTGCGGCCGTGAGGTGTCCGCCCGCGGAAGATCCCATCGCGCAGATGCGACTCGCATCGAAGCCGTAAGCGTCAGAAAATGCGCGAATCCAGCGAATGCCGGCCTTCACATCGTGGATCTGCGCCGGCCAGGTATCCTGCCAGCTCAACCGGTAGCCGATCGACACGGCGGCATAACGACCGCTCGCCACATGGGGCGACACCTGGGGCCGCGCCATGGCACGGCTGCCGAGGCTCCACGCACCGCCGTGGATGTATGCGATCACAGGCAGCGGACCTTCGACGCTCTTGCGCATTGGCAGGTAGACATCGACCCTTTGCCGATCGTCATCGGTCCCCGCATAGGGCAGGCCCTCGATCACACGCACGTTCTCGGGCAGCGGTGTGCGTCCGGCACCACCCGGGTCATTGTTGAAGTCGACGAACTCCTCGAGAGAGAGCTCGCCGTTGCCGTCGAGATCGTTGCGCGAATAGATGCCGCGGCTGCCTTGCGGAAATTCCGTCAGAGCCACCCTGCCGTCGCCGTTCGCATCGAGCTGCCGCCACTGCGGGCGCAGCCTCTCTGCTTCCGAGGGCGCCTCGGCCTCTGCATGAACGGCCGCTGCCCAACCCAGCAGGATCAAGACGATCGTCCAGAGCCCCCTCGTCCTCTTCACGGCGATTCTCCTCCCCGCATCGGAGCGATACTGACAGAATGCGGGCCTTCGGGGGGGGGCTTTTGGCAGCGCGAGTCCGCCCGTGGAGCGCCCCGCCGACAACCTGGGTTCGGATCTGCGCCGACCAGCGTGCCTAGAGCAACGGCACCGGCACGCTGATCGCCGGGCACTCGGCGCCGCCGTCGATCTGGAAGATCTTGCCGGTCACCCACGCCGAGGCCGGCGAAGCGAGGTAGAGGGCCGCGGCGGCGATGTCCTCGACCGTGCCGGGCCGCCTCATCGGTGTGTGGGCATCGAACTGCTCGCGCAGGGCCTCGTCGGTGAGCACCACCTGGAGCGCCTCGGTAGCAACGCCACCGGTAGAAATCGCATTGATGCGCACCTTGGGGGCAAGCTCCGGCGCCAGATTACGAGTCATCATGTTGAGGGCCGCCTTGCCCGCTCCGTAGGCCACGAATGACGTCTGCACCATGTCGCTCGAGCGCGACGAGATATTCACGATGGCGCCCGCGCCGGCGGTCTCGACCATCTTCGGCACGACCATGCGCGACAGCAGAAACGCCTGGGTCACGTTGAAGCGCAGCGCGGCCTCGAAGTACGTCTCGCTCGTCTGGAGTGCCGCTCGCGGGCCGGTGCCGCCCGCATTGTTGACCAGGATGTCGACCTTGCCGAATTCATCGAGCGTCGCCTGAACCAGGCGCTCGAGGTCCTCGGTCTTCGTGACGTCCGCCTGCACGGTAAGCGAGCGACGGCCGCGCTCCTGAACGCCTCTAGCGGTTTCTGCCAGGTCCGAGGGCGTTCGCGCCGCGGCGACGATGTCGGCCCCCGCCTCGGCAAACGCGAAGGCGATGCCGCGGCCGATGCCTTTTCCTCCACCGGTCACGATGGCGACCTTGTCCGTCAGCTTGAAACGGTCGAGGATCATCGCGCGCTCCGCGCCAGCGCCGGCGCGGCGCGGCCGGCTACGAGGGGAAGGTCGAGATAGCTCTTGATGCCGGGATCGGCCCGACAGGCGGCCGGGATCGCGCTCACGCCGTGGACCGCCGTCGCGACGATGCCGGGATTGCGCTCGAGCCCCTGCTCGATCGTCTCCGGGTGCCAACCGTGGAACGTGACCAGCGAGGAAGGGTCTCCTTTCACTTCGACCTCGAAGCGCTCGCCCTCGGGACCGAAGCTCCAGCCAGATTCGAACGGCCCCTCCCCCATGAACCAGTTGGTGGTCACCCGGATCACCGGCTCGCCACGCACCAGACCCTCCCAGGTGAATCGCTGCGCCGTCACCAATCCCGGCTCGATGACACCAATGGGCGAATCGACAGGCTCTCTCGACACCGACACCTCGTGGGTCGTGCGCTTTTCGGGGTCGAGGTCGAAGCCGAGCGTGTCGGCGACCATGTCGATCGACTGCAGGAATCCGTCACCCATCATCTTCGCCATCACACTCTGCTGCGCGTCCTCCGGCGTCTTGCCGAAGAGCATCAGCTCGCTCACCACCTGGGGCGCCCCATAGCTGCAGATGTCCGACCACTCCTCGGCGCGCACGAAGGTCACCTCCCGCGTCAGCGCCGAGATCATGAGTGGAAAGCGCTCGGTGATCCCGCCGGGATTGATGCCGGTGCCGTGCAGCGTGACACCACCCTTGCGGCAGGCAGCTTCCAGGTCCGACCAGTCTCGACTGCCGCGGTAGAACCAGTTGAGTGGCGTCACCACATTCTTGCCAGACTCGAGGATGCGGATCAGTTCCTTCTTGTTCGCCATGACGGGGCCGTACATCACGCACTCCGCATCCATGGCCAGCAGCTCATCGACATCGTTGCTGGCGGTGACACCGAGCGGTCCAGTGCCGACGATCTCGCCCACGTCCATGCCGACCTTCTTCTCGCTGTGCACCCACACACCGACGAGTTCGAGCTCCGGATGCGACACGATGCCTTCGATGGCGGCACGACCGATGCCGCCGGTCGCCCACTGGATCACGCGATACGTCATGGCTTTCTCCTCTCAGAGATCATAGTTCGTCGAGTTCGCGAGTGGCGCCACCAGCAGCTACGACCACCCGCGATGGCGCGCTAGAACACCCGAAAACGCTTCACGACGTGCGACTGGCGGATGCGGATCTGTTCGCGGCGCTCTTCTGGAGTAACCGCCCCGGTCGTCTCCGGCAGCTGCTGGCGGATCTCATCGAACTTCACCTTCTTGCACGAGATGCTCGGCCACTGGTCCGGCGGCGGCTGCTGGCTGTAGGCCCAACGCGGCGTCAGAAAGCCTTCCCGGTGACCCGTCGTATCGAGCCAGTTCGGCACGCCGGGATCTCGGTGCGCAACGACGAGTCGAATCACGCCGTCGGGATCGGCCTCGCTCTGGAAGCCGTTCAGGCTCCCCATGCTGTTCCCGTAGTCGATCGACTCGCCCCAGAGGTTGCCGAGCTGAAAGCCGATGTAGTTGGGCGGCGTCTTCACGCGGTTCTCGATGATGAGCGCCTCGTCGGACTCGAGCTCCCAGACCGCACCAGCATAGAGGTTGGTGCTCATGCCACCCGCAGTAGCCCCCGACGCGGCGTTGAGCTGGTTGAAGGCGTTGCGTCCCGGGTAGCCGACCCCCGGCAGCGTGCCCGGCCGCTCGCCGTGGGTGCCCATCAGGATCGTCCAGAAAGCATTCCAATAGTGCATCTGACCCTGCACAATGTCCCCGCAGCGGCGCAGCTCGGCACCCGCCGCCTCCGGCGTGTACACCGGCGGCGCGGTTCCCTCGGCCCCCAGCTGGGTCATCGAATAGTGGATCGCCGCCTCCCGCTCCCAGTCGTAGAAGAGCTGGCGGCCGCTCACGTACGTGGCGTAGCGCTCCGCCGGATAGTCGGGATCGTCGGGGTGCGCCTGGCGCAGCACCTTGAGGGTGGAAAGGAAGTTGCCCGCGTGCCCCTCCGGCCGCTCGGGCGCCAGCAAGATCTCGAAGCTGCCATCGGCATCGACCTCGATCTCGCTCGAATCCATACAATCGGTTCGCGCCTTCACGCCCGGACGGTTCTCGTGCAAATCGCCCGAGTCACCCGCCAGGTCGCCGTGGCTGACCTCGAAGATCACGTAGTGCGGCGCCTTCGGGCCCACCGGCGCGGGCTGCTCGCCGCGCCAGTGACGCGTGTCGCCCACCTGGCCCCGCAACACGTAGGTCTGGCGTCCATCGATGGGCGCGTAGAAGTAGATGGCGTCGGCGTTGTCGATGGTGGCGCGATTGATGATGGAGAGCGCGTTGCGAAACGTCGGCCGCACCGGGTCTTCGTGGAAGGCGCGCTCGATCGCGCTGTGCACGAAGCCCATCAGGTAGCGGTAACCCTCGGCCAGGTTGCGAGGCGTCGCCGGCGGAGGCATAAGCTGCGGCTCGTCGACCGCCTCTCTCGCGCGCTCGAAGCTCGCGATCATCTCGTCCCAAGCCGCGTGGAGATCCTTCTGGGGGTCGGTCGCCATCGAATCGGATCCTCGTTGCAGGAAATCGCCACCGGCAGGACCGATGCATCGCCTATCCTGTCACACTTCTGAGCCCCGACTCAAGGCCGAACGGAAGAAGCTCGATGAAACGCCTCCCGCTGACCGCCGTGGTTGCGGTCGCGCTCGCAACCAGCGGCTGCCTCACCCGAAGCGTGGAGCTACCGATCGGCATGCGGCTGTTGGCCGAGGTGTACATCGGCGACCGCCGCAGCCGCGAGTCCGTGCTGGAGAGCGTCATCCTCCCGCAGGCAGAGGTCGCGGCGGGCTTCGGAAAGGTCGGCATTCTGCTCATCGATGGCGCATCCGCTGGCGGGACACTCATCGAAGAGGACGGCAGCTCGGTTACCCTCGAAGTCGGCGGCGATCGCAGGCAGATTGCACGCGTCGACATCGCGAACCTCACGCCGCCCGTCAGTGGCATGCCGGCGATGGGAACGGCGTTGACGCAGCATCAGCTGCGCGATCTGATCGAGTACCTGAGCACGCTGTAGGCGCGCCGCGTTCGCCCGTCGGCCGAGAAGCAAGGCTTGACCAACCGCCGTTCTTTGGCCGGAGAGAAGCGCTGTGCCACGGTACAAGGAAGGGAACTCCAGGCACCCACGGGGGAGCTCTCGGCAGCGACGACCGGAGTCGAAGCATGAAGATCGACAGGCTGCGCACGACACTGACCGCCTGCACCGCACTGCTGCTGGCGACGGCCACCGGGGCCGAACCCTCCAACCCCACCGATCTCGCTCGGTTCGCTGGCGAGTGGAGACGCAGCGATCGCGAGCGGAACGACAGCGATCGCAGCGCATCCATCAAACGCGCCACCGAGGACATGCCCTTCTGGGCCCGCGCTTTCGCCCGCGCCTTGATCGACTCCAGCACGACCCCCCCTGAGCGCTACACGATCCGCATCACGCCCACCGGCCTGAGCATCGCGGACGGTGACGACGAACCGACACCGGCGTTCGTCGACACGGAGCCCGACAACCGCGAAGACGCGCGGATCATGGCGCAAATGGCCGACGGGACCCTGCGGCAGCATTGGCGCCATGGGGAGGCCAGCTACGGCACGACGTTCTGGGCCGTCAACGACGCGCACGAACTCGTCGTTGCGGTCGTGGCATACGACGCGCGCCTGCGCGGCGCGGGCGGCGAGCCGCACGCGATCCGCTACGCGACGAGCTACTCGCTCGATCCCGATGCCACCAGCTTCGGGCTCTCGGAGTAGTCGATCCAGGTCGCAGACGACCCAGCGAGCGATCGGAGCGCCTACTGGCCGCGCAGCCTGCGCAGCTCGGCGCTGCTGCGCTCCTCGTTGCGCATGGACTCCTGCATGCCGTGGGCCTCGCCGAAGTCGAGCGCCTGCTTCGCAGCGGCGAGTACGTCGGGACGTTTCTCCGCCATGAGCGACGCCCACTCGCGGGCTTCATTCAGCAGCTCGTCACCGGGCACGACCTTGTTGACGAGACCGATGCGCTCGGCCTCTTCCGAAACGAAGACCCTGGCCGTCAGCACCAGCTCGAGCGCCTTGGCGCGGCCGACGAGCTTCGGAAGCAGATGTGTGCTGCCGAGGCCCGGCAGGATGCCGAGCTTCGTAAAGGTGAGGCCCATCTTCACACCCGCGGCGGCAATGCGCACGTCGCAGGGCAGGAGCATCGTAACGCCGACGCCGATGGCGGCGCCGTTCACGGCGCCGATGATCGGTTTTGGGTACTCGAGCATCTCGAGAGGCAACTTCTTGAGGAAGTCCTCCTCACCGAGCCGAGGGCCGGCGCCCCCCGCGGCATTACCGCCGGCCTGGTGCAGCTTCAGGTGGTCGAGATCCACTCCGGCACAGAAGCCGCGGCCGGCGCCGGTGAGGATGATCGCGCGCACCTCGTCGTCGTCACGCACCTCGCGCACGATCCGGGTCACCTCCTCACCCATCGGCGTGATGTAGGCATTCAGCTTCTCGGGACGATTCAGCGTGATCGTCGCAATGCCATCGTTCACTTCGAAGAGAATGTGCTCGAACTCTGCCATCACTTCTCACCAGAGCAGGGCGCCCAGCGCTCCTCGTGCTCGTCGAACAGCCGGGTCTCGAGACTCACGCGCGACCCAGGATCGCGATGCCGCAGGCCGTCGGGTAGCCGCCGATGTTGTGCGAGAGCGCAATCTCGGCATCCGGTGTCTGACGCTCGCCGGCCCGACCTTGGAGCTGCAGCGTGTTCTCGTAGATCATCCGCACACCGGTCGCCCCGGTCGGGTGTCCGAAGCTCTTGAGGCCTCCGTCGGTATTCACCGGCAGCCCACCACCGATCTCGAAGCGACCATCCTGAATGTGCTCCTTCGCGGCGCCCTTCTCGCAGAAACCCAGGTCTTCGTAGGTGAGAAGCTCGGTAAGCGAAAAGCAATCGTGCACCTGCGCAACGTCGATGTCCTCCGGACCCACACCGGCCATCTCGTAGGCGACCTGGCCGGCCTCGATACTGGGCTTCCAGGCCAGAAAGTCCATGGTCGGATCCTTCTGTGGATTGGGCCCAGCAAAGACGGTGACGCCCTTCACCACCACCGGATCGCGGCGGAAGCTCTTCGCGAGATCGGAGCGAGTGAGGATCACGGCCGCGGCACCGTCGGTCTGTGCCGCGCAATCGTAGAGCCCGAAGGGCCACGAGATCAGCCGCGCCTTCTTGTAGTCCTCGAGAGTAATCTCCCGTTTCAAGAACGAGTTGGGCGCCAATGTTCCGTTGTGGTGGTTCTTGATCGCGATGCGCGCCAGGTCGTCCCGCCCGGCGCCGTACTTCTCGAAGTAACGCGAAGCACAGATCGAGAACCAGCCGGCCGGCGTCTGCGGCAGGTCGCGCACCTGCGTCATCACCACCGAGGGACCCGCCACGCCGCGATCTTTCGGCTTGTCGTAGCCGACCACGAGCACCGTGTCGTACAAGCCGCAGGCGATCGACATCACGCCGCAGCGAAAAGCATCGGTGCCCGTCGCACAGTAGTTCGACACGGAGGTCACCGGCTTCCAGAGCTTCAGCGCGTCACTGCACTCGTGTGGCCCCTTGTTCGAGTAGATCGATCCGGTGAAGACCGCATCGATCTGCTCCTGGGGCTTCTCGATGCCGGCATCCGCATAGGCCTCGTAGGCCGCGTCGACGATCATATCTGCGGGCGATTGATCCCAGTTCTCGCCGAACTGGCAACAGCCGACACCGACGATGGAAACCTTGTCTCGAATCGCATCTCGTGCCATGGCGGGTCCCTGTTCACGCCGTGAGCGGCGTGGCCTTCCAATAGTAATTGGGGCGCCCACCGGACTGGTGGATGCGGCGGAACTCGAACTCGACAGGCATGTCGAGCGTCACCGCCTCTGGCGCGATGTTGACGAGCTGCATGTGCACCCGCGCGCCGTCGATGTCGCAGATGGCGACGACCGTGGGCGGATCCGGCGTCGGAAAGAAGAAGTCGAAGGTGTAGGTGAGCACCTTCCCGACCTTGTCCGAGAGGCGATAGCGCTCGAACGCGTCCTTGCCAAAGCAGGTCTCGCAGACTCGCTGCTGCGGGAATTGCACCGCGCCGCAGCTCCGGCACCGGTGACCGACGAGACTCACCTCCTCGTCGCGCTCGCGGAAGTGGACCGTGGCGGAGAGCCCCTGATCCCGAGGCGACTCGTATTCGCCCCGCTGCAGGTTGCGCGCCTTGAGGTAGCGGTCGTAGCTCTTCACCCCGCGGCGCCGCTCGAGGTGCCACGAGACGCCGCGGCGCTCTTCGAGCTTCTCGATATGCTCCGTCACGGAAAACGCCAATGCCTCGGCGCCGTCGCCGTAGCTCGCGGCCAGGATCCGATCGCCGGGCTTCGCCGTCTCGAGGGCGTGGGCCAGCTGCACCAGCACGAAGGAGCAGCCGCTGTTGCCGAGTCGGCCGAAGAGGGGCTCCTGCACCTTCTGCTTGTCGAGCTTCAACGCCCGGGCAACGCTGCCATGGCTGCGCGCATCGGGGGCAAAGAACGCGATCTTCGCGAAATCGCGCGCCTGCGAGCCGGTCTTCTCGAACAGCCCCGTCACGCCCTCGACGAGCCGGGGCGTGTAGCCCTCCTGCACGACGAAGCGATCCTCCCAGGCGTGGACGAATGGATCCCCGGCAGTACGCCACACGTCGACCAGCTCATCCGCCACAGCGAAGGAGGCGTCGAGGGTCGCCACCGCGTCACCGTCGCCCACCAGAAAGGCCACGGCCGCATCGCCGAAGTTCAGCTCGAGACCGGAACCGGGCGCCCCCATGCGGCAGTCGCTGGCCACCACCAACACGCAACGCGCCGTGCCCGCACTCACCGCATCGACCGCGGCGCGCAGGGCGTTGGTGCCGGCTCGCAGGGAACCTGCAAAATCGTTCGTGCGCACGCGGCGCGGCAAGTCGAGCCCCCGCGCCAGCAGCGCCGCCCCCTGCTTCTCGGCGAACGAATACGTGGTGCACGCGAAGAACACGCCGTCCACCTGCTCTCGATCGAAGCCGCGCAGGCAATTTACCGCCGCGGTCATCGCCATGGTCACCGCGTCCTCGTCATTCCAGGCAACGGCCTTCTCCGGGCCACCCTCCTGCGTCGGGAGTCCGCCGATGGTGGCGAGAGCCAGGCGCGTCGGGGGCACGTAGGCGCCGTACGAGGTGATCCCGATCATCTCAATTCTCTCGCTTCTCCGAATGGGTGCGCGGTGAATGCGGCACCGGGGCTCGCTAGGCCACGGCCTGGCCGAGGCCCTCGGCCAGCGCGTCGGCGTGCTCTTCGGACGTACCGAAGACGTTCTCCAGCACCCGAGTGCGCTTCAGGTAGTAGTGCACCGGAACTTCCCAGGTGAAGCCCATGCCACCGTGCAGCTGCACCGCGGCGCGCGAATTCTTCCAAGCCGACTCGCCGGCCATTGCCTTCGCCGAAGACACGGCACGGCTCACGTCGCCAGCCAGGGGGTCGTCGATGGTGGCGCCGGCGGCGTATACCACGGCCCGGGTCGCCTCCTGGCGGACGAAGCAGTCGGCCATGATGTGTTTGAGGGCCTGGAAACCGCCGATCGGACGATTGAATTGCTCGCGCCCCTTGGTGTACTCGAGGCTCATGGCGAGCGTGGTCTCGGTGATGCCGAGCAACTGCCCGGAGACCAGCACCGCTCCCTCGAACCGCATGCGCTGCGCATCTTCGGCGCCACCGATCACCTCGCCCTCGGGGATCTCGCTGACTTCGAAGATCGGGGTGAGCGGGTCGAGAGGCGTAGCCACCGGCTTCGCGTCGAGAGCCTTCGGGGCGACGCGCTCGATGCGATCCGCATAGAGCAACAGCAGAACGTCGAGATTCTCGAAGTGCTCGATGATGTAGGGCGCGCCGTGACCGTCGCTGAGGTCGAGTCCTCCGACCACCGCAGTGCCGTCCGCGGCGCCGTCCACGAGCCCCGCCGCGAGATGCGTCCACGCCAACGGCCCGGGAACCAACGCCTTGCCGAGCTCCTCGAAGACGAGCACGGCGTCGGCCGTGCCGAGTCCGACGCCGCCATCCGCCTCCGGCAGGCGCAGCCCGAATACACCCATCTCTGCCAACTCGCTCCACAGCTCGGACTCGAAGCCCTTGCCCTCGAGCTCCCGCAGCTGCTCGATGCTCACCCGTCCTTCGCAGAAGCTGCGGATCCCCTCCTGCAGCGCGGCCTGATCCTCGTTGACCCGAAAATCCATCGTTCGTTCCCTCGTTGATCCTTGGCCCACGCGCACGCGGCGCTTGCGGGAGCGGATGCGTCAGCGGGGCTCCCGAGGCAGCCCGAGGATGCGCTCGGAGATGATGTTGCGTTGCACTTGCGATGTTCCGCCCGCAATCGTGAGCGAGAGCGAGTTCAGCATGCGGCGCAGCGCGTCCTGGGTGGGCAGGCCGCCGACGTCTTCGCGCGCGAGGCCCGCGCGCCCGAGCACACCGAGCGCCAGCTCGCAGACGCGCTGGTAGAGCTCCGTGTAGTAGAGCTTGATCGCCGAGGCACCGAGGCCGGGCATGCCCGTCTGTGCCGTCTCCGACACCGAGAGCTTCATCATCGCCCAGAGCGAATCGAGCTCGCTCTGCAGGTGCCCGACCTCCCGACGCAGAGCCCGGTCTTCCCAGACGACCACGCCGTGGCGAGTCACGCGCTTGGCGATTTCGACGACGTCGCGCAAGCTCTCCTGGAGCTGGTACATCTCGCTCGCGAACGCTGTGCCGCGCTCGAAGCGCAGGGTCACATTCGTCACGCGCCAGCCGTCGTTCTCCTCGCCGACCAGATTCTCGACGGGGACCGGCACGTCCTCCAGGAATACCTCGCTGAAGTCGCTGTCACCGATGATCGTGGGCAGCGGGCGAATGTCGATGCCTGGCAGATCCATGGGCATGATCAACCACGAGATGCCCTTGTGCTTCGAGGCATCCGGATTGGTGCGGACCAGGAGCTCGCAGTAGTCGGAGACCTGGGCAAAGGACGTCCAGATCTTGTGGCCGGTCACCCGATAGACGTCGCCATCGCGAACCGCGCGGGTCTGCAGGGCCGCCAGGTCCGAGCCGGCCACCGGCTCGGAAAAGCCTTGGCACCACACCTCCTCGCCGCGAAGGATACGCGGAATGTGCTTCGCCTTCTGCTGCTCGGTGCCTTCCGTGATGACGGTCGGGCCGCCGTGCAGCATGCCCACGAAATTCACGCCGACGTAGGGGGCATGGGCGCGAGCGATCTCTTCGTAGTAGACCAGCTGCTCGGTGAGGGTGGCATCACGCCCTCCGTACTCCTTTGGCCAGTTGACCCCGGCATAGCCCGCATCGAAGAGCTTGCGCTGCCAGCCGGTGTCGTAGGCCCGGCGGCCGGGCCAGTCGTGGATCGAGGGGGCCTTGCCGTGGGCCGGCACAGCCTCCTTGAGCCAGGCACCCAGCTCGGCGCGGAACTTCTCGTCGGCTTCGGAGTAGCGAAGGTCCATGGGAGCCCCTCGGAGACCAGTTGCGGAGCTGTCTAGATAGGCAGCCTATCGCAGGTGGGCAAGCCCGAAGTGGTTGGCCCGGGGTCGGGATCTCAGGCCGCGGTTTCGGGAACGGTGGCTTCCTTGACCCACGCACGCGCCTCGTCGAGGCCCCGAAAAACCCGGGCCTCCAAGCCCGCCGTCGCGTAGAGCGCGGCGGAGAGCTCCGAGAGCATTTCCTGCTCCGGTCCAACCACGATCCCCATGCGGCTGCGCAGCAGCGGCTTGAAGCGGACGACGTTCTCGAAGCCCCCCATCGTCAGCTCCGGCGTCTCCGTCGGCTCGAGGTCCAGGCCGCGCAGGTCGCACACCAGCCCGAAGCCGGGCTCGAAGTCGGGATGCGCGGCCAGCTCGACCAGCGTGGCATGCCCCTCGTCAGGGTTCGTGGCTCCCGTCCCAATCAGGTATGCAATTCGGGCTCTGGGATCGATCTCGATGGCGTACGGCATCCTGTCGGGGCACTCCCTGGTGCTGGGCGCGACTGCCAAGATACCGCCGTCGGCGTAGCTTGCAGTACCCCGAATGGGGGAGGTAGGCAGCCCCGCTGCTCGGGGTGCGGGTCTGCGGCGCGGCGGAAAAGATCTGCGCGCACGCGGAGAAGCCCCGTGCTCAGCGCAGATACCGTGTGTATTCGTCGAGCACCGGCATCACCTGGTTGCGCCCCGCCGAGGGCACCCGCAGTACGGCTTCGGTCGCACCCAGCTCCTCGTAGCGCTCGAGCTTTTCTGGCGTCGGAACGACCCCCATGGGCACCACGTGCAGGGCGGACGCATCCCGCCCGCGTTTCGCGCAAGCCGAGCGCAGCTGCACCAGCGCCTCCTGCATGCCGGCGCCTCCAAACGGCAGCCAGCCATCGCCGTACTCGGCGATGTGGTCGAAGAGCTTCGGCCCCGGTGCACCGCCGATCAGCACCCGCGGACGCGGCTGCTGAAGCGGCTTCGGCCACTGCCAGCTCGGCTCGAAGGAGACGAGTTCGCCGTGGAACTCGGCCACGTCGTTCGACCACAGCTCCTGCATCGCGAGCATGCTCTCGCGCACCAGGGCGCGACGACGCCTCACGTCGATGCCGTGGTTTTCCATCTCCTCGTGGTTCCAGCCATAGCCGATGCCGAGCACCAGGCGGCCGCCCGAGAGCAGGTCGAGGGTGGAGAGCTGCTTTGCGAAGGTGATCGGATCGTGCTGCGCGACGAGACCAATGCCAGTACCGAGCCGGATCTTCTCGGTCACACTCGACGCAGCGGCCAGCACGATGTAGGGGTCGGGGCTGCGCTTGTACTCCTCGGCGAGCTCGGGCGTGCCGGTGGGCGCCGGCGTGCGGCGGCTCGTCGGGATGTGCGTGTGCTCGGGGAGGTACAGTGAGTAGAAGCCGCGCGCGTCGGCCTCCTGCGCGAGCTCCACGGCGCTCATGGCGACGTCGGTGGCGTGAAAGGCAATGCCGATCTTCATGCTGCGCCCATTCAATCCCCTCCTTGCGCCGGGCGCTGCAGATCGTCGCGCCAGAGGGTCTCCGGGAGCCTGCACCCCAGCAGCGAGAAGAACTTCTCGAGAAAGTGATAGGTGAGCCCCCACAGCGGCGGCCGGTCACCATCACCGACGTCGATGGCCGGCAGCTTCACGGCACGCCCCTGATAGTCGAACGGTTCGGTCACGTGACGCGAGCTATCGAGCAGCTCGTCGAGCGGCACCCAGAAGGCCCTCCGCACCTCGTCCGAGAGAACCAGCGGCGCCGGTCGCTCGAGCGTGAACACGAACGCCGAAACGACCATCGGCACGGCAACACCGCGCAGATCATCGAGCTGCCCCAACCACTCACCCGTCGAGAGATCGAGTCCGACCTCCTCGCGGGTTTCGCGCTCGGCGGCGTGGCGCAGGCTGGCGTCGCTCGCATCGACGCGTCCACCGGGAAAGGAGACGTGACCGGACCACGGGTCGCCGTCGCGCTCGGCACGGCGGATCAGCAGCAGATTCGTCCCGCGCTCGTCCTCGCAGAGCGTCACCGCCACAGCCGCGTTCATGCTCCCGGGCGGCTGGAGCACCGGCGCGTAGCCGGCCATGGCACTGCGAATGGTCTCGACTCGGGGCATGGGTCACTCGCGCAGTGCGCTTGCGACCCATGGCAGGCGAAGCCCCTGGAAACCTTCCGGCACCTCAGCAGCCCCTGCACTCAGCGGCGCCAACGCCCCCGAACGATGTCGGTCTGCCTTCGCGCCCTTCTCCATGGGCAACCGCACGCTCAGACCGGCTGGTCCCGTTCGTAGCGGAGACCCGATGGTCCCATCACGCAACGATGACGCGGCCCCGGAACCCCGGGATCGCGTGCCTCGTAGCCCGCGTCTCCGGGATAGAGCATGCAGACGCCCTCGTCCCGCTGGCAGATCTGCGGACGGAAGACCGGCGTTGGCTCGGCCGCAAAGGCTGCCGACGCGCCAGAGACGCTCACGTGATCTACGAGCCAGCTCACCGTGACGAAGGTGGGAGGCAGCAGACGGATTTCATCGGCGTGATGAGCCGACAGGGCCAGGCGGGGAGAAAACCAGCGATGGCTCGCGATCTCGCCGCCATCGACCTGCACGGGTGCGTCTGCCGGGAGCCAGGCCAGGAAGAAGAGCGTGTCGAAGCGCTTTGGCGCCACCTCCGGCGTGACCCAGCGAGAGAGGGTCACCATGCTCGCGGCATCGAGATGGATGCCCGCTTCCTCGCGCGCCTCCCGCACCGCAGCCTGCCGGCCCGCCTCCTCCCAACCCTCCAGCCAGTGGGTCGGGCCGTCCTCCTCATCGACCTTGCCGCCCGGAAACACCCAGACGTTCTTGCCGGTGTTGCGCTCGAGGAGCAGGACCTCGAAGCCCTGGCTCGCGTCCCGCACGACGACGACAGTGGCGGAGGGCTTGGGGAACGGGTGCATGGCGGCGAGAATACTACTCGCAGCCCGTCCCCGCGTACAGGGGCCGCCGAGATGGGACAGCGCCTTCCCGCGGAGCCCCGATGCAATGGCGAAATACGAACCCCCAGGCGAAAGGTCATGCGCGACGCGCACGCCACTCGCCGGAAACTGCCCGCAGGGCCACGCGCCCCGGACAGCTGACGGAGCGACACCCCAGCTTCGGTATCATCTGCCACCGTGAGCTGGAAGAAGGAAGTCGAGGAGCTCGAGCGACGCCGCGAGCTGGCTCGCGAGCAGGGCGGCGGCGAGGCGGTCGCAAAGCAGCACGAGCGCGGGCGCCTCAGCGTGCGCGAGCGCATAGCACTGCTCGTCGACGAGGACAGCTTCCAGGAGCACGGCGGCATCGCCGGCGTGCCGCAGCACGACGCCGAGGGTCGGCTCACGGGCTTCACCCCGGCAAACGTGGTGATGGGCGTGGCGAAGCTCGACGGCCGCCCCGTCGCAATCGGCGGCGATGACTTTACCGTCCAGGGCGGTGCCTACACCGAGGGCTCCGTGCGCAAGGGCCTCTACATCGACCAGCTCGCCATCCGCCGGCGCATTCCGCTGGTGCGGCTGCTCGAGGGCGGCGGCGCGTCGATCAAGGGCGTGAGCGGCACCAAGGGCCGCTCGGGCTACGACTTCACGGCGCCTTCGTTGCTGAACATCGCCTGCATGGAGGCGCTCTCGAGCGTGCCGGTGGCCTGCGCGGCGCTCGGTCCGGTGGCGGGCTTTCCCGCGGCGCGGCTGGTGGCGTCGCACTTCGCGGTGATGACCCGCGAGACCGCTCAGATCGTGACTGGCGGGCCGGCGCTGGTGGAGCGCGCTCTCGGCATCAAGATCAGCAAGGATGAGCTCGGCGGCGCAGAGGTCCACTCCAAGAGCGGCGTCGTCGACAACCTTGCGGCCGACGAGGCCGACGCCTGGCGGAAGGTACGCAGCTTCCTCTCGTATCTTCCGCCGAACGTCTGGCAGCGGCCGCCGCGAAGCGAGAGCGACGACCCGATCGATCGGCGCGAGGAGGCTCTCCTCCATATCGTGCCGCGCAACCGGCGCCGCGCCTACAAGATGCGCCGCATTCTCGAGCTGGTCTTCGACCGTGGCTCCTGCTTCGAGTTGACGCCATTTTTCGGACGCTCCCAGATCACCAGCCTGGCGCGGCTGAACGGACACTCGGTGGGCGTCATCGCCAACGACTGCTTTCAGTCGAGCGGCTCGATGACGGCCGACAGCGCTCGCAAGATCCGCCGCTTCGTCGAGCTCTGCGACAACTTCCACCTGCCGCTGGTGAGCTTCGTAGACGAACCGGGCTTCATGATCGGCCCCGACGCGGAGCAAGCCGCCACCATCCGCCACGGCATGGAGGCCCTGTTCGCGGTGCAGCAGACCAGCGTGCCGTGGTTCGCGGTGATCGTGCGCAAGGCTTTCGGCGTGGCCGCCGGCGTGCACCTGGGCCAGAACGCAAGCGTGGTGGCGTGGCCCTCGGCGGAGGCCGGCTCCATGCCGGTCGAGAGCGGCGTGGCGCTGGCCTACCGTCGCGAGATCGAGGCCGCTCCTGACCCGGAGGCCCGGCGCCGTGAGCTCGAAGACGAGATCGCCGCGGCACAGTCCGTCTTTCCGCGCGCCGAAGCCTTCGGCGTCCACGACGTCATCGACCCGCGCGAGACCCGCGTGCGCCTGGCGCAATGGATCGACGAGATCCAGTCCCAGCTGGCACTGCACACCGGACCGCGGAGCTACACACTGCGGCCGTAGAACGGGGCGCTAGTCGTCCTCTTGATCGTCGGCATCCCGCGGCACACCGCCAGTCTCGTCGAGAAGCTCCTCGAGCTTCTCGACGTCGTCCTCCCGCATGCTCCCGCTGCCGTAGATCGGTGACGAGTAGGCCATCAGCGCGAGACGCCGCGCCTCATCTCGGCTGCCGACCTGCATGTGCACCCTGGCCAGCCAGTTCAAGATTGGAATCGAGGTCGGCAGCATCGCGTGGGCGTGCTCCAGGGTCTTGAGACCCCTCGCCGCTTCCTGACCGTCCAGCAGGAACGTCGAACCGTAGCTGGCATAGGTAGCAGGAACCGAATCGTCGAGCTTCCAGCTCCTGACGTAGTGCTTCCGAGCCCGACGCGCGAGCGCCGCCCGCTCGGCCGGGTCCTCCTTCTCGTCCGCCGCACGCTGGCGGAGAATGTCGCCGGCAATGCGGTGCATGCGCGCGTCCTCGGGAGCGGCAGCGAGCGCCGCACGTGCCATCGCTTCCGCTTCTTCGTTATTCTCGTCGTCCGCGAGGAGCAAGGCGTGACCCATGAGCGCTCCAGCATCGTCGGGCTCGATCGCGAGCGCCCGCTCGAAGTAATTTCGCGCCTCCCGATCATTGCCAAAAAGCCGCGCCAGCTCGCCCAACTGCCGGGCAACGTCGATTCGTGGAAGCGGCGTGACCTTCGGCTCGGGCGCAGACGGAAATTTGCTCCGATCGATGGTGGCACCGGGATAATGCCCCTTCGTGACGTAGGCACGCAGCTCCTCGTCGAGTGTGTCCACATTGACGCCATACGCCGCCTCGACGGCATCGGAAACCGAGGAGCCTTCCGCGATCAGCTGCAGGTAGAGTGCAACCTGACGGGGACCAGTTCCCATCCCCTTGCGCCCAAAGTAGAGGTAGTGGACGAGTGCCCAGGACTCCGGGTATCGCTGCCCCACATCGTCGCCAGAATGCCCACCCACTCCGTATGACAGAAGGTCGCGCACGTGCGTCCAGACATCGCGGTGCCGGAAGGTCACGAAGGGAACGCCGTGCTTCGTGATCCCACCGATTTCCACGTCGTTGCCTCGGAATCGTGTCGCCCCGAGAAGCTCGGCGAACCCCTCGTGGTACCAGGCGGGGTAGATGAACTTCGCATGCTGATCGAGAAGAAAGTGGACGTACTCATGCTGGATCACGGACGTCGTCGTCCCGCCAGCCCTCGACCACTTCAACGAGGCCAGCATGAAGTTCTCGCTCATCGAAGGCATATAGAGACCAGCACTTCCCCGGCCCGCAAACGTCGAGTATGTCGGCAAGTCCGGAAACGCGATCATCCGAATCGGGAGCCGAGCCTTCGGCAGCCTTTGCCCGATCACGAATTCCGCAACGCTACGAAACAGCTCCATGCGCTGCCCGAGGCGCCTGGCTCGCGCCTCGCTGACGCAGGTCCAGATCGTGAAGTTCTCGGTCTCGAGCTGGATCCAGGCTCTCTCATCCACCGCCAGCCGAGCCGGCGTGGTGCATCCCACCAGCAACAACACGCTCACGACGCCCAAGCAAGCCAGACGCATATCATAAGCCTAACACAGAAATGTCAGGCTACGGCAACCAGTCCACGAAGATCGGCGAGCTCCAGGCGCGCTGCTCGGTCTCGCCGAGGCAGTCGTCGTCGACTTCGGTGCCGAGGCACGCGACGCCGTCGTAGTCGACAGCCTGGCTGGGCTCTTCGATAGCTCGCACGTAGTACACCGTGTCGCGATGAAACGTCTCGTACTCGGAGTCGCGAAAAGTCACGCGGCAGCCGGCTTCGTCCGGCGTGCAGGGCAGCACCTTCCAGGGGTCCTCGATGAGCGCGTCCAGCGACTCGCCCGGCGTCGACTGGGGGCGGATGCGCACGACCTCGACGCGCGTGATGGCGCGGCGCCGGGTCGAGGGGTTGTCACACTCGCCACCGCACAGATAAGCGAGGCGCTCTTCGCCGAGAGCCTCTTCCGCCTCGGCCGGACAGCCCTCCTGTTGCTCGAAAGAGCCGAGAGCGCGCACCTGGAAGGCCGGGTTCCGGTCGGTCTCGAACTCGCTGCCCATGGGGAGGCGCCGACCCGTCGTGGGATCGATGTGATCGAACCAGAGCAGAATCTTCGGACCGCTGGTGCCGTAGACCTCGCGGCGCGCCATGGCGTCCCAGACGGCACCGCGGTCGCGCCCCTCGGAGTGGGCCGCGATGAGGCCGCCCGTCAAGAAGAAGGAGGCCTGGCGCTCGGTCTCCATGAGGCCGAAGAAGCCAGCGGGGCTCGCGTCGCGATCGAAGGCCACGGACTCGGGCTCCGGATCGGAGCTCGGCGCATTGCCGGCGAGCAGCGTGTTCTCGAACTCGCCGAAGCGCTGCTCGGTCATCTCGCGACGCCAGAACTCCTTGTAGCCGGTGCCGGGACGCGCCGAGTGATTGTCGCTCGACGCCATGAAGCCGAAGCGGAAACGCAGCGGGTCGCCCCCGGCATCGAAGTTCGATAGCGCCATCATGTACTGGGCGGAGCTCAGCGGCCGGTAGTTGAAGGCGGGCTGAAAGCAGTCTCGGCACTGGCCAGCGACGCTCCACTCTCCCGCCTGCTGCCCTGGCACGCTGAGAAAGCCGGAGACCCCGGCGTCAACATAATGCTGCCGCGCGGCGACGGCGCGCTCTTCGCAGACACTCGTCTCCTCGCCGTCCTCCGCGCAGCGCATCCGGATGATCTCACCGGCTCGCCAGCACGACGGCTCATAGCCGTGCCGCGGCTCGGGGCACGACGCGCTGCCGTCGGAGGCGAACTCCGCATCCCGCCAGGCGCGATACTCCTCGGAGTTGCCGTGGCCGGAGTAGACCTCGACGAGTGTCTGCCGCTCGGGGTCGTGCATCTCTGGCGTGAGCTGCTTCTCCCAGCTCGAGCCCGGCGGCGTGTAGAAGCCCCAGGTGGTGCCGTGCGGAATCACCAGCGATGCGTGGCCTAGCGCATCGAGCTTGTCGAAGAGCTGCCGAGGAGTCGCCGCCCGCTCGATGCAATCCGTGTCGGACGCCGACGCGCAGTCGGGCGTATCGAGCAGCTCCTGGAAGTAGCGCGCCATGTCGAGCCCACCGCTGGTCGGCGCGAGCAGGGCGCCGAGGCCGAGGCCCCAGGCGCTCGGCACGTCGCCGGCCTCGGTGCCCGCCGGCGGCATCGCGGAGATCGGGCGCAGCGGGATGGCGCCATCAGCGAGATCGCGAAGGATGACGTTCTTATGGCCGTAGTGGTTGTCCGGCGTGTCGCCGACCTGCGTCCATTCCCAGCCCAGATAGGCGACGCTGTCCGGATTCGCGGCGTCGCCCGCCACCTCGTTGCACGCCCGAACCGCCTCGACGGTCTCGTTCCAGCGTCGCGGGGTGAGCGCCTGGGCGTGGTCGTTGATCGACCAGAAGTCGAGCGCCGCGCAGTGCCGCGCAAAGTCGCAGGCATCCGAAACCGGATGCATGCCCTGCCCGCCCGTCAACGGGAGCGAAGCGAGAAAGGCGTCCGTCGAGAAGGTCGAGTGCACGTGCAGATCGCCGAAGAGAATCTGCTTGGGCTGCGAAACGCCGGCCAGGAAGGCGGCCTCGCGCTGCTGCGCGGCGCGCACCGCCACGCTGCGCGGCGTCACCTCCGGCGCCTGCGGCGCACCGGCGTGCCAGTCCTCCGCCAGCCGCCCCGTCCCCGCCAGCCAGACCAGGCCTGTCAGGATCATCGCGAAAACCGCGATGCCGACCAGAATGCGCACCATGCTGGACCCTCCGACTAACGACCGCGATACTCGGGCTCGCGTTCATCAGCACGCGCGGCCCTCATCTCGGCGTAATCATGTGATTGGAACACCATCGATTGCGTCACCGCCTCGTCCCGCATGCTGCTGTGCACCAACGGGTCGACCATGCGGCTGAGGTTGCGGCGAAACATCTTCACCGTGAAAGGCGGAGCCTTGGCAATGGCGCGAGCCATTTCGAGAACCGTCTCATCGAGGGCGTCGTCGGCCACCACCCGCGAGACGATACCATGCGCCAGCGCCTCTGCGGCAGGCATGATGCGGCCGGTCAGGGCAAGATCCGCCACCAGCCCGTGCCCCGCCATCTGCACCAGCCGCGCGGTGCCACCGGTATCGGGCAACACGCCGTGCATCACCTCCGGCAGCCGCATCTTCGCACTCTCCCCTGCAACGCGGATGTCGCAGAGCAGCGATCGCTCGAACGAGCCGCCGATCACCCAGCCCTTGAGCGCACAGATGATCGGCGCCTGGATCGTGAAGAACCCCTGCGTACCGCGGTGGCCCCGCTCGATGAACTCGAGATCGCTGATGCCACCCGGGCGGCCGCCCAGCTCCGTCAGGTCGCGACCCGACGAGAACGACTCGCCATTGCCGCGCCAGATGACAGCGCGCACGTCGTCCCGTGCCTGGATCTCCCGCAGCGCTTCCCACAGTCGCGCGTCCATCTCGTTGTTGGCCGCGTTGTGCTTGTCGGGACGGTTGTTGCTCAGGATCGCAACGTGGCCATCGATCTCGAGCGTGATCGTGTCGCTGCTCATGGCGATCTCCATTTGCTGTACAAGGAAGTCGAGAGAAGGCGCTATTTCCCCTTGAACTCGGGAGCGCGCTTCTCCTGGAAGGCCTTCACGGCCTCCAGGTAGTCGTCGGTCTGCGCCCCCCGCACCATGCGCTCGCACTCGATGTCCAGAAGCGCCGGCAGGCCGTCTGTGAGCGCGCGGTTCAGATTGTCCTTCATGTAGCGCAATGCGATGGGAGGACCCGCAGCGATGCGCCCGGCCAACGCCAGCGCCTCCCGCTCGAGATCGGCGTCCGGGACCACGCGATTCACGAGCCCGAGCCGCGCGCACTCGGCGGCATCGACGCGCTCCCCCGTGAAATAGAGCTCGCGGGCCTTGGCCGTGCCTACGAGATGCGTCATGAACCAGCTGCCGCCGTAATCGCCAGAAAGTCCGAGCCGAGCGTAAGATGTGGTGACGAACGCACTTTGCGCCATGATGCGCAGATCGCAGGCCAGTGCGATCGAGAGCCCGGCACCCGCGGCCGGGCCTGCCAGCGCGGCCACCACCGGCTTCTCCAAACGGTGGATGGCTTCGGGAAGAGAATGCTCCCAGCGCAGGATGCGCTTGCGCTCTTCCGGCGACGGAGGCTTGCCTTCTCGGGCCATTCCCTTCGTGTCTCCGCCCGAGCAGAACGCGCCACCGGCTCCGGCCAGGAGCACGCATCCGACGTCCGGGTCGGCGCCGAGCCGCGGCATCCACTCGACCAGCGCGGCCTTCATGTCCCCGGTGAGCGCGTTGCGCGCCTCGGGACGATTCAGCGTCACGATGCCCACACGCTCGTCGACGCGACACAGGAGCTCATCGCATCCGGTATCGATGTTGCGGACTTCGCTCACGGGACCTCGGACCATAGAGTATCATCCGCCTCCGTCGCACCGACGAGGAGAGCCGAAACATGGGCTTGCCCGAGCCGCCGCCCTTGGGAACCAGCGCGCTTCCGCCCGGAACGTTCGACGGACAGACGGTCGTGGTGACCGGCGGGGGCACCGGACTCGGCAAAGCCATCGCAGCCGAATTCGCGCGCCTGGGCGCCTTCGTCGGCATTCTGAGCCGCAAGGAAGAGCACCGTGCGGCAGGCGTCGCTGCCGTGAAGGAGGCCGGAGGCGAGGCCATTGCGGCCGGCTGCGACATCCGCGACCCAGAGCAGATCGCCGCGGCTTTCGACGCTGTCGAGAAGGCCGCCGACCTGCCGGCCACGCTGGTGAACAACGCCGCCGGAAACTTCCCGGTCCCGGCCGAGGATATGAGCCCCAACGCATGGCGCAGCGTCGTCGACATCGTGCTGAACGGCACCTTCAACTGCTCACGCGAATTTGCTAGGCGGCACATCGCGGCAGGAGCGCCCGGCTCGATCATCAACGTCGGAGCGTCCTACGCCTGGACCGGCGGTCCGGGCTTCGCCCACTCGGCGGCCGCCAAGGCCGGCGTGAAGAACATGGTCGAGACGCTTGCGGTCGAGTGGGCACCCTACGGCATCCGCCTGAACGGACTCGTGCCGGGCCTCTTTCCGCATGCCGACGAGACCGAGGACATCAAGGGCGTACCGGAGCGCGGCCAGGGCGAGAACAGCCGCGCCCCCGCCGGCCGCGTAGGGCTCCCGCGCGAGCTCGGCTGGGCTGCAACCTACCTGGCCTCGCCATACGCCGCCTACATCACCGGCTGCTCGTTGGTCGTCGACGGCGCCAACTGGCAGCGCCGCGCCATGCTCCAACCCGCGTTCGAGCCGATCCGAGAGCAGCTGGACCGGGGACCCTTCGAACTCTGAGCGCGGCCGGCGGGAGCGGCGAAGCGGGAGCGGGGGCGCCCCTCTTCGCTCAGTGCTGAGCCGGCTGGGGCTTCCACTGGTCGCCCTTGCGCTGCCACGGGTTGTCGCCCTCGGTCGCCGGAAGCGCAACGCGCGCGGTACACAATGTGGTCACCCGACCGCCGGTGGTGAGGGTGAGCGCGACCTCCGCCCAGGCACAGCCGGCCTCGTCGGTGTCGACGCCCGTCACGACGCCGGTGAAAACCATGGTCTCGCCGGGAAACACGCTGTCCTTCATGCGGAAGCGGATCCAGCCCAGGCGGCCGTAGGGTCCGGTCCAGTCGGTCACGTACTTCTCGAACCACGCCGCGAGGTTCGGCGTATTCATGAAGATGTCGCGCACGCCGTTGTTCTCGGTCGCAAACTTGTAGTCGTGATGCTGCGGTCGCCAGTCACGAGCGGCCATGGCGCCGAGCACGATGGTCACGGGCTTCACGTCGATCGCGAGTTCCGGCAGCTCCGACCCGGGCTTCACCTGATCCACGGTGAGTATCTGATACGCCATTGTCTAGTCCCTCCGGTAGCCGTAGCCGGTGTAGCTGTCGGTTCCGACCCATTCGCCGCGCTGGTTCACGTATTCGACATCGATGTCCCAGAAACGGCCGGTGCCGAGCTTGGTCTTCTTCTCCCCGCTACAGGAGCGCAGGGTCTGCCAGGTGCGCAGCCTGTCGCCCGGGCGCACGGGCTCGCCGAAGGTCACGGTGTTGTCACTCATCACCGCCTCGGGAAGATCGAAGATTGCCTTCAAGTCGAAGTGCACCTGGAGCGGCAACACCTGCTCCTCGCGCTTCGGCGCCCAATGGTGTGGACGGAACCACACCGAGATCATCGAGGGCAGCGCGATGAAGCCATCCGTGATCTCGTTGGCGGCCTTCTCCTCCCAGTAGATGGGATTGGCGTTCTCCGTCGACGAGCAGGTCGTGAAGATGTAGCCGCGCTCGACATCGAACTCGCCTTCCTGCTCGTAACGCTTCTGGCCGATCCATCCCTGAACCTCGGCCGGCAAATCGGACATGGACTCCTCCTCCGGGTCAGGCGACGATGCCCGCGCCCTTCAACTTCTCGAATTCCTCTGCCGGGAAGCCCACCTCCCGGAGCAACTCTTCCGTGTCGGTCTCCGACGATGGTCTCACGGCGACGGGCTCGTCCACCGGGTTCATGCCCGCCAGCACCGGCGCCACCTGCCTGAAGACCCCGTGCTCGGGATGGCGCGCTTGCGAGAATGCGCCGCGCTGCTCGAGATGCGGGTCATTCGCGATCTCGGGCATGCTCAGCACCGGAGCGACGCAGCAGTCTCCGGGCCCGAGTTCCGCAGCCCACTCGTCGCGCTCCCGCTTGCCAAAGGCCGTACGGAAATCATGCCGGATCTCTTCCTGCGCAGCGTCGTCGAACTGGTGCGCAATCCACTTCTCGCAGCCGAGGGCTTTGCACAGGTTCGCATAGAAGGCGGACTCGATGGCACCGACGGAGAGCCATTTCCCATCCCCGGCCTGGTAGATATCGTAACACGCATAACGTCCGGTGAGGATGTCGTAGCCCGGGCCGGGCTCGTCGCCCGTCGCCAGATGCGCGTCGATGTTGAGAGACGTCAGCGAGAGCACGCCCTCGGCGACCGAGACGTCGAGGTACTCGCCGTCGCCCGTCTGGGCGCGGCGCAGCAGCGCCGCCATGATGGCGATCGTCGCGTGCATGCCGCCGGCCGCGCTATCCGCCACGGTGGCACCGGGAAGCGCCGGACCGCCGTCTCCGCGTCGGCCCGCGCAGTGCAGATAGCCGCCGACCGCGAGGTAGTTGATGTCGTGGCCGGCCCAGGTCTTCATCGGCCCGTCCTGGCCATAGCCGCTGGTGGAGCAGTAGATGATGCCCTCGTTCACCCGCCGCACTTCGTCGTAACCGATCCCGAGCCGCGCCACGACGCCGGGCCGGAAGCTCTCGATCACGACGTCGGACTGCTCCGCGAGCCGCATGAAGACCGCCTTGCCCTCCTCGGCTTTCAGGTCGAGCCGCACACGCTTCATGAAGCGCGAACCGCCGTAGGCGTGAAAGTTCGGGTCCACCTGCACTCCGGCCTTGCGCGGCGGAGCGCCCACTTTGATGACCCGCGCACCGTAGTCGGCCAGCAGGCGGGTGCAGCGCGCGGCGGGCCCCACGGTCGCCAGATCGAGCACGGTCACGCCACGAAGTGCGGGGGGAGCGGACAAGTCGCTGTTTCCCAGGATGTTGGGACCGGCCTAGGCCGACCGATTGAAATACGAGACGCAGCGTATCCTAATTGTGCCGCGGCTGTCAAAATGCCGCGACACGCCGCAGCCGAGCGGGCGGCCGCGGCGCGCCCGCACTCCCGCGGCAATTTCGATACGCAGCGTATAGTATCTGCTGCCCGCGGCAGCGGCCGCGATGCAGGAGGCAAACTGGCGTGCGCATCGGAAACACCCTCCCGGCGGCCGACCCGGCCGTGCGACGCCCCCTCGAGGGCCTGCGCATCCTGGCCCTCGAGCAGATGCAGGCGCTGCCGTTCGCCACCCAGCTGCTGGCGTACCTGGGGGCGGACGTGACCAAGGTCGAGCATCCGGAGCACGGCGACACGGGTCGCGGTGCCACCCCGCGCGTCGTCGACCACACCGGACGCGAGGTCGGAGCCACCTACCTGCGCAACAACCTCGGCAAGCGCAGCGTCGGCATCGACCTCAAGAGCGAAGCCGGCCGCGACCTCGTCCTGCGCATGGCGTCCCACTTCGACGTGGTGGCGGAGAACTTCAAGGCCGGCAGCCTCGACGCGTTGGGGCTCGGCTACGCGGACGTCCACGCGCTGGCACCCCGGGTCATCTACGCGTCGATCTCGGGCTTCGGCAACCTGCGCCCTTCACCCTACAAGCGCTGGCCGGCCTACGGACCGATCGCCGAAGCGATGGGAGGCCTGCTCGAGCCGAACCGCAAGGGCGACGACCCGCCGGGCGTCGTACCGGCCCAGGGCCTCGGCGACAATGCCACCGCCCTCTACTGCATCATCGGCATTCTCTCGGCCCTGCGCCAACGCGACCAGACCGGCAAGGGCCAGCACGTCGACGTCGCCATGTACGACAGCATGATCGCGATGGCGGACATGACACCGCAGCTGCACTCGCTCGGCGCGGACGCGAGCCACGCGGCGGCCGGGCGCACCGCCATCGTGGGAGCCTTCCGCGCCCGGGACGGCTACTTCGTGATCGCCGTCTTCCGCGAGCACCACTTCGAGAGACTCGCGAAATCCATCGGCAAGCCCGAGTGGGTGGGCAGCCCCGAGTTCGCCACCCGCGACGACTGGGCGCGCAACATCGAGCCGATCGTACGTCCCGCCATCGAAGCCTGGGCCCGCGACAAGACCAAGCTCGAGGCGGCGCGCCTGTTCGCCGAGCAGGGCATCGCGGCTGGACCTTCGAACACGGGACGGGATCTCGTCGACGACCCGCACGTGGCAGCCCACGACATGCTGATCGAGGTGCCCATCCCCGATCGCGAGCCGATGCTGCTCGCCGGCAATCCGATCAAGCTCTCCAGCACACCGGAAGGGCTCGTGCGCAGCTTCCCCGGGCTCGGCGAGCATACCGACGAGGTTCTGCGCGAGGTTCTGGCACTCAGCGACGACGAGATCTCGGAATTGCACAGCACGGGCGTCATCGGCCCCTGATCGCGCGACTCAGGGCGGATCGAGGCGCAGCCGCCGGCCCTCGATCTCAATTTCCGGATAACGAGGCTCCACGGTCTCGAACGCTCCGGAGCCGACTGCCGCGGCCATCACTCGCAGCTCGGTCACGCCTATGGCTTCACGCGAGCACGCGAGCATGGCCCCCCGAAGTCAGGTCGCTTCAATCGCGTCGCAACAACAGACAACCACCGAGCGGTCCTCCTCCCGCGGCAGCCACTGCCACTCTCGGGTCGCCGGGCACCTGTCGCTCGCCCCCTTCGCCCCAGAGCTGCACGCAGGCCTCGTGCAGGAAGCCGTAGCCGTGCAGGCGTCCGGCAGAGAGCTGACCACCATGGGTGTTGAGCGGAAGCTCGCCGTTGCGGGCGATGCGCGCGCCGCCTTCGACGAAGGCACCACCCTCGCCCTTTCCGCAGAAACCCAGCGCCTCGAGCCACGCCAGCGCGATGAAGCTGAAGCCATCGTAGAGCTCCGCGACGTCAACATCGGCGGGCTTCAGGTCCGTGCGCTCCCAGAGCATGGCGCCGGCATCGCGCAGCGCCATCGTCGTCAGGTCGTCGAACTGGTCCCATGAAGGCCGCCCGCGCAGAGCCGAGCCCACCGACTCGACCCACAGCGCCGGCTTCCGGCAATCGCGAGCGGCCTCCGTGCTCGACACGACGACGGCGGTCGCACCGTCGACGGGCACATCGCAGTCGTAGAGGCAGAACGGGGTCGAGATCATCCGCGCCGAGAGATAGTCGTCGAGGCTCATGGGTTCGCGGTAGATCGCCTTCGGATTGAGTGCCGCGTTGCTGCGTGCGTTGAGGGCGATTTGTGCCAGCTGCTCGCGAGTGGTGCCGTACTCGTAGAAATGGCGCTGGGCAGACATTGCGATCCAGTTCGCGGCGGAGTACGAACGAAATGGAAGCGTGAACTCCATCATTCCGCTCATGCGCGGAGCCCTGCCGGAGCCACCCTCCTCCCCAGGGAGTCCGAGCCCCTGGCGCCCGCCCTTGCCCTGGGCCGTGCCCTCCCACACGGAGCGAAAGACCAGCACATGCTTCACCACGCCGGTCGCAACAGCCATGCAGGCATTGATCACCGCACCGAGCTGCCCCGGCTGTTCCGGGCCGCCGTCGAACCAGTCGAGCTCGAGCCGCAGCGCGTCGTGCACCTCGCTGATGCCGGCGCCGGAAAAGCCCCTCGGCGTGCCGACATTTCCCGGATACGTCGCGAGCCCGTCGATGTCCTGGCGGCTGAGCCCCGCATCCTCGATGGCTGCGATGCACGCGTCGAGGGTGAGCTCGAGCGGATCGCGGCCCAGGCGACGCCCGACTTGCGACTGAGCGGCCCCTGTAATGCACGCGCGGCGGGCGAGGCCTTCGGTCATGCCGGATCCTCACGCGGCTCGAAGAGCGGAATCCAGACATCTTCGTGCTTCTCGAACACCACCTGCACCGGCATGCCGATGCTGACACGCTCCGCCGGACAGTGGACGATGTTGGTCATCAAGCGCAATCCGCGCTGCTCCTCGATCTCGACGATCGCGATGCAATAGGGGTGGTCGGGAGACGGCACCCACGGCTGATGGTTCAACGTGAAGGTCAGCACCGTGGCGCGCCCCGAGACGGCGGCCGGAGCGAGCTGCTTGCCGAGGCAGTCCGGACACACCGGCTGCGGCGGGTGGATGAAGCTCCGGCAGGGCTCGCAGCGCAGGAAGCGCAGCTCACCGTGTTCGCCCCCCTGCCAGAAATGCCGGTTGCGGTCGCTGAGCCGCGGCAACAGCCGGAAGGGCTTGTCGGCCATGGGCGCAGGCTACGGGACGCTCCGGTGCGCCGCCAATTCGCAGACCGCGGTAGACTGCCCGCGCCATGAACGTCGCTTTTCTCGGGCTCGGTGTGATGGGCGGCCCGATGGCCGGGCATCTCGCGAGCGCAGGCCATCGCGTCAGCGTGTACAACCGCACGCGCTCGCGCGCCGAAGACTGGGCGCGCGAGCACGCGGGCTCGATCGCAGCAACACCCGCCGAGGCCACTCGGGGCGCCGAACTCGTCTTCGCGTGCGTCGGCAACGACGACGACGTCCGCGCGATCACGCTGGCGCCGGGGGGCGCGTTCGAGGCGCTCGAGCCGCAGGCCATCTTCGTCGACCACACGACCGACTCGGCGACACTCGCCCGCGAGCTCGACGCCGCGGCACGCGCCCGCGGCGCCGGCTGCCTCGACGCGCCGGTGTCCGGCGGCCAGTCCGGCGCGGAGCAGGGCCGCCTCACGGTGATGGTGGGAGGTGAGCTCGCGGCGTTCGATCGCGCGCGCCCGGCGATGGAGGCCTACGCGCGCAAGCTCGTCCACCTGGGGCCCACCGGCAGTGGCCAGCTGGCCAAGATGGTGAACCAGATCTGCATCGCCGGTACGCTGCAAGGGCTCGCCGAGGGCCTGCACTTCGCGAAGCAGGCCGGGCTCGACGCGCACGCCGTCGTCGACGCGATCTCGCAGGGCGCCGCACAGAGCTGGCAGATGGACAACCGGGCAGCCACGATGCTGGAAGGCCGGTACGACTTCGGCTTCGCCGTCGAGTGGATGCGCAAGGATCTCGGCCTTGCCCTGGATGAATCCCGGCGCAACGGAGCGAAGCTCGAGCTCGCGGAACTCGTGGCCGAGTTCTACGCGGAAGTCGATGCCCAGGGCGGCAGGCGCTGGGACACCTCGAGCCTGCTGGCACGGCTCTCGTCCCCCGACGGCGAGCGCTGATCAGCCGCACGCCGTAGAGCGACGCCAGCCTGCATCGGAGATTTCCCGAAGGAATCCGCTGCTGAGGCAGGTCGTTTGCTTGCAGCCGCACAGCACCTGTCCAGCACCAACGAGTCCCGGGTGACGTCTATCACCAAGTTGCAGCGCCGCCAGGCCGACACCCATACGGACGGCAAGCGACCGTCCCGGAGGCAACAGGGTGGCCAAGAGTGCGATCGCGATCCTCGACTCGGGCAGCCCGGCCATGCGCCGACTGGGCACGCGGCTGCGACAGCTGGGCTACGGAGTGCTGCCGTGCAAGGCGCCGGACCAGGCGGAGCGGCTGCTGCGGGCGCGCGGGCCCGACGTCGCGAGCGTCATCCTGCCGGTGGATCTTCCCACCTTCGATCTGAGCACGGCGCTGCGCTTCATGCGCAGGCTCGAGCCCAGCGGAGAGCTGACCTTCGTCGCCACCGGGCAGCGACCAGACGCCGAAGCGCGCGCACTGCTGCGCGGCGCCGGCATCGAATTCGCGCTGTGGGAGCCGGCGGACGATCACACACTGCGTTTCCAGATCAATCGCGCCCTGGCCTCCTCGCGGATCGTCCTCGGCGACCGCTCGCTGCTGCGCGCGCCGGCCGACTGGCCGATCGCGATCTACGCCGGCACGCGGCGCAAGCCGGCGCGCGTGTATTCGCTTTCGGCCGGTGGCTGCTACCTCGCCACGTGGCGCCCCAACATTCCCGGCGCGCGAGTCGTCATGGACCTGCCGATGGCCGACGGCCCTGTGCGCGTCGGCGGGCAAGTCGTCATGGCCAACGTCCCGGGTGATTTCATGCGCCAGAACCTCCCAGTGGGCATGGGCATGTGCTTCCGCAACCTCCCGCACGAGATAGAGACCGCACTGTCCGCGTGGGCCGACCAACGCCAGGAAGCCCTCGGCTTCTAGCGATTTGGCGGGGACGCCCCTGCCTCTTGCCTTTTCGGCCAGGCGGCACACATCTCGAGCGGCCTCTGAATAGGCAAGAGGCAAGGGCGTCCCCGGTTGCTGCTAATCTTCCGCCGTGAACCGCGACGCGATGATCGACGCGCTATCGGCGGGCGAGGCCTTCGACGTGCTGGTGATCGGTGGTGGAGCGACCGGTCTCGGCTGCGCGGTCGACGCGACGAGCCGGGGTTGCCGGACGGCTCTGCTCGAAGCAGTTGATTTTGCCAAGGGCACGTCGAGCCGCAGCACCAAGCTGGTGCACGGCGGCGTTCGCTACCTGCAGCAGGGCAACATCGGACTCGTTCTCGAAGCCCTGCGCGAGCGCGGCAATCTGTGTCGCAACGCGCCGCACCTGGTGCACGACCTGGCATTCGTCGTGCCGCGCTACAGGTGGTGGGAAGGCCCCTTCTACGGCGTGGGGCTCAAGATGTACGACGCCCTGGCGCGGGATCGCAAGATCGCACCGAGCGTGATCCTCGACCGCGAAGAGACGCTGCGCGAGATCCCGAACGTGGAGCCCAACGAGTTGATGGGCGGTGTGCGCTACCACGACGCGCAGTTCGACGACGCGCGCATGGCACTGTCGCTCGCGCGAACCGCTGCTGACCACGGCGGAGTCGTCGTCAACCACACGCGCGTCGTCGAGTTCGTGAAGGAAGCCGGCCAGGTGTGTGGGGTCGTCGCAATCGATGCCGAGACCGGCCGCGAACTGCGTATCCACGCGCGGGTCGTAATCAACGCCACCGGCGTCTTCGCCGACAATTTGCGCCGCCTCGACGACCCCGAGGCCAACGTCACCACGACTCCCAGCCAAGGCGTACACCTCGTGCTCGATCGCTCCTTCCAGCCCAGCGACAGCGCGCTGATGGTGCCCCGCACCGACGACGGGCGCGTGCTCTTCATGATCCCGTGGCACGACAAGGTGCTGGTCGGCACCACCGA